>DASUWI010000078.1:0-40073 GCA_036378495.1 Candidatus Dormiibacterota bacterium
GGACGCAGTCGAGCCGGTGAACGCGACCTTGTCGACGTCGGGGTTCTCGACCAGCTCGGCGCCGGGATCGATGGTCGGGCCGGTGAGCACGTTGATCACGCCCCGAGGAATCAGCCCGGTGTCGTCGATGGCGCGAACCACCTCCAGCGCGGTCAATGGCGTCTGCGCAGCCGGCTTGAGGATGATCGAGTTGCCCATCGCGATCGCCGGTGCGATCTTCCACATCGTGAAGAGCAGCGGAAAGTTCCACGGCACGATGCCGGCGCACACCCCGACGGGCTCGCGCTGCACGAAGTTCCAGCCGACGTATGGCTGATCGATCCACGGCAGCGGCTCGTACCAGGGGATGTGCAGGGCCTGCTCGGCCATGCTGCGAAACCACTCGATGGCGAACGGCACGTCGATAACCGACGCTTTCCGAATCGGCGAGCCGCCGTTCTGCGCCTCGAGCAGCCCCCACTCGTCGGACACCTGCTCGAGGTGCTTCACCACCTCGAACATGATCTGGCTCCGCTGCAGCTGCGACTTCAGCCGCCACTCCCCGCCCTCGAACGAGCGGCGCGCCGCCGCGATTGCCAGGCGCGCATCCTCGCGGGTGCTCGCGGGCGCGGTGGCGATCACCTCCTCGGTCGAGGGGTTGATCACGTCGTACGTCGCCCCGCCGGCCGCCCCGACCCACTCGCCGTCGATGTACTGCTGATAGGTCCCCACCTTCGGCTCGGCGATCGTCGCCACGCGCTGTCCTCCTGCCACGGAAATTGACGCCGCTGTCAATGTACGCCTTCGCCTGGACGGCCGCTTTGTCCGCGGCGGGGTCGTTGTCGCCGATGACACTTCGTTGTGATTCTGCGTCAGCAAAACGTCACCGGCCACGGAGGATGTATGGACGGAATCCAGTTCGCAGACGGGTTCGACGCACCGGATCGCCTCGCCTTCGGACTTGCCGCTCCGCAGCTGATCACTGTCGTTGCCGGCTGCCTCGTCGCCTTCGCCGTGCTGCACGCACCGCTTCCGGGACGGCTCACCGTTCCCCTCGCTTTCGTTCTCGTGCTCAGCGCTGCGGCCCTGGGATGGGTGCGCCTGGGCGGACGCCCGGCGCTCGACTGGGCGCTGTTCGCCGCGTGCTACGCGCTGCGACCGCGGAGCGGCAGCTTGGTGCTCACGACTGCGGCTTCCCGGCCGGCCATCGTCTCGGAGGACGCAGCTCCGGCGGCTCCGGTCCTCGCATCGAACATTGTGCAGCTCCATCGTCATTGGGCCGGTCACACGCCACGCGCCCGGCCGGCTCCTCCTCGAGCGGCACTCGGTCGCAGCGGCGCTCGCCGGCTCGTCTTCTATTCGCTCAAGGGCGGCACCGGGCGCACCACCCTGTCGACTGAGGTGGCTGCCTGGATCGCGTCCTGCGGGAGCGGCGACTGCGTGCTCGTCGACTGCGACCTTCGCAGTGCGTCGGTGGCCGGGAGGCTCGGCATGGCGCACTCGGGGTTCGTCGACTACGCGGTCTCGCCTCCGGATGACCGCCGCGTCGACGAGTTTCTTGCGCAGCATGCGTCAGGACTGCGCGTGCTGCTTGGTCCCGCCAAGCCCGCGGACCCGTGCTGGCCGGTGACGCCGGCAGTTCTGCGTGAGGTGCTGCGCGAGCTCGACCTCGGCGGTGCGCGAACGGTGGTGGTGGACGTATCGGCAGAGCTCAGCGACGTCACGCGGGCTGCACTGCGCGCGGCGGACGACGTGCTGATCGTGGTGGTCCCAACGGCCACCGGCATCCAGGACGCGTACCGCACGACGGAGCTGCTGCGAGCGCTCGGGTTGCGCGATCGCCTCCGCTACGTGGTCAACCGCGCGCGGCACGCGGTCGATGTCAGCGTGGCGATGCACGACCTCGGTGGCGACATCATCGCCGAGATCCCCGAGGATCCCGCGCTGGTGGATGCCGAGAACCGGCACAGCCCGGCCGTGCTGAGCGCAACCGGTGGTGCCGGACTCGAGCTCCGCCGTCTCGCGGCACGGATGCTGCCTGCGACACACGCCGCAGCGAGATGATCCACGGCGCCACGCGCCGCCCCACGTCGATCGGTCCGTATGTTGTCGACGGCGGCTGCATCCGGCACCCGGACGGCTCGCTCTCCGCGGTGGTGCGCACCGGTGAGCTCGACATCGAGGCGCTCGATGCGTCGCGGCGCAGCGCGGTCGTGGCGGTCTTCGAGCGCCTGTGCCACACGTTGGACGCGCCCCTCCAGCTCGTGGTGCAGGTCCGCGCGCTGCGTGGCGACTCGGCCACCGAATCGAGCGCGGCCGCGGTGAGCGAACCGGCACGCGCGCTCGGCGAGTCGATGACGGAGTACTGGTCGCGCCGGCTGCACACCTCGCCGGCATACCGGCGCGACGTGCTCGTGGTCACGCGAGCCGCAGCGCGCGAGCAGCTCGCCGCGTTCACCGCACGGGCGTGCGAGAGCGTCAGGGCGATGGGGATCTCCGCCGACCAGCTGCGCGATCACGCGCTCGCGGATGCCGTCCACGCCGGCGCGGATGCTCGCGACAGCATCGAGTGGAGCGCGCATCCGCAGCACGTCCGCATGGGCGCGCTGGTTGCGCGCAGCTACGCGCTGCGGCGGCTGCCCGGGCACCGCGTCACGGCGGGGTGGCTCGCACCGCTGCTACGGGTTCCGCTCGAATGCGACATCGCGATCCACCTCACCCCCGCGGCGTTGGGCGCGGCGCTCAACACGCTCGGCCGGCGCCTGCGCGACTTCTCTGCCCACCGCGTGCTCGAGGATGAGCGCGGCCGCGTGGGTGATGTCCACGTCGACATCGCTCTTGACTCCGCCTTCGAGCTGCGCGGCCGGCTGGCGCGCAACCTCGGCCGTCCGCTGCACATCTCGGTCACCGCCACGGTGCGTGCCTCCGATGTCGAGGAGCTGCGGCGCAACAGCGACACGGTGCGCCTGGCGTTTCAAAGCGCGCTGGTTGCCGGCGAAGCCGCCCACTTCCGCCATCTGGCCGGCTTTCTCACCACGCTGCCGCTGGGCGTCGACCATCTGCGCTCCGTGAAGCTCGTGGAATCGAGCGCGGCGGCGTCGTGCGTGCCGTGGGTGGACGCCGGATGCGCCGAGCCCGGCGGTTACCGGTTGGGGGCGACGCTGCGCAGCCAATCTCCGGTGCGTGTTGCGCCATTCGACGCCGGCCGCCACATGAACGCGAACATCGCCATCCTCGCGGCATCCGGTCACGGCAAGAGCTTCGCCATGGGGACCGTGATGCTGGAGGCCGCCGCCCACGGGGTCGACTGCGTTGTCATCGATCCCGAGGGCGAGTACCGGCGGCTCGTGGACTCGCTCGGCGGAACGTACATCGTGCTCGCCCCTGGAGGCGACACGGCCGTTAATGTGTTCGACGCCGCCGCGGACGACGAGGATGCGGTCGCGGCACTGGTCGAGCTCGTCAGCGTGCTGCGCGGCGGACACATGACCGACGTCGAGCGCGCAGTGGTGGATCGGGCAGGGCGCGGCGCGCAGGACGCAGCGCGCCGCGCCGGTCGGACCGCCTTGCTGCACGACTGCCTCCCATCGCTGGAGCGCGACGCACCGCTGGTGGCCACCGTGGTCAGCCGGTACTGCAGCGGTGCGCTCGGGCAGCTGTTCGATCGCGAGACGACGGTGCAGATCGATCACGGCATCGTCGGGATCTCATTGCGAGACACACCCCCGGAGCACGTCGCGGCCGTCACCTTCATCGTGGCGGGGTGGTTGTGGCGGCTGGTTCGCAAGGAGCAGCGCCGCCGTCACATCCTCTTCGACGAGGTCGGTGCCCTCTGCGTACACCCGCCGCTGAGCGCTCTCCTCGTCCAGCTCGCGCGGCGGTGCCGCAAGTACTCGGCGTCGCTGGTGGTGGCGACGCAGAACGCCCAGGACCTGCTCGGTTCCGACGACGGATCGGTCGTGCTGACCAACTGCGCCATCGCGCTGCTCGGCGGCCACCGTTCGTCTGAGGCAGCTCGCATGGAGAGCGCGTTCGGCCTCACCGACGTCCAGCGACGCTTTCTGGAGACGGCGCCTCGAGGTGAGTTCCTCCTCCTTGCCGGGGAACGCCGGCTGGGCATGCGCATCGAGGTTCCGGAGGGGCACCAGGCGCTGCTTCGACGCCGCTGACCCCTTGACGGGAAGGCGCCGGCATCTCAAGATATGGTGGCTCCCGGACGGCGGGACCCCAACATGTGGGAAAATGGGGGTTCGCAGCTCGCCAGGGCGCGCTCCGTCAAGCACACGTCCCAGCATCCCGCAAGCGCCCGTCAAGCACGTGAGGAAAACGCCGTGGATTCGCTCGTCCCGCCGACCCCGTCCAACCCACCGCAGGCATCGCCCGCGACGTCCGGCACCGGCCTCCACTTCGAGCGCCGGTTCACCCGCGAGGAGGTCCACCCCTACGACGAGGTGACCTGGGAGCGGCGCACCGCTGCGATCGCCAACGAGAAGGGCGAGACGGTCTTCGAGCAGCAGGACTGCGAGGTGCCGGCGTTCTGGTCGCAGATGGCGACCAACGTGGTGGTCAGCAAGTACTTCCGCGGCCCGTTGGGAACGCCGCGCCGGGAGACGAGTGTCAAGCAGATGATCTCCCGCGTCGTCGACACCATCGCAGCGTGGGGACGCGCCGGCGGCTACTTCGCCACCGAGGCAGATGCGCACGTCTTCCAGGACGAGCTCTGCCACCTGATCCTGCACCAGAAGATGAGCTTCAACAGCCCGGTCTGGTTCAACCTGGGGGTGCCCGGATCGAAGGCCCAGGTCTCGGCGTGTTTCATTCAGAGCGTCGACGACACGATGGACTCGATCCTCACCCTCGCCAAGAACGAGGGCATGCTGTTCAAGTACGGCAGCGGGACGGGGACCAACCTCTCGCCGATCCGCTCCTCAGAGGAGGCGCTCGCCGGCGGCGGGACAGCCAGCGGACCCGTGTCCTTCATGAAGGGCTTCGACGCGTTCGCTGGCGTGATCAAGAGCGGCGGCACCACGCGGCGCGCGGCGAAGATGGTGATCCTCAACGCGGATCACCCTGACATTGAAGACTTCATCACGTGCAAGGTGAGCGAGGAGCGCAAGGCCTGGACATTGATTGAGGCCGGCTACGACGGCTCGTTCACCGGTGAGGCGTACGCGTCCATCTTCTTCCAGAACAGCAACAACTCGGTGCGCGTGACGGACGAGTTCATGCGCGCGGTGGAGGAGGACAAGGACTGGAACCTTTACGCGGTCACAGATCGGTCGCGCGTATTGAAGACGGTGAAGGCGCGCGAGCTGCTGCGCCTTATGGCCGAGTCTGCGTGGCAGTGCGGCGATCCGGGCGTGCAGTACGACACCACAATCAACGACTGGCACACGTCGTCGAACACAGCCCGCATCAACGCAAGTAACCCGTGCGCCGAATACATGTTTTTGGACGATTCGGCGTGCTTCGCACCGTCAACGAGGATCAGCACCCCCGATGGATTGCGCACAGTTGAGGAGCTGTACGAGCAACAGGAACGGGGTGAAGTGGTTCTCGTGACTACTGACCTGCATTCGGAACACGATCATCGCCGAATCACCGCACACCGCCCAGCGCTGGTCACGCGTATTGGTCGCAGGCCAGTGTTTCGCACGAAGCTCAAGGACGGGCGCGTCATCAGAACAACGGGCGACCATCGGGTCCTGACGGCTGATAGTGGGTGGAAGCGCATTGACCAGTTGGAAGCGGGCGTTGATCGGATCTCGATTCGTGAGTCCGGGAACCCGGTTCGCTTCCGTTCCTCTGCGGAGCAGGTGACCCGCTGGCAGATGCTTGGATGGCTGAGCGGGGACGGGGTCTTCAGCAAGAACACGGTGGCCCTGGTCTTTGGGCCCAAGGAAAGGGATACGGCTGAGTTCATGACCAATGAGCTCAATCTGCTGAAGGCAGCTGCTGGGAACGACCATAGAACTGTTCCGATGCTCTCGACGGTGTCCCACGCTCGCAACGGCGTCATGCAGAGCTCTACCTCGCAGCGCACGCTCGTTGAGCATCTCGAGATGGTGTATGGGTTCCACCAGGGCACGGCTATCGATAAGGACGTCCCGACGGCGGTTCATCGCGTCGACGACGACCTCAAGGTTGCCTACCTGCAGGGTCTTTTCTCAGCAGACGGCTGCCTGCGCACCAACCAGTGGGCGACTGAGCCCGAAGTGATGTTGGCCTCGTCGTCGCCGGCGATGCTGCGATCGGTTCAGCTGCTCCTATCGGATTTCGGAATCACGTCACGTATCAGCTGGACGCATCCGGCCGGCCGGGCAAATCCGCAGGGACAGTTGCACATCTACAATCAGCAGGCGCGCGCCTTCCTGGCACTCATCGGCTTTCCGTGCTCGGCCGAGAAGGAGGCCACTGCCTGGGCCATCATGTCCCGCAAATTCAACGGGGCTCTCAAGCAGCCGCGGTGTCCCAGGGTGGTCGAAGTCGCACCTGACGGCGACGAGATCGTCTATGACGTAACCGAGCCAGTGACACACTCGGTGATCGCCGAAGGTCTGATCGCCCACAACTGCAATCTGGCGTCGATCAACCTGCTTCGCTTTCTCAACGACGACGGCTCGATCGACGTGGACGGCTACCGCCACGCCATCCAGCTGACGATCACCGCACAGGAGATCATGGTCAGCAACGCGTCCTACCCAACCGAGAAGATCGGCAAGAACAGCGAGGACTACCGGCCGCTCGGTCTCGGCTACGCGAACCTCGGTGCACTGCTCATGGCACGCGGGCTGGCATACGACTCGCCGCAGGGTCGGGACGTCGCCGCCTGCCTCACCGCTGTGCTCACCGGTGAGGCCTATGCGCAATCGGCGCGGATCGCGCGCGAGATCGGACCTTTCAACGGCTACCCGGTCAACCGCCAGCCGATGCTCCGTGTGATCGGCAAGCACCGCGAGGCGGCGTACAACATTCCCACCACCAACGTCCAGGGGGACCTGATCACGGCGTCTCGGCACGCGTGGGACGAGGCACACGAGCTGGGCGCCCGGCACGGGTATCGCAATGGCCAGGCCACAGTGCTCGCACCCACCGGCACGATCAGCTTCCTGCTCGACTGCGACACGACGGGCGTCGAGCCAGACATCGCGCTCGTGAAGTACAAGAAGCTCGTTGGCGGCGGCATGCTCAAGATCGTCAACCAGACGGTCCCTGCGGCCCTTCGCCGCCTTGGCTACGGAGACACCGCGGTCGCCGACATCGTCGCGTACATCGACGCCAATGACACCATCGAAGGTGCGCCGTCGCTGCATGATGAGGACGTCGCAGTGTTCGACTGCGCGTTCACACCGCAGAACGGCAAGCGCTCCATCGCCTGGCAGGGCCACGTGCGCATGATGGCCGCGGTGCAGCCGTTCATCTCCGGCGCGATTAGCAAGACTGTGAATATGCCGGGCGAGTCGACCATTGAAGACGTCGAGCGCGCGTACATCGACGGCTGGAAGTTGGGGCTGAAGGCGCTCGCGATCTACCGCGACGGGAGCAAGCGCAGCCAGCCGCTCGCGACCAGCATCGACAAGACGACGGGCCAACGTGTGCAGGTCGTCGAGCGTCCGCTGCGCCGACGGCTGCCGTCCGAGCGCCAGGCGCTGACGCATCGCTTCGAGGTGGGCGGCCACGAGGGGTACATCACCGTCGGCCTGTACGAGGACGGAACGCCGGGTGAGATCTTCTTGAAGATGGCCAAGGAAGGCTCCACGGTCAGCGGACTCATGGATTCGTTCGCCACGGCGATCTCACTCGCGCTGCAGTACGGCGTGCCGCTGCAGGCGCTTATCGACAAGTTCTCGCACACGCGGTTCGAGCCGCAGGGCTTCACCAAGAACCCGGAGATCCCCATCGCCAAGAGCGTGATGGACTACATCTTCCGCTGGCTCGCGTCGCGCTTCCTGTCACAGGAGGAGCGCGACCGCCTGGGGATCATCCGCCGCGACGTGGAGGAGACCGAAATGCCGGCGCCGGCGCCGGGTGCAACAGCCAAGGCCACGGCCGCACCCGCTCCGATCCCGCCAGCGGGCACGGCGCAGCCGTCGGTGCGAGATCTTCCCGGTGCCTTCGTCAACCAGGCCGACGCGCCCTCGTGCAGCGAGTGCGGCAGCCTGATGGTGCGCAACGGTGCCTGCTACAAGTGCTTCAACTGCGGAGCGACGAGCGGCTGCAGCTGAGAATAGCTTAGCGCCGTCGCCCGCGGCGGCTTGCCCGCTCGAGGTCGAGCCCGACGATGACGATCACCATCAGCGGAACCAACCACCAGATGCCGATGCCCTTGGCGTGCAGCAGCGCAGTCACGGCAAGGCCCGCCGCGACCGCGACTGCAAGCGTCCAGTCGTCACCGACGATGAACCCGTACCAGAACTTGACGAACCCGATGACCCACGACAGCGGTGGTCGTGTGAACACGGAGCCGGCCGCGCTGCCCGGCGATCCCGGTTCCGGGTGCGTGGCAAGCGGTGCCGGCACCTGCTGCGTCATGCGACGGGCACCAGGCCGAAGAGACGCTTCCGCTCCGCGGTGATGTAGCCGAGCGCGGTCACCGTGTACACGCCGATCAACACGGGGATCGCGGCGTCACCACCAGGCCATTCCACGCCGATGCCCTCGAGTGACCAGAACGTCCCGAAGCTCGTGAGCATGATGCCGACGATGAGCTGGAGCAGGCTCCGCGGGATGCGTGCCACGGCGCGGTGCACGGTGAACCCAAGCCCGCCAACGATGACCACGGCGCCCACGCCGCCCAGCGCGGCGAGCGGCAGCTGTCCCGCGTTGACGCCGAACGACACGACGATGAACGCGACCTCCAAGCCCTCGAGCAGCACGCCCTTGAACCCGAGCAGGAACGCCGTCCAGTCGATGCCCGGCTCGGTCCACCGCTCCTCGTCGCTGAACGCCTTGTTGTAGCCGGCAAGTCCGCGCAGCGCCACACGCCGCACACCCTTGGTGAGCCACTGCAAGCCGAACACCAGCAGCAGCCCGCCCACCACGAGTCGCAGCGGCCCGATCGGCAGCCGCGTCAACGCGGCACCGAGGGCGACGACGATGACGGCGAGCACGCCGAATCCGGCTGCAGCGCCGATCAACGTCGAGCGCCAGCCGCGGGTGGCGCCGACGCCCACGACGATGGTCACCATCTCGACGGCCTCCACGGCCGACGCCAGAAACGTGATGAGCAGGACGTAGACGGGCGAGCTGGACACCATGCCCTCCCAAGTTGAGAGGCTCAGCGTACGAGACCGCGGCCGCCCCCTGCGCTGGCGCACGCTGCTGCCGAACCGGTCCGATGCGGCAGACTCGGCGTGGTGGCGGCAACGGGGTTCGCGCGTGTCACGGAGGGACCTGCGATGGAGCAGATGGCAACGATCGAGCGGTCGGTGGCGGCCAGCGGAACGTTCGCGCTCGGCGGCGCGGTGACCGTGCACCGCCTCGGATTCGGCGCCATGCGCATCACCGGCCCCGGCATCTGGGGACCCCCGCGCGACCACGACGAGTGCATCCGCGTGCTGCAGCGGGCGGTCGACCTCGGCGTGGATTTCATCGACACCGCGGACTCGTACGGTCCGTATGTCAGCGAGGAGCTCATCCGCGAGGCGCTGCACCCATACCCGGAGCAGCTTGTCGTCGCCACCAAGGCGGGATTCGTGCGCACGGGTCCCGACCAATGGCATGTGCTTGGTGATCCCAACTACCTGCGGCAGGAGTGTGAGATGAGCCTGCGCCGGCTCGGAGTCGAGCGCATCGATCTCCTTCAGCTGCACCGCGTCGACCGCCGCTTTCCGCTGGAGGACCAGGTGGGCGTGCTGCACGACCTGCAGCGCGAGGGCAAGATCCGCATGATCGGCCTGTCGGAGGTGACCGTCGAGCAGATCGGTGAGGCGAGGCGTGTCGCCGAGATCGTCAGCGTGCAGAACCGCTACAACCTCATCCATCGCGAGGCAGAGCCGGTGCTCGAGCACTGCGAGCGGCACCGGCTTGCGTTCATCCCCTGGTATCCGATCGCCACCGGGGAGCTGACACGGCCAGACAGCGTGATCGCCGCGCTGGCACGCACCGTCGGCGCCACCCCCGTGCAGGTGGCGCTGGCCTGGTTGCTGCAGCGTTCGCCCGTGATGCTGCCGATCCCGGGCACGTCCTCCGTGCGTCACCTCGACGAGGACGTTGCGGCGGCGACGCTCGGTCTCTCGCCGGATCAGATGCGCCAGCTGGATGCCATAGCCGGCAGCAACTGAGCGCAGGGGCGGCGGCGTCAGGACGCGGAGCGCTCGAGCGCGGCGCGACTCCGGTTCGCGACGCTCGCCACGGCATCGGCGAGCGGGCCGTGGCTGAGGCGTCGCAGGGTTGACTCGTACGCCTGCAGCGCCACCTCGGCAAGGTGCAGCGAGCTCATGCTGTCGGACACCGTCCCCATCGCACGAACATCGTCGGCGCTCGGTGCGAGCAGCAGCACGGCGCTCCCGGCACGCCGTACGGTCACCGCCTCGTGGCGGGTCAGGATGCGGCAGGAGGACCGAAACATTGCGTCGGCTGATGGACCCCGAGCGCCCGGCACCATCGTGTTGGGAGCGGTGATGATCACGAGATCCAGCCCGGACCCCGCGAGCAGGTCGGCGTTGGTGGTCGAGAACATGCCGCCATCGACGTACCGCGCGCCGCCGATATCCACCGGCGCGAAGTAGCCGGGCATCGCGCACGATGCCGCCACGGCGCGACCCACGGTGGTGTCGGGGACGTCCGCGTCGCGACCGAACACGACGCGGCGGCCGTCGTCGAGCCGCACCGCGCACACCCAGAGCGGGAGGCCTGGCCAGCGCTCGGGGTGCAGGGGGTGCAGCGCTCCTTCGACGACGTCGGTCGAGCGCCGGCCCAGCGGCATGACCGCCGCGACCACGGTTCCGAGCGTGCGCGGCAGCACATGCCACGGCCGCCGCGCCAGCGCGGCGAGCCGCGCGGGCGACGACGGGCGCCATGGCACGGGCGGCCCCACCTCTTCGGGTTCCTCCCAGTCGGGGATGCTGGCGAACAGCTCTGCTCCCGCCGGCGAGCACTGGCCGGTGGCGATGCGGTCGAAGAGGTCGCGGGGCGCGATCCCGGCGCGCACCAGCGCGCCGTCCACGGCGCCGGCCGAGGTGCCGATCACCACGCGCGCGGCCCGCGCGTCGATGCCAAGCATGTCGTCGAGCGCGGCAAGCACGCCGGCGTTGAAGGCGCGCCCGGTCCCCCCGCCCGCTCCCAGCACGAGCCCGAAATCGAACATCAGGTCGCGCCGACGAGGTTCCAGCGCAGCATCGCAGTCCAATCGTGCTCGTATCCGAGCTCGCCCGGCGTGCCGGTGCCGAGCGCAAAGCGCTGGCCTGACACCGCCGGCATCTGCAGCCAGCGGGCCGTCACCACGCGCAGGAGATGCCCGTGCGAGACGAGCAACACGTCGCCGTCGATCTCCTCGACCAGCGCTATCACCCGGTCCGCACGCTTCGCGACCGAGTCGAGCGTCTCGCCTCCGGGAACACCGTCACGCCACAGCACCCAACCCGGATACCGCTCGCGGATCTGCGGCGTGGTCAGCCCCTCGTACTCCCCGTAGTCCCACTCCATCAGATCGTCGAGCACCTGCGCGCGATCCCCGAAGCCGGCCAGCTCGCTGGTCTGCCACGCACGGGCGAGCGGACTGCTGTACACGGCGGCGAAGTGCCAGCCCGCCAGCACGGCCCGGAGCGCGCGCGCCCGTTCGCGACCGGCGTGGTCGAGCGGGATGTCGGTGCGACCTGTGTGCCGTCCGGCGCGACTCCACTCCGTCTCGCCGTGGCGGACGATGACGAGGCGCGACGCCACGCCGCGAAGTCTACTGGTCGCGCCGTTGGGCCGCCCGCGGGTGGGACACTGCGAGCATGCCCGACACTCTGACCGTCACCGACAACCGGACGGGCACGACCGCCGACGTGCCCATCGAGAACGGCGCGGTGCGCGCCACAGCGTTCGAGCAGTTCAAGGATCCCGAGAGCGGGCACGGCCTCGCGGTCTACGACCCTGCATTCATGAACACGGCCGCCTGCAAGAGCACCATCACGTACATCGACGGCGACCGCGGCATCCTCCTCTACCGCGGCTACCCCATCGAGCAGCTGGCCGAGCACAGCACGTATCTGGAGACGGCCTATCTGCTGGTGCACGGCGAGCTCCCCACCAAACGCCAGGCGGAGAAATGGCACTACGAGATCACACACCACACGTTGATCCACGAGAACGTCAAGAAGTTCATCGACGGGTTCCATCACGACGCACATCCCATGGGCATCATGGTGTCGACGGTCGGCGCGCTCTCGACCTTCTATCCGAACGCGACCCACGTGTATGACGAGGAGCAGCGCCGCATCCCGATCTACCGGCTCATCGCCAAGATGCCCACACTCGCCGCGTTCGCATACCGGCACCGGCTCGGCCTGCCGTACAACTATCCAGACAACGACCTGTCGTTCGCGGGCAACTTCCTGAGCATGATGTTCAAGATGGTGGAGCTGAAGTACATCCCGGCGCCGGAGGTGGAGCATGCGCTGGATGTGCTGTTCATCCTGCACGCGGACCACGAGCAGAACTGCTCCACCAACGCGATGCGGTCGGTGGGCTCGTCGCACCCCGATCCGTACTCGTGCACCGCGGCAGCGGTCGCCGCGCTGTACGGCCCGCTGCACGGCGGAGCCAACGAGGCGGTGGTGCGCATGATCGAGCGCATCGGGTCGCTCGACCGCGTGCCCGAGTTCATCACCGGTGTGAAGCAGGGCAAGGAGCGGCTCATGGGCTTCGGCCACCGCGTGTACAAGAACTACGACCCGCGCGCCAAGGTGATCAAGAAGATGGCGGACCAGGTGCTCGGGGTCACGGGTACGTCGCCGGAGCTCGAGATCGCGCGTGAGCTGGAGAGGATCGCGCTCGAGGACGAGTACTTCGTCACACGCCGCCTCTATCCCAACGTCGACTTCTACAGCGGCTTCATCTACCGAGCGCTGGGTATCCCGGTCGACATGTTCCCCGTGCTGTTCGCGATCCCGCGCGTGTCGGGATGGCTGTCACAGTGGGAGGAGTCGCTTCTCGACAAGGAACAGAAGATCGCGCGGCCACGGCAGATCTACCTGGGCTGCCCGGCGCGCGAGTACGTGCCGCTCGAGCAGCGGTAAGCCCTCAGACCTCCTGCGGCTGCACCGGAAGACGGCGTTCGGGCCGCGGGTGTGATGGTGTGGTGCGCATCAGCGCAGCCGGCACGCGCGGCAGCCACCAGTTCCAGCGCCCGAACAGCGACACCAGCGCCGGCACGAGCAGCATGCGAATCACGGTGGCATCAAGAAGGATGCCCGCCGCGAGAGCGGTGGCGAACGTCTTGAGCACCGTGTCCGGCGCAGAACCAAGGATCAGAAACGCGAGGAAGAGGATGAGCGCCGCCGAGGTGACGAGCCGGCCGGTGCGCCCCAGAGCGCGCACCACCGCGAGGTCGGTGTTGCCGGTGAGGTCGTACTCCTCGCGAATGCGCGACAGGATGAACACCTCGTAATCCATGGAGAGGCCGAAGAGGAACGCGAACACGAAGATCGGGATCCACTCCGCCACCGCGCCCGTCGCGTTGATCCCGAACAGCTGGCTGGACCCATGGCCCTCCTGCCAGACGAACACCATGATCCCGTACGCGGCCAGCACCGACGCCACGTTGAGCAGCACCGCCTTCAGGGACAGCAGCAGCGAACGGAACGCGCGCGCCAGCAGCACGAACGTGATGACGAGGACGAGCCCGAGCATCAGCGGAAAGCTGCCGTACACCGCGTCGACGAAGTCGGAGCTGCCCGCCGGCGAGCCGCCCAGAGCAGCGGTGGCCCCGGCGCCGCCGGCCGCCTCGTGGACCACCGACCGCAGATCGTGGATCTGCGTGCGCCCCTGCGAGCTGTCCGGGTTGAGGTTGCTGAGTGCGATGACCAGCGACGCGGGCACACCGGGCGGCGCCGACCACCCTGGCCCCTGCGGGGCGAGCGCAGTGGCCATGCCGGGCAGCGCGGCGGCGGCGTGGACGACGCTCGCCACCGAGGCGCCGCCGGGTGCCCGGTGCCCGTCGCCGCTGACGAGGATCCAGTTCGGCTCGAACCCGGCCGTGCCCAGTCCCGACGTCTCGAGCATGCGCAGGCCGTCGTGCGCAGGGCCGCTCGAGGCCAGCGAATCGGGAACCGGTGTGCCCAGGGTCAGCCGGGTGGCGGGCACGATCAGCACGCCGACGATCGCGAGGGCCGCGGCCGCCGCGATCCAGCGGCGCCGCACCACCAGCCGGCCCCAGGCCGCCCAGCCCCTGCTCACGTGCGCCTCCTTGCGGATGTCCGGGTAGGTGGCGAGGCGCCGGAGGAAGCGCGGGATGAACAACGCCGGGTACACGGCCGACATCGGGTAGCGCCACGGCCAGCGGACGGCGGGGTTGCCGACGGAATGAAGGATCACCGGCAGCAGGGTGATGGCGACTGCCACGCTCACCACGGGAATGAGCAGGCCGGCGAACCCGATGCTGCGCAGGAAGGGCACCGGCAGCACCACCAGCGCGAGCAGGCCGATGCCCACAGTCGTCCCGCTGAAGAGCACCGCCCGTCCGGCGTGCTCCATCGCGGTGTGGATGGCCTCGTCGTTGTCCAGGCCGCGGGCGCGCTCCTCGCGCCAGCGGGTGACGACGAGCAGCGAGTAGTCGATGGCGACGCCGAGGCCGATCAGCCCGACGAGGAACTGCACGATGAAGGAGACGTCGATGACGGCGGTCAGCCCGAGGATGAGGAGGAACGACGTCATGATCGAGACGATGGCGACGACGAGGGGAACGAACGCGATGAAGCTGGCAAAGACGAAGGCGAGGATCGCAAGTGCGCCGGCGCCGGCGACGAGCGTCTCCACCAGGAGGCTCGGTCCCTGGTCGCTCGTCGGGTTGCTCGTGAGCTCGTCAATGCCGGTGAGCCGCGCGGTCCCGCCGGCAATCGATGCGTTGTTCACCAGGGGCCGGAGGTCCTTCTCCTGCTGGGGCACGTCGAAGGCCGAGCTCGATCCTGCCGGATTGGGCACCGTCACCACCGCGTACGTCGTGCGTCCGTCGGCGCTGACCAGGCTGCGATCGCAGCGCCCGGCCGCGCACGTCGACGCATAGCTGACCACCTTCACCGTCGGCTGCCCGGTGCGCGACGCATCGGTCTGCAGAATCTGCGCGTCGAACGCCTGCAGCTGCTGCATGACGCCCGCGGTGTCGACCGTGGTGCCGGGCGGCAGCTGCACCACCGCCACAACGGGGTCGACCACGCTGCCGATGCCGAAGAGTGCTGCGATCTTGCCGCTCGTCTCCGGCCCCTCCTTTCCGGGCACGGAGAACTCGGTCGTCAGGCGGCTGATCGTTGTCGAGACCGTTGCAACACCGACGAAGGTCACCACGAGCCAGAACGCCGCCACCGCGTATCTGTGTGCGATGACAAAGCGCGAGACGCGGCCCAGAAACGTCACGTCACTCTGCGAGACTCGAGCATGTCATTGCGTAGGACACGCGACGTTCGAGGGACGTGACACGCTACGAGCTCGACGCCGCGCTGTGCACGGCCCCCCACACGCGGCGCACCACGTCCGCTGCGACGGCATCGGGATTGTGTGACGCCTGATCCATCCAGTACGTGCAGCGGACGA
Organism: Candidatus Dormiibacterota bacterium; assembly: GCA_036378495.1. Taxonomy (GTDB): domain Bacteria; phylum Chloroflexota; class Dormibacteria; order Aeolococcales; family Aeolococcaceae; genus JAFALX01. Next base: position 15,712 of record DASUWI010000078.1, read on the forward strand.
GCAGAAACTCGCCGTCGAGCTGCGGTGAAACCGCCGGCGCCGGGCGGCTGGCGAGGTCCGGCGCCTTCTGGAGCGCGGTGCGCGCGGCGCGCAACACGCTTTCGAGGTCGGCGTCCTCGCCGATGCGCACGCTCACCGCGAACCGGCGCAGCTGAAACGTGCTGGCGTTGAGGACGGGGTTGGTGAACGCGGTGAGGTTGGGCACGACCGCCAGCCGCCCGTCCGCCGTCTTGAGGGTCGTCGTTCGCAGTGTGATCGTCTGCACAACTCCGGACTGCTCGGACACCGTGATGTTGTCGCCCAGCCGGAAGGGTCGCTCCAGCAGCAGCCAGATCCCGGCGAGGATGTTGCGCAGGATGTCCTGGAACGCGAGTCCGATGGCGACCGTGGAGACACCGGCAGCGGTGAGCAGCACGGCGATGTTGACGCCGGCGACCACCACGGCGGTGAGCACGGCTGCGAGGTAGATCACCGCCGTCATCACGTTGTGCAGCAGGGTCCGCACCTGGCGGTCGGCCTTCCCGCGCACCAGCGCGGCGTCGGCGGCACGCCGGAGCAGGCGGCCGACGAGGTAAACCAGCAGGAAGCTGCCGATCGCGCCGATCGCGTGCGACGTCACCGGCCCTGCGAACCCGGTGGGATCGTGGGCGCTGATGGCCCGGCAGAGGTCGTAGAAGATGAAGTCGGGCTGGCAGGTGACGAGCGCCACCCCGGCGCCCGCGGTCACTCCCCCTCGGCGCTGGCCTCGGGCTCGCCTTCTGCCACGGCGCCCTCCTCGGCCTCACCCTCCGGAGCCTCGGCCTCCTCCTCCTCGATCGCGACCCGCACCGGCGCCACCTTGAGCACGAGCTCGTCGGCGTTCACGCCCGGGGCCAGGGCCACGCCCTGCGGCAGCTCGAGGTCGCTGATGTGGATGCCGTCGTCCACGGCCAGCAGCCCGGAGATGTCGGCCGTCAGCTGCGCCGGGATGTCGCCGGGCAGGCACTCCACCTTGATCGTGGTGAGGATCTGCTGCAGCACCCCCACCTTCTCCACCGCCACGGCAGGCGACTCGCCCGTGGGCACGACCGGCACATCGACCGTCAGCTTCTCACGCAGGTTCACGGCGAAAAGGTCGACGTGAACCAGGCCGGCCGAGCGCGGATCCACCTGGAGCTCGCGGATCAGCACCTTGCGCGGGCGTCCCCCGTCCAGGGTGAGATCCACAAGGTGGGAGCGACCCGCGCTTCGCCAGACGCGCTCCAGCGTGCGCGCATCGACCTCCAGCGTCTGCGGCTCGACGTTGTGCCCGTAGAGCACGCCGGGGACGAGCCCGCGCCGGCGCAGCGCATGAGCATGCCGGTGCAGCTCCGTCCGCGGTTTGGCGCTGAGCGTGAGCGCCGTCGGTGCAGCCATGGTCGCGGGCTACTTTACCGGCAAGCGCCTCAGGTGCCCACCTTCTGCCCGAAACGGTCCTTGACGTAGCGGACGATCTCGTCGAGTGACGTCCCCGGCGTGAAGACCCGGTCGACGCCCATCTCGGACAGCGCCGCGACGTCGCTCTCGGGGATGATCCCGCCGCCGAAGACGACAATGTCGGCGGCGTCGCGCTCGCGCAGCAGGCGCAGGATCTCGGGGAACAGGGTCATGTGGGCGCCGCTGAGCAGGCTGACGCCGATGCCGTCGACGTCCTCCTGGATCGCGGACTCCACCACCATCTCCGGCGTCTGGTGCAGCCCCGTGTAGATCACCTCGATCCCGGCGTCGCGCAGCGCACGCGAGATGACCTTGATGCCGCGGTCGTGGCCGTCGAGCCCGACCTTGGCGGTGAGGATCCGGATCCTCCGCCCGGTGGGCGCCGTGGTCGCCATCGCCCTGATGGTAGCGAGCCGCGGGTCAGCGGTCGCCCTGCAGGCGCCCCATCTCCTCGAGGTCGGCGTTCCGAGCTGCCTCGGTGGGCTCGACGGAGCGCTCGGAGCGGACGGCGGCGGCACGCGCCCGCGAGCGGCGCGCGAGCGCGGTCCAGCGGTCGGCGATGCGCAGGCAGTGCGCGGCCAGATCCTCCTCGGCGCGGGCCGTCTCCTCCCAGTCGGGCAGGCCCTCGCGGTCGGGGCTGAGGAGCACCGTCCGGCCGGTGCGCGGGCTGTGCTCGCGGACGAGCAGGCGCTTGCGCTCCAGCGACAGGATGGCGCGGCTCACGGCCGCCTCGGCGCGCGCGCGCTCCTGCTGCTCACGCCGGGTGGAGGGGCGGCCGAGCCGGCCCCGGGCCCGCAGGCGGGGAAACGCGTTATCCCGGGCCTCATCGCGCTGGATCACGCCGCCTGACCGCTCCAGCGCATCGAGGATCGCGGCCTCGACGCGGCCAAGCCGGGGATGGCCGGCGTGCGACGGTTGTGGAAGCGGCAACGTGGTGGTCGTGATCAAGTTTTTCTTGCCGACGTGCGCGGAGGCCGGCGGGCATCGCGGAGCGCTTGCTCAAAACTATATGCGTCGTGCATATAGCGGTCAAACCAGTTGCCCGCCCGCGCTATCCTGGCGCGCGATGGCTGATCAGACGGAGGAAGAGGTCTCCTGGCGGGAGATCGCGCTGCACGCGCCGGTCATCGCCAGCGACGGCACCCAGGTCGGCGAGGTCGTCGACGTCGCGGCGCTCGATCAGGAGGACATCTTCCACGGGGTCGTGTTCAAGTCCAGCCGGGTCGCGCATCGCCATCAGCTGGTGCCCGCCGCGGACATCGCACGCACCACCACCCGCGCCGTGTACCTGTCGACAGACAGCGCGGCCGCCGGCGACTACGGAGAGTTCGAGCCGCTCCACATCGAGCGCGTGGGCCTGCGCGGCATCTTCGGCTGGAAGCACTACCACTGGAAGAAGTCGTCGGAGTAGCGGCGCCCGGCTCCTAGCGCACGCGCTTGCGCGTCTCCGCCGAGGCCACCAGGCTGCGCCACAACGCCTCGGCCGCAGGCGTCTGCAACCCGCGGCGGCGCGCCGCGGTGAAAGCCTGCCGCACCGGGCGTCCCGGGTGCGTGAGCACGGTCAGCCGCCCGTCATCGATCTCCCGCTGCACGCCGGCGCGGGGCATGGCCGCGAACCCGATGCCGGCGAGCAGCGCGGCGTGCAGGGCGCCCTCCTCGAGCTCGATCGACGGGGCCCCCAGGGCGTGGCCCACCAGGCGCGCCGCCAGCGACTCCGTGGCGCTCCCCGCCTCGTGAGCAAGATAGCGGTGCTTCTGCAGCTCCGCGGACACCCGCCGGCCGGCGGCGAGGGGATGGTGAGAAGCCACCACCAGCACCATCTCGGTCGTCTGCAGCACGCAGGCCTCGATGCCCGGATCGCGCACCCGCGAGCCGAGGATGATGGCGTCCGCGCTGCCATCGTGGAGCATCGACATCAGGTCCCGCACCTCGGCCAGCTGAATGCGGAGGTCGATCTGCGGGTAGTCGCGCACGAACGGCGACAGCCACTCCGAGAGGAGCAGCGCCCCGGTGACGCGCCCGGCGGCGACCCTGACCTCGCCGGTCTCGAACGCCGAGTACCCGCTGGTCAGCTGCTCCACCTGCGCCGCCTCGGCCAGCGTGCGCAGCGCGAGTTGCCGCACCGCGCGCCCCACGTCGGTGAGACGGACATTGCGACCGACCCGGTGCAGGAGCGGAAGCCCGAGGGTCGCCTCGAGCCGGCGGATCGAGGCGCTGACCGAGCCCTGCGACAGGCGCAGGGCGTCCGCGGCGGCGCCCACGTGCTCCGCGTCCGCCACAGCGATGAAGGTGTGCAGCTGGTCCAGCGTCACCCGCGGGCGCTTGGAAGCGGCGGGCGTCTGCCCTCCGCGGCTGCGCGCTCGATCGTATGTCAAATACGAACGAAATGATAGATCGAATCTACTTGATGTGCGGCAGCGGGGTCACCCACAATGCCGCTATCCCATCCGGGACAGGTCGGGCAGGACACGGAACTGAGAGGGCAAACGGCGGTGCATTTCGACATTCTGGTCGCGGTCGCAGGTCTGATCGTCGGACTTGCCGTCGGTCTGACGGGCATGGGGGGCGGCGCGCTGATGACGCCCGTCCTGGTCCTGCTGTTCGGGGTGCAGCCGCTGGCCGCGGTGTCCAGCGACCTGGTGGCCTCGCTGATCATGAAGCCGGCCGGCGTGCTCGTGCACCTGCGCCGCCGCACCATGAACTGGCGGCTCGTGGGCTGGCTCGCCGCCGGATCGGTGCCCACCGCTTTCCTCGGCGTCGTCGTGCTGCGCGCTCTGGGGCACGGTTCCAGGGTCCAGACCATCGTGCAGCTGGCGCTCGGCGCGGTGCTCCTCCTCGGCGTCGTCGCGATGTTGGTGCGCGCCGCCATCGATCAACGGCGGCCCGGGAGCGCCTCGAGCGCGCGAGTTCGCCCCCTGCCCACGCTCGTGATCGGGGCGGCGGTCGGTTTCGTGCTCGGAATGACCTCCACCGGCTCCGGCACGCTGGTGATCGTCAGCCTGATGCTGCTCTATCCAAGCCTTCGCGGATCGCAGCTTGTCGGCACCGACCTCACGCAGGCCCTGCCCATGGTCGGGTCCGCGGCGCTGGCGCACATCTTCTTTGGTGACTTCAAGCTCGGGCTGACGCTCTCGATCGTCGCGGGCAGCATCCCCGGTGTCGTGATCGGCGCGCTGATCTCCTCACGCGCGAGCACCCGCTTCCTGCGCCCCGCGCTGGCCATTGTCATGCTCGCCTCAGGCCTCAAGCTGCTCAATATGCCCACGCTGGCACTGGGCATCGCGCTGGCATCAGCCACGCTCGTCGTCCTGATCGTCGCCGCGGGACGTGCTGCCAGCCACCGCATCCGCCCGGGCGTGACCGCCTCGATCGAGGCGTCGTAGTCAGCCGGTCTGCTGATACGCGGCCGTCTGCAGTGTGCGCTGCAGCAGGTCGGTCACCTCTCCCACAACGAGCGTGCGCGGACCTGCCGAGTCGAGCGGCGCGGCCAGCGCCGGGATGCTCGCCAGGGGTCCGCGAAGCACGTGCTCACCGGCGCGGTACGCGGAGCAGATAAGTGCGGCTGGCCGCTCGGCGCCCAGTGCGGCCACGAGCGATTCGACGATGGCCTCGAGCCGGTGCGGCATCAACACCACCAGCGTCTCCACCGCGGCGGCGACGTGCTCGAGATAGCCGGGCGCGGATGCTGCGCGCTCCCCGGTCACAATCGCGATCGACGCGGCGACGCCGCGATGCGTCAGCGGGATGCCGGCGGCCGCGGGCGCAGCCAGCGCGGAGCTGACACCGGGAATGACACGCACCGGAATACCGGCGCGCACCAGCGCCTCCACCTCCTCGCCGCCGCGCCCGAAGAGGAACGGATCACCGCCCTTGAGCCGCACCACGAGCTGATCGACACGCGCAGCCTCGATGAGCATCTGGTTGATGTGCTCCTGCGAGACCGACTCTCTGCCCGCGCGCTTGCCCACGTCCACGATGCGGGCACCGCGTGGGCAGAGCCGGAGCACGCCGGCGTCGACGAGCGCGTCGTGGAGGACGACGTCACTGTGCTGCAGCGCCTCGGCGCCGGCTATCGTCAGCAGCCCGGCGTCACCCGGGCCGGCGCCGACGAGCACGACTTCTCCGGTGTGTCGCTCCGGTGCGCCGTCGTACGAAGCGCTCTCGATCGACACCGCCAGCGCGGCCGCCTCGCGGGCGCGGCCCTCGCTGAGCAGCGCGCGCACCGGGGAGCGCAGCAGACGGCGATACACGGCGCGCTGCTGCTCGGCCGCCACTCCGCGTCTTCGCAGGCGGCGCCGCACCGTTCCCACGATCCGGGTGAAGCTTCCCCATTCCTCGCCGAACTCCCCTTCCAGCCGGGCCCGCAGCGTCGATGCAATGAACGGGCTCTCCCCGGAGGTGGAGACCGCGATGGCGACCGGGCCGCGCCGCACCACCGCCGGCGCAATCCAGTCGCTCTTCGCCGCCACGTCGACCACGTTGAGCAGCACCCGGTGCGCCTCAGCCTCGAGCCGGGCGTCGGTCTGTGCCGCGGGATCGCCGCTGGCGTCGATGGCGAGGAAGCTGTTTCGCAGGTCACCGGGCTGGAATGCCCGGCGATGGTGCGTCACCAGAGCCCCTGCGGCGCGCAGGGCGGCGGCCTTCTCGTCCGCGATATCGCCGTCGCCGAGCACGACGCATCCCCGTCCGCGCACGTCGAGAAACACGGGGAAGTACGTCGAGTGGGTCACACGGGCTCCCGCACCACCGTGAGCGGATGCAGACCGCATTCCTTCGTCTGATCCTGCTCCCACCACCAGCGCCCGGCGCGCTCGTCCTCTCCAGGCGTCGTCGCGCGGGTGCACGGCGCACAGCCGATGGACGTGTAGCCCCGCGCGTACAGCGGATGCTGCGGCACGCCGTGCTGCTCGAGATACTGGAACACGTCCGCCCGCGACCATCCGGCCAGCGGCGCCACCTTGAAGATGCCGTCGTGCTCACGGTCGATGGCCACTGCGGGCGTGCCGCCACGCGTGTGCGCCTGGTCGCGGCGGACTCCGGTGATCCACGCGTCGTATCCCTCGAGCGCTCGCCGGAGCGGACGCACCTTGCGCACGTCACAGCAGCGCAGCCGCAGATCGACGGATTGGCGGAAGAGGTTGGTACCGTGCTCCGCCGTCAGCGCCTCGAGCTCGTCAGGGTCGGGGCTGACCACTCGCAGGCGGATGGGATACCGCCGGCCGAGGCGCTCCATGATGGTGTGCGTCTCTTCCGGCAGCCTTCCGGTGTCCAGCGTGACCACCTCGAGCTCATCGACGATGCGCGATGCCATGTCGATGAGGACGCCCGACTCCGCCTGGAAGCTGGCGACGAGCGCCACGCGCTCGAAGCGCTCGTACGTCCACTCGATGATCTCCTCAGCGCCCGCCAGCTCCAACGCCGGCAGCTCGCCGATGACGTCGTCCGTGTCCGGCCAGACGTCGGCGACCGAGGTCATGCGATTCCCTCGGTGACGATGTACTCGTCGGTGAGGCAGGCGACCCCGCGACGCTCGCACCAGTCACCGAACCCCTCGCCGGGGCGGCGGCTGCGAGCGTATTCCTCGAGCGGCCCGCGCAGCAGCGCGGGAATCTGCGCCAGCGGGATGTTGTGCGCGTACAGCTGGTTGAGCCGTGTGCCCTCGAAGTCGCCGCCGAGGTACACGTCGTACTTGCCGAGCGTCGTCCCCACGAAGCCGACGTCGCCGAGGTAGGGACGCGCGCAGCCGTTGGGGCAGCCGGTCATGCGAAAGCTGATCGGCTGCTGGCTCAACCCCGCCGACTCCTGCACCACCGCGAGCTCGCGCACCAACGACGGCATGGCGCGTTCCGACTCGGCAACGGCGAGCCCGCAGGTGGGCCATGCCGGGCAGGCCATCGCGTGCTGCAGCGTGACCGGCACGTCCTCCGAGCACGTCACCCCGTGTCGCTCGAACGTCTCGAAGAGCACGTCGTGATCCGACGTGCGCAGTCCCGCGAGGATGACGTTCTGTTGCGGCGTCAGGAAGACCTGCGGTGAGAGCGTGGTGACCAGCTCGCGCAGCGCGCTGCGCAAACGGTGCTCCTCGGTGTCGGCGATGCGGCCGTTCTCCACGTACAGGCCGTAGAAGCAGCGACCCTCTGGCTGCTCGTGCCAGCCGAGGTGGTCGGCGGCGGAGGACCATCGCAGCGTGCGTGCCGGCTGCAGTGCGCGGCCAAGGCGCGCCTCGACCTCACCGCGGAACCAGTCGATGCCACGGTCCGCGATCGTGTACTTCAGCCGCGCATGGCGCCGGTCGGAGCGGTTGCCGTAGTCGCGCTGCACGGCGACGCACGCGCGCGCCATCGGCACCACGTCGTCAGGCTCGGCGAACCCGAGCTGCATCGCCACCGCCGGCCACGTGTTCGGCTTGTTGGCGGTACGGCCGAGCCCGCCGCCGACCAGCACGTCGAAGCCGGCGAGGTCGCCGGCGTCGCTGCGCCGCGCGACGAGCCCGAGGTCGTTGGCGTACACGTCAACGCAGTTGTCGCCTTCGATCGCCAGCGCAGTCTTGAATTTGCGCGGCAGGTAGCGGTCGCCGTAGAGCTCATCACGCGGTTCGGGCTCGGACGATGCCGCCAGCTCACCGTCGAGCCAGATCTCGACGTACGCGTTCGTGGTTGGCGTCAGGGCCGTCACGAGGCCGGGAAGGATGGCGCGAACCTCGTCGCGCAGCGGGTCGCTGAGCGGCGCGGGGCAGCACATGATGTTGCGCTCCTGGTCGCCGCATCCGCCCAGCGTGGTGAGCAGGCCCTCGTTGATGCGCCGGATCGCGCTCTTCAGGTCGTGCTTGAGCACGCCGTGCAGCTGGAAGTCCTGCCGCGTGGTGACGCGCATCGTGCCGTTTCCCAGATCGCCCGCGATGGCGTCGTGCGCCAGGTACGCAACCGGCGACACGATGCCACCTGGGATGCGAGTGCGGATCATCATCATGTGGTGCTTGTCGAGGCCGAGCTTGCGCGCCTCCTTGCGGCGATCGCGGTCGTCCTGCTGATACACACCGTGGAACTTGAGGACCTGCACAGTCTCGTCGCTGAAGAGCGGCGCGTCACCGGCCAGCTCGGCGGCGATCGATCCGCGCAACGCATTGCTCGCACCCTTGACCTGTTCGACACGCGACATGTCGTCATCGTTGCTGCAACCGCAGGCGTTGCACATGGCTACGCCGGTGTTACCGAAAAGGTTCGGTCGGGTGGATGGTCAACCATGGATGGGTTGTCCTGTACTCCTGTGGTTCGATGGGTGCAAGCGCACCGGTTTCGCCGGGTGAATCACACCAGCGCGGACGCGTCCGCGGAGAAATCGAGCAGCGCACGCAGGCGCGCTCGGGGGCCCTTCAGGTTCGGTCGGCTACCGCATGAAGGGGGGACAGGCGCAACAACCCGCGAGATCGCCGCGGCATCCGCCCCAGTCGAGCCAGAGGCGGCGTGTCAGCAGGCCTCGTCGAGCGCCTTCCATCGTTCGAATGATGCTAGCAGAATCCCGACTGGCAAAGTCGGCTTTCGACGGCGGCTAGGTGTCAGGGCCCTTGTTGAGTGCCGCCAAAGTGCACGGAGCCAAGGCCTTCACGATCGCCGCCGCGTCGGTGAGCGGTGCGAACGGATCCAAGCCGGCCGTTGCGAACGGAGCCGTGGGATGTACCGCGATCGGATCGGGCAGCTCAGTGGCGGGCACCTGATGGCTCGGTGCGCAGCCCGGCCATAATCTCCGGGCTGTGGCAGGCGCGATCACGGTCGAACAGGTACGGGGCTTCGTCGCCGAACAGACGCTGGGCGTTGTGGCGACACTCCGCCCAGGCGGCCGTCCTCACGCGACGCTTGTGGCCATCGCCGTCACCGACCGGTTCGAGCTGGTGTTCGACTGCCTCGGCGGCAGCACCAAGGCCGCCAACGTGCGTCGCGATCCGCGTGTGGCCGTTGCGATCGGTGGGACGGTGGCGGACGAGCGCACCGTCCAGTGCGAGGGCCTCGCCGACATACCGGAGGGTGCTGAACACGAGCGTGTCCGCGACGTGTACCTCACCCGCTTTCCCGACGCACGGGAGCGGCTGGAGTGGGACGGCATCACGCACGTGCGGATCACACCGCAGTGGCTGAAGTGGTGGGACTTCACCGTCACGCCGCCGGTCATCGTCGAGTGGACGCGTGACGACGACGGCGAGCTGCGCGAGGGTTGATCGCCGGACTCACGAGAACGGGACGAGCACAACGTCGCGGCCGCCTGCGAGCGCTGCGATCCCGCGGTCGAGCGTCGCAAGCCGCGCACCGTGGCGTCGCGCCACGGAGAGGAGGTGAGCATCGGTGACCTGGCCATGCGTGCTCATCGGCGCTGATGGCATCGGCCTGCCGACGACGCCGGCCACGTCGTCGAGGAGGAAGCGATGGCCGGCGACCTGGCACATTCGATCAAGCATCTCCGCAGCCTCGGCCGGAGTCACGGCATGCGGAATAACGTGCCGGTTCGAGCTGACCCGCACAAAGCCGATCTCGGTGACCGGAGTGGTGGCCCACAACTCCGCCGCCCGCGTCCGGAACCAGGCCGTCGACGCTTCGTGGTGGACATGGTTGGGCCAGGCGAGGCTGACGAGCAGGTTGACATCGAGGAGGTCCGTTTAGACCTCCTCCAGCGCCTTGGCGACGGTCTCATCGGTGATCGGCGCCGTGCCAACCGGCACCTCGAAAACCGGAAAGGGGGAAGCCTGAGCAATGCGTGCCGGCGGCGAGAGCCCCCGCCGTGCCAGCGAGGAGATGACCGAACCGAGCGAGCGCTGCTCCAACCGGGCGATGGCGCGCGCGGCCTCCGCCAAGTCGTCGTCAATGTTAATGGTGGTGCGCATCTCGTCATCATATCATCAGCATCATGATGCGATGATGCGCTCAGGGCGACCCGCTTCCTCATGTAGCATTGCGGTCGGCGCCGCAGACGCCGCCGGATCGGGATTGGATGTACGCGTACAGACCTACGGCTGAGAAGAGCCCAGCTCCTCTTGCCGCAAGCCTCGGTGAGGCCTGCGAGCGCTGGCCGGAGCGGCCTGCGGTCACGTTCGGTGACACCACGCTCACCTACAAGTCCCTCTGGCGGCAGGTGCTATCGCTCGCCGGAGCATACGAGCGTCTCGGCATCGGCGCGGGGGACCGGGTGCTCTGCCAGCTTCGCAACTGCCCTGAGCACGTCATCGCCGTCGGCGCGGCCTGGGCGCGCGGCGGCGTCCACATCGGCGCCGACAACGATCTGACAGGCGCCGAGCTCGCGCGTCTGGTGGAGCGTCTCGGGGCGAAGGCACTCGTCTACCAGCCACCGCACGACCGTCCGAGCGATCTCTCGCCGCTGGGCGTGGTGAAGGCCGCGCACCCAGACCTCCACGTGGTCGTTCACGGATGCGATCCGGGCCGGCATCTCGATCTGGCGACACTGCTGCAGTCGGATCCCGCAACCACTGTGCTGGCATCCGACCCGCTCGAGCCCGCCATCGTGTTTCTCACCTCCGGCACGACCGGTGAGCCCAAGACGGTGCTGGAGAGCCTTGCTGCGCACTGGGCCAAGATGCAGCTGTTCACCGACGGATTCCAGCCCGCTGCCGAGGATGTTCACCTCCTCTACCTGCCGCTGTCGCACGTCTTCGGCTTCCGGCTCGGCCTGCTGACACTGCTGCGTGGCGGGCGTCTCGTGCTGATGGAGCGGTTCTCCCCGGAGCGCGCGCTGGAGCTCATCGGCCGGGAGCGTGTGACGGTGCTGCCGGCCGTGCCCACCCACCTGCGGTTGCTGCACGAGCGCTTCGACCCCGCTCGTCATGACACCGCCTCGCTGCGCTGGGTTCTGTCCGCGGCGGCGAACCTGCCCCGGGAGCTGGCGGAGTGGGTGTACGAGACCCTGGATGCGCAAATGATGTTCGTGTACGGGTGCAGCGAGGGATTCACCACCGTCACGTCGGAGGCCGCCGACATCCTCGCGGGCTCTGTGGGCAGCCGCGTCTTTCAGGGGCCCCCGGGCACCCCGGCGGACGGGACGGTGCGAGTCGTCGACCCCGACGACGGGACCACCGTTGCCGGCGGCAAGACCGGCGAGATCTGGTACGGGGCGGCGACACCGGTCCGGTACTGGGATCTGCCGCCAGTGGCGGTTGACGGGTGGTATCGCACCGGTGACCTCGGCTGCATCGATACGCAGGAGCGCCTGCATGTGACCGGCCGGCTCAAGGAGCTCATCAATCGCGGGGGCCTGCACGTCTCCACCTCGGAGGTGGAGCTGGCCATGTCGGCGCACCCCGGGATCTCCGACGGTGCCGTCATCCCCGTGCCCGACCGGGTGCTGGGCGAGGCTGTGTGCGCCTGCGTTGTGCCTGCCGGGGCGGAGGCTCCGGATCTCGGTGAGCTGCGCACGTTTCTCGGTGCGACTCTGGCTCGGCACAAGCTGCCGGACGAGCTCTGCGTCGTCGAGACGATTCCGCGCACCGACATCGGCAAGGTGGACCGGCGTGCGCTGGCCGGCGAGGTCCTGTCCGGGCGGCCTCGCCAGCGGCTGCGGCCGTGATGCAACGGTGAGGGAGAGTCTCAGAGACGGCGGAAGGCCCCCGGTCCTCTCGGACGGGGGCCTCTCCTGCTACCGCGATCGTGCGTCGCGCGCGCGTCCTAGTGCACGCACGTCTGGTTGACAGTCGTGAACACGTCTCCGGTCCACGAATTGCTGTCACAGGTCACGTTGCCGTCGAAACCGTCGTAGCCACCATCCTGCGTCGCGCTGTTGCCGGAGATCGTGTTGTTGACAGATCCGCTGGGCACGTCGATGCCGTCGAAGAGGCTGTGCTGGATCGTATTGCCCGCCACGGTCGTTCCCGTGAACGGCCCCGGCTGGCACTCATGGGCGGTCGTGCCGTTCCCGAAGGTCACGTCACCGCACTCAGGATCGCCGACGAAGATCCCGTTGCCCTCGTTGCCATAGACCTGGTTGTTCTGAATTGTGTTGCCCTGGGACACACCGATCACACCGCCTGGGCCTACACGCAACACGCTGATACCGTCGGGAGACAGGCCCGCCGTGTCCGTCGCCAGCCCCGTCTCCGCGACGTAGTTGTTCTCGATGACATTGGCGGTGTTCTGCGGCATCGAGGGAAGGCACCCGGTCGGGCCGGGCGGGCAGTACGCCCAACCGTGGATGGCGATGCCACCGACGCCGCTGCTCACGACCGTGTTGCCTCTCACGGTGTTGTCGCTGGCACCGGGACCCTCCACACGGATGCCGATGTCCTGAGCCGGGCTCTGGAATGGCGCGCCGCAGACGCCCGGTTTGCCGTTGGGCTGCAGGTTGATGACGTTGCTGTTTTCGACGGTGTTGTTGCTCACCGTGTTGTGCGTCGACGCGTCGACAAGCGAGATGCCGGAATACGGCCCGTTGTGCACCACGGTGTTGTTGGCGATCGTGTTGTAGGCGGAGTTGTCGGTCGTGATGCCATCACCGAGATTGCAGCTGTTGTTTGCGTTGCCCGTCTTGAGCTGGGTGTTGACATTGTCGTGCGCGTCGATGTGCGCAACGGTGTTATGGCCACCGCCGAGGATGGCAACGCCCGCGTCGAAGCCGGTCACCGCCCCGTTCACCACAATGTCGTGGCTCTGGCCGTTGACGAAGATTCCCGCCGTTGTTTGGGGACCGTTGTGCCGCCCCGAGATGGTGAAACCGTTGAGGTTGAGCGTGATGCCGCTCGCCGCCAGGATGAGCCCGTCACCGTTGCAGGGGCCCAGGTTGGCCTGCAGCGTCGTGCTCGTGGTGATCACATCGCCGCAGCCAAGCGCCGGCGACGCCACCGCAGAGCGCATCGTGGCGGCGAGAGCCGTGCCGGCGACGACCACCAACAGCCCCACGCCCACGAGCGCGCGCAGGGGCGCCGGATGCGCGCGCCCATGGTGAATCCTGAACATGTGAGAGCCTCCTTCTCGTCTGGACCTGTGCCCGTCCCCACCGCGTACGGCCAAAGAGGTCAACAAGGAGGCCCCGGTCCTGTTGAGGACCGGGGCCTCTGGGGTTCCTAGCCCTTACCGACCCACCGGATCGGGTGGCTCAAATACGGAGGGTTAGTGGATGCAGCTCTGGCTCACCGTGCCGAACGTGTCGGCGTTCCACGCGTTGCTGTCGCAGGCGGTGTTCACGTCCTCCGCGTCGTAGCCGGTCGTGAACGTCGTGGTGTTGGTGTGATTGCCGGTCGCCGTGTTCTGGCTGTACGCGTTGTTCGTTGCTCCCAGACCGTCCAGGAAGCCGTCGTGACCGTTGGCCGTGACGGTGTTGCTGGTGATGGTGTCGTTGTTCGACCCGAGCTGGAAGTTCCCGTTCGACTCCATCGAGCGGGCAATGAGCTCGACGCCGTTGTTGTAGTTGTTGTGTGCGCTGTTGTTGGTGACGATGTTGAAGCCTGAGTCACGGCCGCCCAGGTAGATCCCGTCGTTGGCGTTGTTGTAGACGGTGTTGCCGGTGAGGGTCTCGTGATCCGATGTGCAGACGACGCCCGCCGGACCCTGCTGCAGCAGCGCAATGCCGTTGGACATGTGTGCCGCAAACGGGTCGTTGCCGTCGTCGAATGCCTGGTTGTTCGAGACCGTGTTGTACGAGTTGTCACCGGTCGGCGGTGGCCCGCCGAAGCTGGGCGACGAGTCGCACACGTGGCTGTGCACCGCGATGCCCTCGAGCATGTTGCCCCAGGAGCTGTTGTTGTCGACGGTGTTATGCTGCGCCCCGGGACCCTCGATGCGGATACCCTCGTCCTGATCAGGACGGCCCGGCCCCACGATGTTGGCGCCGAAGGGGCCGCACGGACCTGGAGTATACGAGGTCGGATTGGCGCTGAGCCCGATCGTGTTGGGCACCGTCTGCCTGCTCGCGGTGTTCTGCGTTACGAGGTTGCCCAACGAGTTGTCGACCAGCGCGATGCCCGAGAAGGGGCCGTTGTGAGTGGCGACGTTGTTGCTGATGACGTTGTTCGACGAGTTGTCCGTAAGGATGCCATCGCCGAAGTTGCACGGGTTCTGCTGCGGGTTGCCGTTGCTTCCCGGTACGCCGCCCGTTTCGTCAACGTGCGCGATATTGTCCTGAACGATCAGGCCGTTGACGTTGTTGTGCCCGCCGCCTTCAACCGCAAGGCCGGCGTCGAATCCCGAGATGCTGCCGTTCTGGCCGTTGACCACGACCTTCTGCACGTTGGCAAGCACGATGCCCACCTGCTCGTTGGGCGTCGTATTGGTCGTGTCCGACCCGGTGATCTGGTGCCCGGCGACATTGAGCGTGACCCCGCTGTGCGAGATCTGGATGCCTGCTTGCAACGCCGGACCCGTCCCCGACACCGGGCAGGGTCCGATGTCGTTGGCCACCGTCCACGTGCCGCCGGAAGTGATGTTCTGGCCACACATGGTCACAAGATGGCTGGCACCGGCGTTGACCGGGATCGCGAAGGCCACGCCGGCGAGCAACGATGCTCCGGCAAGCCCGATTGCGCTCCTCAATAGGCGTTGTCTCATGCGTACCTCCACCTGAACTCAGTCGATTTCGTCACCGCGCACGCTGCTGATCATCACCAGCCAGTGTGCGCGTACCCAATTGACCACCTTCCGTGCGCCGACGCGCCCCCTGATGCTACACAAGCCGCCCCGTCTCCCGGCACCTCCTCCACGTGTTCCCCTGATGCGGGGCACGCGTCGTACGAGCAATCACCACGTCGAGTCGCGCAGCGGATTCTGAAACGCGCCCCTCTGTCATGACCGCTCGCAGTCGTGAGCCCGCCGAGCCCGGAAATTACCAGGCTTGTCCATGTAATGTCAACACGACTGCGCATGCGCCTGTCGCGTAACACCAGCCTTCCGTTGATAAGTGTCGATTGCACTTAGCACTGGAATCAAGACTCGACAGATCGTCTGCTCCACCGGCGATGTCAGAGACGGCCACGCGCGCTGTTCTAAGTGTCCCTGGCACTTAGTCCACGCCCCCTCACCGCGCAGCGGTGAGCGGGTTCGCAACCGGCGAACACCGCACGTTCGTCGCAGATGCTTCAAAGGTGGGCCTGTTGCGGCACCGACCTGCGCACCAGCGATCAACCACGCCTCACACACAACGCGTGACCTGTTGCCGTATCGTGGCCAGCCGTGAGCGTGGTCTCGCAGGAGGAGGACGGGGCCCCTGCGCCCGCAGCAGCAGCGGACCGCGTGGGTCCAGGCCCCGACGACGACATCTGGACGCACGACCTGCGCAAGGTCTACGGCGACAAGATCGTTGCGGTTGATGCACTCGACCTGACCGTCCGCCGTGGCGAGATCTTCGGCCTCCTGGGCCCGAACGGCGCCGGCAAGACGACGACCGTCGGCATGCTGACGACGCGCATCGTCCCCACCGCGGGCCGCGCTGTCGTCAACGACGTCGACGTCGCCGCCGATCCTGCCCGAGCGCGGCAGGCAATCGGCGTCGTGTCGCAGGGCAACACGCTCGACCGGCGGCTGTCCGCGCGTGACAATCTGATCCTTCACGGCCGCTACTTCGGAATGAGCGCGCGGGCGGCACGAGCCGCGGCCGACCAGTGGCTCGAGGCATTCCAGCTGTCGCATCGTGCCAAGGCGGAGGTCGAGGAGCTCTCTGGCGGTATGGCGCGGCGTCTCATGCTGGCGCGGGCGATGCTGCACGGCCCGGCCGTCCTCTTCCTCGACGAGCCCACCGCCGGTCTCGATCCGCAGAGCCGGGCGGCGCTATGGGACTACATCGGCGAGCTGCACGAGGGCGGCAGGACGGTGCTCCTCACCACGCACTACATCGAGGAGGCCGAGCGGTTCTGCGATCGCGTCGCGATCATGGACCACGGGGAGATCCTGGCCCTGGACACCCCGATGGGTCTGAAGGGCTCGTTGGGGGCGGGCGTCTCCATAACGCTGCGCACCGAGGGTGACGCGGAGCGGCTGGCACGGCGCCTACGTGCGCTGGCGGGCGCGAGCGTCTCGGTTGCGGCGGATGGCCGCATCCGGCTGCACGTTGCCGGCGAGGACAGCGCGATGGTCAAGGTGATCGGCGCCGCCCAGAAGGGCGGGTTCCGGCTCACCGAGATCGCGCAGACCGAGGACAACCTCGAGAGCGTGTTCATCACGATGACCGGCAGAGGGCTGCGCGAGTGACCGCGGTTCCAGCTCCTGCCGCGCTCGCGCCGCGCGCGATACCGGACACGCGCGCGCCGCGGCTCTCGCAACGCCGCGCTGCGGTCGCGGCGTTCAGCGGCTTCGTGATTCGCGATCTCACGGTTCTGAACAACAACCTGCTGCGCTTTCTGCCGAGCGCCATCGTGCAGCCGACGCTGCTCGTCTTCGTCTTCACCTACCTCTTCCCAGCAATTGGTCAGGGCATCGGCGGGACCACCGGCGTCACCACGTTCTCAACGCTGCTGCTGCCAGGGATCGTCGCCAACTCGATCATCTTCGTCGGCATCTTCACGGTGGGGATGAACCTCATCCTCGAGCTCGACGCCGACGAGCTGGAGGATCGCGTGCTGGCGCCGGCGCACGTGTCCACGCCGGCGCTGGCGAAGATCGTGGCCGGGGCGCTGCAGTCGCAGATCGCCGGCCTCATCGTGTTTCCCATCGCCGCGTTCCTGCCCGCCACCGGGCTGGCGCTGCAGGCGACGTGGCCGGTGCTGCTCACGTTCATGCCGCTCTGCTGCATCACGTCGGCAGCGCTCGGGCTGGCGCTGGGCGTCGTCTTCAGCCCCCGCTCCGGGCCGTGGCTGTTCAGCGTGGTCGCGCTGCCGCTGAGCTTCTTCGGAGCCGTCTTCTACACGTGGGACTCGCTGGCCCCGGTGCCGATCCTGAAGATCGCGGTGCTCGCCAACCCGCTGCTGTACATGAGCGAGGGCCTGCGCGCCGCCGCGGTCACGGGCGTGCCACATCTTCCCCTGGCGGTTGTGTACCCGGTCCTTGCCGGGTTCGCGATCGTGTTCTCGACGATCGGCGTCATCGGATTCCGCCGCCGGGTGCTCAAGTAACACGCAGCCCGGGGGGCCGGCATAGTCGTCGTCCGACACGGCTGGGATGCGCTGGGGAACCGCGGTGCTGTCCAGGAATCATTGAGCAGCCTGCCTGTGTCATGTCCGCAAACACGAGCGGGACGCGGACACTCAGCTCCGTCACGCGATTGGTGCCTCGTCAGCGGTGTTCGTAAACCCGGCCGTCAGTTCCACGGCCCGCGAGCGGCGGGGGTGGCCCCCTCCGACCGGCCAGGCCGGCCGGAGGGGACCGTTCAGGATGGATGGTGGGTGGTTACAGGTCGAGAGCTACAGTCCGGCGCACTGCCCAGTCGCCGAGCCGTGGTTGCCAGACCCCGTGGGTGCGACTGCATTCCCGGTGCAGGTGAGACTGCTCGCGTTGTTGTTCCGGATGTCGAAGGCGGCCGTCGACGGGTTGTTCATCACGATGATGCTTCCGCCCACGTTGTTGCCGTGAACGAGAATCTGCTCGCTGTTGCCCGAGAGGATCAGGTTGCCGGTGATCGTGTTCCGCGCGCAGGGGATCGGGCCCGTGGGATCACCGATGATGCTTGGGAACGTTGTGTCGGTGGCACCCGAGTCGGTGAGGGTGGCGCCGATGGTGCTGCCGCAGATCATCGCCACGCCGTATTGGGAGGGGTTGGAGGTCACGTTTGCGTCCACCTTGGAGTTGAACATGGTGACGAAGGAACTCCCGTTCCCCGTGACGCTCCCCGTGACGTGCGAGCCGACGATGTGCGCCTGACCGCCGGTGTCGACGGTGACGGAACCGTTGACGGTCGAGAAGCTGAGGTCGGCGAACGCTCCGGCACTAACGTGGAGGTTGCCGTTGATGGTGACCTGGCTGAGGATGCAGCCGAAGCCGTTGTCATTGACGGTCACGTCGCCATTGATCACCGTGCCCTGGGCGGGGTTGATGACGTCCGCGCACTGGTCACCAGCGATGGACGGCGGCTTGTGCTGCCGTCGGATGTTCGAGCCGGGGGTGGCAAGCGACGGCGTCTTCGTCTTGTTGACATGCGTGGCCGCCGACAGGTGCCCGACGACAAGAGACCCCGTGGTGCCGCTCGGTGGCGGGATCACGTGACCGATGGCAGGGTTGCCGCTTGCATCAAAATCGGTGAACCAGATGTTGCCGTCCGGCCCCTTTGTGAGCGTTTGCACGAACCCGGCGGTGCCGGTGCTGTAGAAAAGGACACCGGCGGTCGTGGCACGACCGATGAGCACCGGGCCCGCACCGAACATGCTGAAGTACACAGCGTCGGGTCCAGCCTCGAGATCGCCGATCCCGACCCCCATCGCGAACTGGCTGACGACGCTCGGCTGACCACCGGCGACGTTGAGCGCAACGAGATTGCCACCACAGAAGTCGCTGACCCAGAGCAGATGGTCCGGTCCAGTGACGATGTTCCCCGCACCGCACAAGTGGCCAGGAAGGCTGAAGGTGGTGTTGACGCCGCTCGGCGTCATCCGGCCGATGAGGGGGCCCGTGGAGTTTGACTCCCCCGTATACCAGAGGTTCCCGTCCGCGCCGGCTGTCAGATCGAGGACGAGAGCACCCCCGGTCGGGAAGAAAGCCATCGTCCCTGACTTGATGTCAATGCGTCCGATCCCAAAGTTTTCATTGAAAGTGGCCGTGGCGAACCAGATGTTGCCGTCGGGTCCCACCGTAAGGTGCGCGCCGCTGCAGTTGACGCTGCCACAGGGCATGGGGAAGAGGGTCACCTCCCCCTGGGGGGTGATGCGGCCGACCGATTGACCGCCCGGATCACCGCTGAAGCCAGTCTCCGAGAACCACACGTTGCCGTCCGGCCCCTGAATCATGTCCACGACGAAGCTCTGATCGGCCGTGAACGCTGGCTGGTACACGCCCGTCGTCGACACGCGTCCGATCTGACTCTGGTACTCACCGAAGTTGGGGAAGAGACGGGCGTACCAGAGGTTGCCATCCGCTCCGCGGGTGATGCCATCCGTGAAGTTCACCTGCCGGCCGGGGACGATCGGCGTGTTCTGCTGATTGATGAACTGGGTTGCGACGCCGATCACGACGGTCGTCTGGATCGTCGTTGTGTTGTTGGCCGAGTTCTGGTCGAGCTGGTTCCCTGACACCGTCGGTGTGTCGGTGATCCCTCCGACGTTGGCGGACGGCACCAGGGCGAGGGTGACGTTGGCCGACCCTCCGACGCCCAGCGTACCGAGACCGCACGTCACCGTCTGACCGGAGAGCGTGCACGACCCCTGGCTCGCCGACGCGGACTTGAAGGTCACGCCAGTCGGGATGGGATTGCTGAGCTGCACCCCTGTCGCGGTCGCCGGACCCGCATTGTGGACGGACAGAGCAAACGTCGCGACCTGCCCCGCAAAGACCGGATTCGGAGAGGCGGTCCCCGTCACCGAGAGGTCGGCGGCGTTGACGTCGGTTGTCGTGGTGGCCGTGTTGTCGGCAGGTGCTGGATCTGTTTGGTCCGCGGCTACCGTCGCCGTGTTCGTCAGCACGCCCGGCGAGCCGGATGCGACAACGTTCAGGGTTACCGATGCGACGGCGCTTGGGGCGATCTGGCCGAGAGCACAGGTGATCGTGGCACCCGACACATTGCACGTGCCCTGGGAGCTCGAGGCGCCTGTGGACGTGAAGGCAAGGCCGGCCGGCAGCGTGTCCGACAACGTCACCCCGGTCGCGGTTCCGGCGCCCCCGGGGTTGCCCACGGTCAGCGTGATGTTGAACGGCTGTCCGGAGAGCACGGCGGCTGGGGCGCCGTTCGCCAGCTCGAGAAGGTTGGGCCCCAGCGATACCTTGCGAATGACGTTGTTGAAGACGTCGGCGATGAACATGTTCGCGTTCGGGTCGATCGAGAGCTGGCCCGGACCGCTGAGCTCCGCGGCAGTCGCCGGGCCGCCATCACCGCTGTAGCCCTGATTCCCGTTTCCCGCAATGGTGCTGATGATGCCGGCCGCGTTGATCTTGCGCACGCGGTTGCCGCTTGTGTCGCTCACAAACAGGTCCCCGGCGCTGAATGCCAGCCCCTGCGGAAAGTTCAGTTGCGCACTGCTGGCTTGCCCGCCGTCGCCGGCCGAGCCGGCCACGCCCGTCCCTGCAAAGGTCGAGATCGTCCCGCCCGCGTTGACCTTGCGGACCACGTTGTTGCTCTCGTCGGCGATGAAGACGTCGCCGCCAGGATCGACAGCGAGGGCAGCCGGTCCGGCGAGCTTGGCCGATGTTGCGAGGCCACCATCACCGGAATAGCCGAAGTTTCCATCCCCGGCAATCGTCGTGATGGTCCCCGACGTGTCGACCTTGCGAACGACGTTGTGGTCGGTGTCGCCGACGAGGAATCCGCCCCCGGGCAGGGCGGCGATGCCGAAGGGGTCGAGGTCCGCCGAGGTGGCGGGGCCGTTGTCTCCGGTATTCCCAGCGGTGCCCGTGCCTGCGACGGTGGTGATGATGCCCGTTGTGGGATTGACCGCACGAACGCGATGGTTGTTGGTGTCACAGATCAACAGGTTTCCAGCTGCATCGATCGCGAGTCCGTTGGGAAAGTTGATCTGTGCGCTCGTCGCCTGGCCGCCGTCACCCGAGTACCCCGCTGACCCTCCGATGCCGGCAAACGCTGTGATGGTCCCCGAGCTGTCGACCTTTCGCACTTCGGCATTTAAAGAGTCCGCGATGTAGACGTTGCCCTTTCCGTCCGCGACGACCGCCTGAGGAAAGAAGAAGGACGCCGCCGTGGCAGGTCCGCCATCGCCGCCGAAATTGAATCCGGTCGCATTATTTCCTGCGAACGTCGTGATGTCCCCGACCGCGGCGCTCGCCGTGATCGGTCGGGTGATCGCACCAAACCCAGAGAGGAGCCCGACAAGCGCAGCCAGTGCGAACGCGCGACGCGTTCTGTGCCGTCGAGGTCCGGCTGACGCGGGTTGAGTCAGTCGCCGTGCGCGCCCAAGCTTTCTTCTCATCTCTCAGAAAGCCTCCGCAGCCCAAAAGATCCGCGCTCAGCGCCGACAACATGACAGCGCCGAGATGGCAACAGCCGCGAACAACTACACGCGCGTAGAGCACCACCCATCATCGAACTCCTTCAACCCGCGGCCCGAAGCCTTCCCGTGTGCCGGCCGAAGATCCGGCCGGGTGACCGCGTGATCAGCATATCGGGCGGCGCAGTTGAGAACATCGGAGAGAGTTACCTAGATGCGGGGCGCAACTACCAGCCGTGACGGTTGGCCGCCGCGAGCGGTCCGCCTCGGCGTATCAGCCCGCGGTTACCCAGGTCTGCTCGCGCTCGCGCTCCAGCCGGCGCAGATGCCGGCGGTCTCTGCAGGGCACCTTCCGGTATATGTGGGTCAGGTGCGTCGCCGCAGTCTTCACTGAGGTCTTCTACAGGCCGGCTCGCCTGGATCCAATGCCGGTGCTGTCCGCCGTGTTCGCCGGCGCGCAGTGTCTACATCAACGAGTGCCTGCGAGCTGCGACGGTGAACGGACGCGCCGCGCAATCTCGTGGCCGTCGTATGAGGCGTCCTCGCTGGATTCGCGATCGCGTTTTCGCCCCATCGGCGTCATCGGGACGTAGATCAAACCTGGAGCGGATCGAGGCCGCTACTACAGTTCAGACGGCAACGATGCGGACGTTGCGGTTGCCGGCGGCGAGGACCTGGAGGTCGGCAGGGTCGTGCGTCACGACCATGCCGCCACCGAGGCGGATGGCGGTGGCGACGACAAGCGCATCGATGGCCGTCTCGCTGCCTCGGCCGGAACTGGCAAGCTGATGCCCGGCGATCCGCGCGATGCGGCACCCAGTGGTGATCACGCGAAGGTGCCGCCGACCAAGCTCGTGGTCGATCGCCTCGTCAGTCCCGGCACCGCGGTACAGCTCTACCAGAATCGCTGACGGGACACGTACCAGATGGCCGCGTCGTGCGGCTGAGCGCAAGGCAGCGCGGATTCTCAGGTGGCGTTCCGGCGACGACCGGGGACGCGCCAGCGTGGAAAGTGCTTCGCTGTCGAGGATCAAGACGGCCACAGGCCGTCGTACTCATCGATGAGTTCGGTTGGCACGCTGCCGAACTGGCGGTCGAGGTCGTCGAGGTAGTCGAGGAGGCTCTGGCGCTCGAGCTCATGCTCCACCGCGCGACTCACGAAGCCGCTGAGGCCGCGGCCGCCCACGCACTCCTCAACCCGCTCGGCGAGATCCGAACTGATGCTGACCGACCACTTCCGAACTGCCATCCGATCCCATCCTACTACAGTAGGAAAGGTGTGGCAGGGCCCCTCCGCCGGCAGCGGCCGCGCGGAGGGACCCGGTTCAGGATGGGTGGTTATGAAGGTCGAAGAGCTACAGCCCCGAGCACTGTCCGCTCGCCGTGCCGTGGTTGCCGCCTCCCGTCGGCGCCACCTTGTTGCCCGAGCAGCTCAGGCTCGACGCGTTGTTGTTGCGGATGTCGAACGCCGCCGTCGACGGGTTATTGGTGACGACGATGCCGCCGCCTACGTTGTTGCCGTGGACGAGGATCTGCTCGCTGTTGCCGGACAGCGTCATGCTGCCGCCGATCTTGTTGCCCGCGCAGGGGATCGGCCCGGTCGGATCACCGATGACGCTCGGGAAGGTGGTGTCGGACGCGGACGAGTCGGTGAAACTGCCCGCGACCGTGGTGCCACAGATCATCGCCACCCCGTACTGGGACGGGTTGGATGTCAGGTTGACGTCCACCTTCGAGCCGAACACGGTGACGAAGGAGCCGCCCGTCCCCGTGACGCTCCCGGTGACGTGCGAGCCGACGATGTGCACCTGACCGCCGGTGTCAACGATGACGGACCCGTTGACGGTCGAGAAGCTGAGGTCGGCGAACGCCCCGGCGGTGACGTGCAGGTTGCCGTTGATGGTGACCTGGCTGAGGATGCAGCCGAAGCCGTTGTCGTCGACGGTGACGTCACCGTTGATGACCGTGCCCTGCGCTGGATTGATGACGTCCGCGCAGTGGTCGCCGGCGATTGACGGCGGCTTGTGCGGGCGTCGGATGTTCGTACCCGTGGCAAGCGTCGGCAACTTCGCCTTGTTTGTGAGTACCGCCTTCGAAGGTTGCCCGAGGACGGGGCCGCTCGCAGTGCCGCTGGGCGGCGGTGTGATGTGGCCGATCGCAGGGTTCGCATTGCTGTCGAAATCGCTGAACCAGATGTTTCCGTCGGGCCCGGCGGCGATGTCCTGGACAGCCCCGAAGCTACCCGTGCTGTAGTAGAGGACGCCTCCCGTCGTGGCTCGCCCGATGGTCACGGGATTGAACCCGCCGTTATAGAAGACGGTGAAGTACACGGCGTCGGGTCCACGAACGGCAAAGCCTGGCGCGCCCACGGTACTGAATTGCGCGACGAGAGTGGGTTGACCGTTGCTGATGGCGAATGCCGCGATTTGGTCGCACTGGTTGTCCAGCACCCAGAGGAGATGGTCTGGCCCCGTCACAGGCGCGGCCGTATTGCACAGGGTCGGCGTCAGGAAAGTCGTGAATTGGCCGGTCGTGGTGAGCCGGCCGAGACCGCCGTCCGCGTTGACCCACAGAGCGCCGTCCGGTCCGGAC
Source organism: Candidatus Dormiibacterota bacterium (assembly GCA_036378495.1). GTDB lineage: Bacteria > Chloroflexota > Dormibacteria > Aeolococcales > Aeolococcaceae > JAFALX01. Next base: position 39,761 of record DASUWI010000078.1, read on the forward strand.
GTGATATCGGTCCCCCCAGCTGGGAAGGCGGTGATCGCGCCCTTGGGAGTGATACGCAGCGCGCCGCGACCTACCACGTTGGCCCAGACGTTGCCGTCCGGACCGAGCGTCAGGGAGCGGTTGGTGTTGTTCGTCGTTCCCCCGGTCGGGAAGAGGGTGACCTGACCCTGAGGGGTGATGCGACCGATGGAGTTCCCGCCGGGATCACCGCTGAAGCCGGTCTCGTCGAACCACACGTTGCCGTCGGACCCCTGCACCATGCCCTGAACGAAGCTCTGGTCCGGCGTGTAAGCGGGCTGGTACACGCCCTTCG
>DASUWI010000079.1:0-12085 GCA_036378495.1 Candidatus Dormiibacterota bacterium
CGCATGGGGGGTCTGCGGGGGGTGTCCCCCGGCATGGGGGGTCTGCGGGGGGTGTCCCCCCGCATGTGGAGATCTACGACACCACGCTCCGCGACGGCGCGCAGGGGGTCGGCATCAACTTCTCGGTGTCGGACAAGCTGCGCATCACCGAGCACCTCGATGCGCTCGGCGTCAGCGTCATCGAGGGCGGCTGGCCGGGGTCGAATCCCACCGACACGCAGTACTTCGACCTCATGCGCGGAGTGCCGCTGCGCAACGCGGTGCTCGCCGCGTTCGGCGCGACACGACGCTCCGGCGTGGCGCCGCAGGACGACCTGCAGCTGCGCACGCTGCTCGACTCGCAGGCGCCGCTGGTCACGCTCGTGGGCAAGTCGTGGGATCGTCAGGTGGCCGACGTGTTGCGCACAAGCAACGACGAGAACCTGGCCATGATCGCCGACTCCGTGCGCTGGCTGCGCGAGCAGGGGCGCCGCGTGGTCTTCGACGCGGAGCATTTCTTCGACGGCTACCGCGAGAACCGCGACTACGCGCTGCGCTGTCTCGAGGCCGCGGTCGGCGCCGGCGCCGAGCGCGTGGCCCTCTGCGACACCCGCGGAGGCACGCTGCCGGCCGGGATCGCGGCCGCCGTCGCCGATGTCGTGGCGCGGTTCGGGCCCATCGCCGGAATCCACTGCCACGACGACTCCGGCTGTGCCGTGGCCAACACGCTGGCCGCGGTGCAGGCCGGCGCTGTGCAGGTGCAGGGCTGCATCAACGGCTACGGGGAGCGCACCGGCAACGCCAACCTGTGCACGCTCATCCCCAACCTGCAGCTGAAGATGGGTGTGCAGGTGGTCGACAACGCCCAGCTCTCGCACCTGACCACTGTGGCGCGCGACGTTGCGGAGATCGCCAACATCACACCGCCGCACTGGGCGCCCTACATCGGCAGCGCGGCATTCACGCACAAGGGCGGCCAGCATGTCGACGCCATGGCCAAGGCGGCCTACACGTATCAGCACATCGATCCGGAGCAGGTCGGCAATCACCGCCACACCGTGGTGAGCGACAAGTCCGGACGCACCACGATCAAGGCGAAGGCCGCCGACCTCGGCGTGACCCTCGGCGACGACGCCACCGTGGCGCGGCGCGTCGCGGACGAGGTGAAGCGCCTGGAGAACCTCGGCTACTCGTTCGAGGGAGCCGAGGCATCGTTCGAGCTGCTGATCCACCGCGCCCGCGGACACGTGCCGCCGTTCCGCCTGGTCGACTACATCACGCTGGTCGAGCAGCGCGAGGGGCGAACGCTCGTGTGCGAGGCGACGGTCAAGGTGATCGTCGACGGCCAGGTGGTGCACACGGCCGGCGAGGGCAACGGTCCGGTGAACGCGCTCGATGCGGCACTGCGCAAGGCACTTGCCCCCGCGTATCCGGAGATCGAGACGACGCAGCTCTTCGACTACAAGGTGCGCGTGCTCGACGGCCGCGACGGCACCGCCGCGGGCGTGCGCGTGCTCGTCGAGTCCGGCGACCACCGCCGCCGCTGGAACACTGTGGGCTGCAGCACCAACATCATCGAAGCGTCGTGGACGGCGCTCTCGGACGCGTTCGAGTTCGCGATCGCAAGCGCACGTTCTTCGAGCGGCGAAGTTCTCACGCAGGCGAGCTGATGCCGCGGCCTCGGTGGCGCCGCCTTAGCGCAGCTGCGAGCCTGGCCATCGCCGGTGTCGCATGGCTTGCACCCGGGGCGTCAGCCTCGGGTGCGCCGATCGGCCCGCAGCAATTCTTCAGCGCGACGGTCAACGGATCCACCGGCGAGACACATCGCGCGGTCGTCGCCATGGCGTGCTACGGCGCGATCCACCCCGGCGAGACAGGCCATCCGATCACCGGGCAGCATGTTGCCGTAACCAGGGTGCTCACCGGATCCGCGGGCACAACTGCACTCGGCTACACCGGCAACCGCGCCACATCCATCGGCGTGTTCTTCGGAGCTCCGCCGCCCCGCGCCGCGTCGACGGCGTCGCACGTCACATTCAGCAGGTACGGCACAAAGGGCATCCCGACGTCACTCGTGCTGCCGTGCAGCGGCACCGGCCAAGCAACGTTCGTGCCTCTGCCACTGGACCCGAGTGAGCACAGCATCGCTGTGCCCGTCAGCTTCGTCGGCCAACCCTGAGCGCGAAAACGCTCACCCGGATACGCTGACCACACCCGCCCCGCAGCTACTCTTTCACCAATGGGACACGACGTCCTCGCGCGGCTCAGGTTCGCGTCGCTCGTGCTGCTGGCACTCATCGGAACCTTGTTCGGCCACGCGGTCGAGTACGGTATCGCCGCCGGGTGGCGCGGCGTGGAGATGGGGCTCTGGGGCCCGGCGCACTCCTACATGGTCCCCGCGGCGGCGATCCTCGTCGCTGTTTCTTTCCTGCTGGCGCTCCGGATAGCGTCGGCCGCGCGTCTCGCGAGGCGGCGCGCCGACCGCCTGTGGCTGGAGCTGCGCGGCGGCGTGCGGGACGGTGCGCCCGCGGAGGTCCGGCGGCGCATCGCCGCGGAACCGCACCCCCTCGGCCTGTTCATCGGTGTCGGGCTGGCTCAGGTCACGCTGTATCTGCTCCAGGAGAACATCGAGGCGGTCGTATCCGGGCTGCCGGCCCCTGGCTTCGGGGCGATTTCGGGCGCCCACCTGACCGCGCCTCTCGTCCAGCTCACCTTCGCCGCCTGGCTGACGCTGGCGTGGGTCACGGTCAGCCGGCTGCTGCGCCGCCGGGTGGCCGCGCTCGACCGCATCGAGTCCGTGTTCCGTGCGATCCGCCGCCGGCGCCGGCTGGTGCTCGAGACCCCACCCATCGAACAGGCGGCGCCGGCATCCTGCTGGTCGCCGGGCGTTTGTGGTGCTCGCGCTCCTCCGTCGGTGATCGCCGCCTGACCGGCAGGCCGCCGGCACAACAGCATCGCCGGCGGCCACCTTCGCCGACCAGCGGGTGCGGCCGGCTCGGCCGCCCCGTCACCGTCACAGGAGAAAACTCGTGAGCTTCCTTCCGATCCTGGCGCATGCCTTCGGCAAGCGCTACGACCTGCCCGTGCCGCTCTGGTTGTTCGTGGTGGGCGGCGCGCTGGTCGTCTTCGTCTCGTTCCTGCTCGTGCTGCCCACCGCGGTGCGGCCGCTGACCGCAGCGGGACCGCGGCTCGGCGATGGAGCCCGCCCGCGGCTGCGCACGCCGGTGCGCAGCGTCGTCGCGTGGATCGTGGTCGCCGGCCTGGCCGTCATCGGCTGGACCGGCTCGCAGGCGATCCCCGAGAACATCCTCCCCACCGCCTTCTGGCTGCTCATCTGGATCGCCGTCCCCGTCAGCTGCGGCCTGATCGGCGACTGGACCCGGCCGGTCAACCCGTTCGCCGCCATGGCGCGGCTTGCCGACCGCGACGGCCTTCGCCAGCTGCTGCTCGGCACCACCAAGCGCTTCGGCTGGCCCGTCCGGCTGGGGTACTGGCCGGCTGCGCTCCTGTTCTTCGCCGTCGCGTGCGGCGAGCTCGTCTACAACGGCACCGCAACGGTTCCATCCGTGACCGCGACCGCGATCGCCGTCTACCTCGGGGTCAACGCGCTGATGGGGCTTCTGACCGGCGCCGAAGCGTGGTCCGCCAAGGGCGAGCTCTTCTCGGTGCTCTGGGCGACGTGGGGACGTCTCGGCTGGTGGCGCTTCGGTGCCGAGGGACGGCGCGGATTCCTCGGCGGCCTGGAGGCGGGCTTCGAGGCCAGCGCGAGCCGGATCACGTTCCTGTTTCTCCTCCTCGTGTCGGTGTCGTTCGACGGGTTGCTGTCGACGCCGGTGTGGAAGCAGTTCGTGCTCAAGCTGCCGGTGGCGATGGCGCCGGGCACGACCCCGTTTCTGCTCTTCGAGACTGCCGTGTTCGCCGGACTCGTCGGAGTTGCCTGGCTGCTCTTCGGCGGTTTCGCCGCGGCCGTGCGAGCGGCCGGCCGGCTCGACATCCCCTGGACGGACACGCTCGCCGGGTTGATGCGCTCGCTGCTGCCGATCTCCTTCGGCTACCTGGTCGCACACAACGCCGACTACCTCGCCATCAACGGCCAGCTGCTGATCCCGCTTCTGGGCAACCCGGGGGGATGGGAGGGCGTCAGCCTGCTGCCCAAACCGTTCAACGACACGTACGAGCTGAACGCGAACATCTTTCCATCGGCCGTGCTGTGGTACGGCGAGGTCGTGCTGATCGTGCTGGTGCACATCGCCGCGGTGTTCGAGGCGCACCGCTTCCTGGGCCGTACGGCGCGTGCCGTCCGCGATGCACGGCGCAGCGAGTGGCCCTGGATCGTGGCGATGGTGGGCTACACGATGACGAGCCTGTGGCTGCTGGCGCAGCCGGTGGTGCAGGAGACCTCCAGTGCGAGCACCAGCGCCGCGACCACCTCGTCGCCACATCACGACGGAGGCAGCCTGATGAGCGCGACTCGACCCGAGGGCCCGGCCCACCGCCGAGAGTGATCGCGCATCGGCCACGCCCCTGGGTCCGGCGGGCTGCTGATCCGCCGTCCGGCGCCTCAGCGACATGATTGAATGGCCTCGTGCACATAGTTCTCGTTGGATGCGGGCGGGTTGGCGCCGGCCTGGCGCAGGCGCTCCAGTCGCAGGAGCACACCGTCGCCGTCATCGACAAGACGCGCCGGGCGTTTCGCCGCCTGCCGCCCCACTTCGGCGGCCTCACCGTCGAGGGCTCCGGCTTCGACCGTGAGGCGCTCGAGGAGGCGCAGATCACGCGCGCCGGCGCGCTGGCCGCGGTCACATCGGGTGACAACTCCAACGTCCTCACGGCGCGCATCGCGCGCGAGACCTACGGGATTCAGCGCGTGGTGGCGCGCATCTATGACCCGCGGCGCGCCGAGATCTACCAGCGGCTCGGCATCCCCACAGTCGCCACCGTGACCTGGACGGTGGATCAGGTGGAGCGCTGGCTGCTGCCGGAGCGGCTGACGCCCGTGTGGTCGGATGCATCCGGCACGCTGCTGCTGGTCGACCGCGTGCTCCCCGATCACCTCGCCGGAACCCGGCTCGAGACGATCGAGGTGCCTGGAAAGATCCGGTTGGTGGCCGTCACACGCGCCGGCGTGCCCCGCCTCGACCCCCGCGAGCTCGTGGGCCAGGAGGGCGACCTGTTGCACGTCGCAGTCCAGAAGGCGGCGCTGCCGGAGCTGGACAGCACGCTCACCCCCACCGCCGAACAGGTGGCTTCGTGAAGGTTGCGGTCGCAGGGGCGGGGAGCGTCGGCATGGCGGTGTCGGCAGATCTCAAGGACCACGGACACGATGTGCTCCTCCTCGAGAAGGACCCTGACGTGGTGGCGAAGTTCAAGCCGCACCTCGACGTGCGCTGGGCGGTGGCTGACGCCTGCGAGGTGGCGTCACTGCAGGCGGCCGGGGTCGGCGAGATGGACGTCATGGTCGCCGCCACCGGCGATGACGAGGACAACCTCGTGATCTCCCTGCTGGCGAAGCAGGAGTTCGCCGTGCCCAGGGTGATCGCGCGTGTGAACGACTCGCACAACCAGTGGCTGTTCACCGACGGATGGGGCGTGGACGTCGCCGTGTCCACGCCGGAGCTCTACACGTCACTGGTCGAGGAGGCGGTTTCGGTGGGCGCGCTCGTTCACCTGCATGCGCTGGAAGGCGGTCAGTACTACCTGCTGTCGGTCACGCTCGCCGACGATTGTCCGTCGCGCGAGCGGACCATCGCCGACATCCGCCTGCCGCGGGATGCGCGCATCGTCACCGTCGTGCGGCGCGGCCACCTCATCGTTCCCGAGCCGGACACGGTGCTCTATACCGGCGACGAAGTGGTGGTGCTGGCCAGCGTCGAGGTGGAGGCTGAGGTGGAAAAGCTCTTCATCTGCGAAGACAGCAAAGCGCCGGTTTGAGCGCGTCTCCACCACTCCAAGGCGCGGTGAACCCTGACGGCGAGGTGCCGTCGAGTCCGCTCGCCCCCGAGCCCGGCGTCACCGTCGACGCGTCGGCCTACCCGGAGTCCGTGACGTACCGGCTGAAGAATGCCCTCCTGGGACGGCCGCTGGTCTCCGAGCAGCTCGCGTCCCAGCGTCTGTCCAAGCGGGTGGCGTTCGGCGTGCTGGCGCCGGACATGATCTCCTCGTCGGGGTACGGCACCGAGGAGATCCTCGTGATCATGTACCCCATCATCGGGATCGGGGCCTTCTCGCTCGTGGTCCCCGTGACCCTCGCGATTCTGGCAGTGCTCTTCTTCGTCACGCTGTCCTACCTGCAGGTCATCGGTGTGTACACGCGCATCGGCGGGTCGTACGTGGTTGCTCGCGACAACTTCGGGCCCTACATCGCGCAGATCGCCGCGGTGGCGCTCCTCATCGACTACATCGTCACGGTGGCGGTGCAGACGTCGGCAGGCACCGCCGCGCTGACATCGATCCTGCCCGCGCTCGTTCCGTACACCGTGTGGATCACGGTCGCCGTCACCCTCGTGATGTTCTACGGCAACCTGCGCGGCATCCGCGAGGCGGGAAAGATCTTCGCCTTTCCCACGTACTTTTTCGTCATATCGCTCAGCCTCGTCGTCGTCACAGGGCTGATCAAGGCGGCGCTCGGCATGCTGCACGCGCAGCCACTTCCCTCTGCTGCGACGCTGGGGTGGGCGTCCGTTGGTCAGCCGGGCAACGGACCGCTCCTGGGGCTCGGCGTCTTCTTCCTGCTGAAGTCATTCGCCAACGGCGGCGTCTCGCTCACCGGACTTGAAGCCATCTCGGACAGCGTTGGCAGCTTCCGCCGGCCGGTGGCGCGCAACGCCCGAATGACCCTCGTCATCATGTGTTGCGCCCTGGGCTTTCTCGTGCTGGGAACCTCGATCCTGGCTCACGTGACGCACGCCGTCCCCTATGCCTCCGGGACGCCCACGGTGGTATCGCAAGAGGTGCACGCGGTGGTCGGTACCACCGGTCTCGGCGCGGTGCTCTTCATCATCGTTCAGAGCGCCACGGTGCTCATCCTCCTCACCGGGGGCAACACCAGCTTCAACGGGTTCCCCTACCTGGCGAGCTTCGTCGCCGGGGACTCATTCCTGCCGCGGCAGCTGACCAAGCGGGGCCATCGCCTCGCGTTCTCCAACGGCATCTTCGTGCTCACGCTGTTCGCGATCGTGCTCATCATCGCTTTCCAGGCACGCGTGGACGCGCTCGTCGGGCTCTATGCCATCGGCGTCTTCACCGGATTCACCCTGGCGGGGTCCGGGATGGTGAAGCACAACCTGAGGCTGCGGCAGGGCCGGTGGAAGCTCAGGGTCGTGGTCAACGGGTTCTCCGCAGTGCTGTCGCTGACCGTCGTGGGCGTGCTCCTGGTGACGAAGTTCGTCGAGGGCGCATGGCTCGTCGCGCTCATCGGTCCGCCGATGTACTTCGGACTGTTGTACCTGCACCGGCAGTACTCACACGAGGAGGATCAGCTGGAGGCAGGGGCGGCGGCCGCCACCGAGGCGCCGGTGCTGCGCCGCCATGTGGTCGTGGTCCTCATCAACGAGCTCGACAACGCCGCTGCGCGCGCCATCCAGTACGCGCGCAGCCTTCGCCCCGAGGAGCTTCGCATCGTGCACTTCGACATCGACGCGGCAAAGACGGAGCACCTGCGCAGCGAATGGAGCCGGCTCGGACTCGCCCGCCTGCCGCTCGACATCGTCGAAGCCCCCGACCGCCGCATCGACCGCGCCGCGGTCGAGTACTCCGCCACGGTCATCGCCGACGGCGAGACCGAGTGCACCGTGCTGCTGCCCCGCCGTTTCTTCCACGGCCGCTGGCAGTGGCTGCTGCACGACCGCACCGCCGACCGCATCGCCAACGCGGTCGAGGCCGTACCGCACGTTTCTGCCACTATCGTCCCGTACTCAGTGGCGTCGCGGCCCGCGCCACATGTGCAGCGGAGCCAGATGCCGCTGCCCATCCGTGACCGTCAGCGGCGCCCACCGGTACCGCTGGAGGTCGACCAGGCGCTGGCGCGCCGTGCCGCCGGGACACAGCCGATCAAGGACGTCATGTGGCGGCGCCGTGCGGTGGTCGCCGGCCGGGTCCGCTCCGTGCGCGTGCAGACCGCGCGCGGCGCGGCGAACCTCGAGTGCGTGCTCACGGACGGCACCGGCGATCTGCTCCTCGTCTTCCAGGGGCGGCCGCAGATTCCCGGCATCGCCCCCGGCGCCCGGCTCGTGGCAGAGGGAATGGTGGGAGCCTGGCAGGGGAAGCTGGCGATGCTCAACCCCGATTACGAGCTGGTGTCCGGCCCCGAAGAGTAGGCACCAGCAGTGCGCTCGTTCGCCGCCTTTCGCGGTCATCTGGTCTGGTTCGGGATCGCCGTTCTCGGCCCGGTCGCGCTGACGGCGGTGCTCGTGGCGGGCAACCTCGGCAACAGCCGCGATTACGTCTTCGTGTATCTCGGCGTCGTGGCCATTCTCGGCCTCGTCTCCGGGCTGCCCGAGGCGCTCCTCGCGGCGGGCGTCAGCTTCCTCCTGGTCGACTTCTTCTTCGTCCGCCCCGTGCACACGTTTCAGTTCGCCGACACCCCGGACCTCGTCAACCTCGCCATCTTCTTCGGTACCGCCGGGATCGTCGGCACGCTCGGCTCTCGACGCCGGTCCGCGCAGCTCCGCGCAGAGCGGCTGGCACGCGAGCTGCGCGAGGCGAACGCAGAGCTGGCTCGACTCGCCGAAACCGAACGGCTCGTCCGCGAGCTCGAAGAGACAGAGCGCCTGCGCCGCGAGGTGCTCGCCAATGTTTCCCACGAGCTGCGAACCCCATTGGCCGGGATCCTCACCGGCGCCACCTCGTTGTTGCGCCGTCGCTCGCTTCCCGAGGATGTGCGCCCCGAGATCGGCTCGCTTGCCATGGAGGCACGCCGTCTCAATCGGCTGGTGTCGGATCTGCTCGATATGACCCGGATCGAAGGCGGCATCGTGGACCTGCGCCCGGCCGAGGTCGACGTGGCCGAGGCGGTCGAGGCCTCGATCAGCCGCCTGCGTCACAGGAACAGCGACCGGCGCGTGTCGATCGATGTTCCCGCGCCCGCCCCCGAGGTCATCGCCGACTGGCAGCGATTGTCACAGGTGCTCGACAACCTTCTGGACAACGCGAACCGACACTCGCCGCCCGCCGCCCAGATCCGCGTGACCGTGTCGCCGGTCGCCGCCGGCGAGGTGGTGATCCGAGTGCTCGACGACGGGCCAGGCGTCCCTGCCGAGCTGCGTGACCACATCTTCGAGCGCTTCGTCCGGGGCGCGGCTTCACGGGCACATGCCAACGACGGCATGGGCTTGGGCCTGCCGATCGTCCGTGGGCTGGTGGAGGCCCAGGGAGGTCATGTCTGGCTCGAGGACGCCGCTGCGGGCGCAGGTGCCTGCTTCGCCTTCTCCCTTCCGGCGGCGGGGCGTGACGGGGTCGACCCGGGCTCGTGAGCACCGCCGAACGCATCCTCCTTGTCGAGGACGACCCCGGCCTGCGCGTCGCCGTCACGAGCGCGCTCATCGAAGAGGGCTACCAAGCCGACGCGGTTCCTGACGGCATCCAGGCGGCGCAGCGTCTCCGCATCGCCGACTTCCACCTGGTGCTGCTGGATCTCGGGCTGCCGTTCGTCGACGGCTGGGCGATCCTGGCGCAGCTGGAGGGACGGCCGCAGCCCTCCGTCATCGTCATCTCTGCGCGCGGTGACGAGGGTGACAAGGTGCGCGCGCTCGACATGGGCGCTGACGACTACCTGACAAAGCCGTTTGGCGCCGATGAGCTGCTGGCACGCGTGCGCGCGGTGCTTCGTCGCATGAGCGCCACGAGCCACTCACGCTCGGTTGTGCAGCTCGGCGACGTGCGCATCGATCTGGGAGCGCGCGCCGTGTCCCGCGCAGGGTCCGAGGTGAGGTTGACACCCACCGAGTGGGCGCTGCTCGCCATCCTGGCCGAGCATGCCGGCACGGTGCTCGACCATCGTGTGCTGCTCGGCCGCGTCTGGGGCGCCGAATACGTCGGCGATCGCAACTACCTGCGCACGTTCATACAACGGCTGCGGCGCAAGCTCGAGGCCGACCCGGCCGATCCTGTGCTCATCGAGACGGTGGGGCGGCACGGGTACCGGCTGGGACCGATGCCCGACGCGAACCTCTAGCGCCCGCTCCACTGCTCGCCGTTGACCCATCGTTGACCGTTGCTGCCACACGCTGTTTGCATGGCGATGCAGCGGCCCGCGATCGTCCCCAATCCGCTCGCGCCCGAACCCGTTCCCCCGGTCGACAACTCCGCCTACCCGGAATCGTGGGCGTACCGGCTCAAGAACCTCCTGCTGGGACGGCCGCTGGTCTCGGAGCAGCTGTCCTCGCAACGCCTGCCCAAGCGCTTGGCGTTCGGCGTCCTCGCACCGGACATGGTCTCATCGTCTGCGTACGGCACCGAACAGATCCTCGTGATCATGTATCCGATCATCGGGATCGGCGCGTTCGCGCTTGTGGTTCCGGTGACGCTCGCGATCCTGGCGGTGCTCTTCTTCGTCACGCTCTCGTACCTGCAGGTGATCGGCGTGTACACGCGCGTCGGCGGTGCGTACCTGGTGGCGCGCGACAACTTCGGCCCGTACATTGCGCAGATCGCCGCGGTGGCGCTCCTCATCGACTACGTGGTCACGGTCGCGGTGCAGACGTCGGCGGGAACCGCCGCGTTGACGTCGGTGTTCCCGGCGTTCGTGCCCTGGACCGTCTGGATCACCGTCGGTGTGACGCTTCTCATGTTCTACGGCAATCTGCGCGGCATCCGTGAGGCGGGGAAGCTCTTCGCGCTGCCGACGTATTTCTTCGTCATCTCGCTCGGCCTCGTCGTCGTCACCGGTCTCGTGAAAGCCGCGCTGGGCATGCTGCATGCGCAACCCATTCCGGCGGCGAGCGTGCTGGGATATTCCTCGGTCGGCCAGCCGGGCCCCGGGCCGCTGATCGGACTCGGTGTGTTCTTCCTGCTGAAGTCGTTCGCCAACGGCGGCGCGTCGCTGACCGGACTCGAGGCAGTGTCCAACAGCCTCGACAGCTTCAAGAAGCCGGTGGCGCGCAACGGCCGGATCACGCTGCTGGCGATGTGCTTCACGCTCGGCTTCCTGGTGCTGGGCATCTCCATCCTGGCTCACATCACACATGCCGTGCCGTACGCGGCGGGAACACCGACTGTGGTGTCGCAGGAGGTGCGGGCGGTGATCGGGCCCGGGACCATCGGTGGTGCGCTCTTCTTCATCGTGCAGATCGCGACCGTGCTCATCCTGCTCACCGGCGGCAACACGAGCTTCAACGGGTTCCCGTACCTCGCGAGCTTCGTGGCCGGCGACTCGTTCCTGCCCCGCCAGCTCACCAAGCGCGGTCACCGGCTCGCGTTCTCCAACGGCATCTTCGTGCTGACCCTCTTCGCGGTCGTGCTCATCATCGCGTTCCAGGCGCGCGTGGACTCGCTGGTCGCGCTCTATGCGATCGGTGTCTTCAGCGGTTTCACGCTCGCCGGCTCGGGCATGGTCAAGCACAACATCGTCCACCGTCCCAGGCGGTGGCGCCTCGGCATCGTGGTCAACGGCTTCTCTGCTGTGCTCTCGATCACCGTCGTGGGCGTGCTGCTGGTGACCAAGTTCGTCGAGGGTGCGTGGATAATCGCGCTCGTGGCCCCGCCCATGTACTTCGGACTCCTGCGGCTGCACCGGCAGTATTCGCGCGAAGCCGATCAGCTCGAGGCAGGCGCCATCGCAGCGACCGAGGCGCCGGTGCTCCGCCGCCACGTGGTGGTGGTCCTCATCAACGAGCTCGACAATGCCGCAGCGCGCGCGGTCCAGTACGCGCGCAGCCTGCGCCCTGACGAGCTGCGCATCGTGCACTTCGACATCGACACGGGCAAAACCGAACATCTGCGCAGCGAGTGGGGCCGGCTCGGCCTGGCCCGGCTGCCGCTGGACATCGTCGAGGCCTCCGACCGCCGCATCGATCGCGCTGCGCTCGAGTACAGCGCCACGATAGTTGCTGATGGCGAGACGGAGTGCACGGTGCTGCTGCCGCGCCGCTTCTTCCACAGCCGCTGGCAG
>DASUWI010000080.1:0-13803 GCA_036378495.1 Candidatus Dormiibacterota bacterium
GATGCTTGCGTCGAGAACGATCACGCCTGCCAGTCATCGCGCAGGCGGTCGAGATAGCCCTCTCCGAACACGCCGCTGAGTGCTCCAGCGGTGCGTTTCACGGCCTTCCGGCGCGCGGCGGCCTTCTCTTCTTGGTCCGACTGTATGGCCCGATAGCCCTCGTCCAGCAGCCGGCGTATAAGCTTCGCCCTGTCCCCGCGCTCAGCCGGCCAACGCCGCGCAGCGGCATCCAAAGCGTCAGCCAGTTCGGCGGTCTCAGTGACCATGTGGCGTGGGCGGGCGGTGGGCATCGTCCCAAGTGTAACACCTCCGTCAGCAGTGCAACACCGCGCAAAGCCCTCCTTTCGGGGTACATCGCGGGATAGTGGCCTGGACCAGAACCGCCGCTCCCAGCTGGGCGGTCGCGCGTAGCTCAGGCGAGGTCGAAAGCGGTCCGCACCGCCTCAGCCAATTTCAACTCTTGCGCTGGCAGCAAGAACCCGACCAGGCGGCCAAGCGTCGATGTCGGCACGGTTGCGAGGTTGTCGCAGCTCACGACGCCGGCAGAGTCGAGCCCATTTTCCTGGCCAACGGCCACTTCGGTTGACAGCCCACGAATCTTTGTTGTGATTGGAGCGACGGTCACCCGGCTCAAATGAGGTCGAACGATCTCGCGCGTCATGATCAAAACGGGTCGGGTCTTGTCCAGTTGCGCGAGGTGGATCGGGCGCATCATTCGAGATCCGATAGCGGCGTGCTCGCGGCAAACTCCGCCAGCTGGTCGAAGTCGCGATCGGGCTCGACCCTGGACAGGATGGCGGCATCGCGCTCCGCAATCTCACGGCGCCGCTCACGATCCAGGGCACGCGCTACGACAGCAGCGCGGCTGATGGCCTGACCGCTTTGTACCACCTCGTCGATGAACTCGACGAGGTATTCAGGAAGGCGCACCGCGATCTGCCGGCTCATCCCACGATGGTACCGTCTCGGGATGCGCACAGCAACCAGGCTGCGGACCGGCCTGGTGTGGATTGGCTACGTGCGCAGCTAGACCGGACACCCAGCGTGCTACGACATGCGCTACCCGCATACCGGTGTCAGCCCGCCTCTTCGCGGGCACGCCGGTAGCGCTCGTAGATCACGCGCGAGCCGAATGTCCTGGTTTCAATCAGGTGTAGCGGCACATCTTCGCTGACCGGCGGCAGGTACGGCGTGCCGCCACCGACGACGACCGGGTGGCGGAACATGCGCAGCTCGTCGACGAGGCCCAGCTCGATCGCCGCCGCAGCGAGTCCGGCGCCGCCGATCGAGACGTCCTTATCTGTCGAATCAAGCGCCGCGGCGACCTCCTCGCCCACCGACGCCACGGCGAGCCGGGCGTTGCCCTGAACGCTGTGCAGCGTGCGGCTGAAGATGACCTTCGGCAGAGCGCACCAGATGTCGGCGAACGCCGCCGTGAGCTCGCTGTCGCGCATGGACGCATCGGTCTCCCACGGCAGCATGATTTCGTACAGCCTGCGGCCGCACAGATAGGCGCCGAGCTCGCGTGTCTGCGCGATGTGGAAACGAAATTGCTCCTCGCTCGGAACCGTCCACGCGAACGCGCCCTCACGGTCGGCGATGAAGCCGTCCACCGAGACGCCCATCGAGTAGATCAGCATCGCGTCAGGTTGTCGCGCGCGAGCGACTGTCAGCGATCGCCCGTGAGCGGTTCGGCCGGGTGTCGCTAGGCGCCGGCGGCCTGCTGCGTGTCGGCGGCGCGGCGGCTGGCGGTGATCCGGGCTTCGACGTCGCTGATGATGCGGTCCATCTCGACCGCGTCCATCGTCTCCACCTCGACCAGCCGCTCCGCCAGGGTCTCGAGATGCACCTGGTGCTCGCGCAGCACCTGCTTGGCGCGCAGGAACGCATCGGCGACCAGCTGGTGGACTTCCTGGTCGATCTCGGACGCGATGTCCTCCGAGTAGTTGCGCTGCTCGCCGAGATCGCGGCCCAGGAACACCATCTCCTGACGCTCGCCGAACGTGAGTGGCCCGAGCTTGTCGCTCATGCCCCACTCGGTGACCATCTTGCGGGCGAGATTGGTCGCCTTGCGGATGTCGTCCGATGCGCCGGTGGTGATGTTCTCCTCGCCGAAGATGAGCTCCTCGGAGCAGCGTCCACCCAGGATCTGTGCCAGCTGGTCGATGAGCTCGGCTTTGCTGACCAGGTAGCGGTCCTCTGTGGGCAGGCTCATCGTCCACCCCAGCGCCATGCCGCGGCTGACGATCGTGATCTTGTGCACCGGGTCGGTGTGCTCGAGGATCTTGCCGACGAGTGCGTGCCCCATCTCGTGGAACGCGATCGTGCGCTTCTCCTTGTCGCTGATCATGCGGCTGCGCCGCTCCGGTCCGGCGATGACGCGCGCGATCGACTCCTCAAGGTCCTTCATCGTGATGACCTTGCGGTTGCCGCGGGCGGCGAGAATCGCTGCTTCGTTGATCAGGTTGGAGAGGTCGGCGCCGCTGAACCCCGGTGTCTGCTTGCCCAGTGTCTCGAGATCCACCGATGCGTCCAGCGGCTTGTTGCGCGCGTGCACCTCGAGGATGGCGCGGCGTCCGCGGATGTCGGGACGGTCGAGCATCACGTGACGGTCGAAACGCCCGGGACGGAGCAGCGCGGGGTCGAGAACGTCGGGACGGTTCGTCGCGGCGATGACGATGACATGCGTGTTGGTCTCGAAACCGTCCATCTCCACGAGGAGCTGGTTGAGCGTCTGCTCGCGCTCGTCGTGACCACCGCCCAGACCGGCGCCGCGCTGACGGCCGACGGCATCGATCTCATCGACGAACACGATGCACGGCGAGTTCTTCTTCGCCTGGTCGAACAGGTCGCGCACGCGCGACGCGCCGACACCGACGAACATCTCGACGAACTCGGAGCCGCTGATGCTGAAGAAGGGAACGCCCGCCTCGCCGGCGACCGCCTTGCTGAGCAGCGTCTTGCCGGTGCCGGGGGGGCCGATGAGCAGCACACCCTTGGGGATGCGCGCGCCGACGGCGGCGAACTTGTCGGGGTACTTGAGGAACTCGACGATCTCGCCCAGCTCCTGCTTGGCCTCGTCGACGCCGGCGACGTCGACGAACGTGATGGCCGGCTTGTCACCGGCGAGCAGCCGGGCGCGGCTGCGTCCGAACGACAGGGCCTGGTTGTTGCCGCTCTGCGTCTGCCGGAATATCCACAGCAGGATGAGAGCCATGAGAACGAACAGGACCAGGTTGGGCAGGATGACACTCAGCAAGAAATTGCTCCCGCTGCCGGAATCGACTTTGAAATTGTAAAAGCTGCTCGAGGCGAAGGCCTGGCTGATGGCGTCGCCCGAGGAGACAGTGGTCTGGTAGCGATTGCCATTGCCGTCGTACCAGATGACCGTCTGGCCGTCGCCCTGGATCTCCACGGGCGTGGCCGGGTTGGTGGAAACCGTCGAGCCTTTGTCGTTGCTGCCCTTGGCGGTGTTGGAGAGCGCCGCGTAGAGCTGCCCAGCGTCGGCGTCCTTGGCCGACGAGCTCGGGAGGTTTCTATAGAGGAGTGCCGCGACAACGATGACCGCGGCAGCGATGGCGAGATAGGTGAGGCTGCGTCGCGATGGGGACACGATCGCAGTCTATCAGGGGCCAATTCCGCGAACCGTTACACGAAGCCACATTTTCGTCGCACTACTGGGTATTTCTCTGTCGGTCGGCCAGGAGGCGGAGGCGCCGGCGGGCCCCGGGGAAGACCCGCTCGAGCGCAGGGAGCAGCTCGTGCCGCACCCGGCTGCGCAGGAAGCGGGGGTCGCTGTTGGCCGGGTCGCTGGCCACGGCAAGCCCGAGCGCCGCGCAGTAGGCGGCCGTCTGCTCCCGCCAGACGCGCAGCAGCGGACGCGCTGCGTAGCCCTCGCGCTCGGCCATCGCCCGCAGGCTGTGCGGCGTCGCCGAGGTGAGCGCCCGCATCAGCACGGTCTCCGCCTGGTCGTCGGCAGTGTGGCCGAACGCGATGACGGACGCCCCGGTGGCCGCGGCGCAGCGCCGCAGTGCGCCGAGGCGGGCCTGCCGGGCGCGGTCCTGCAGCGAGGAGCCGGCACCGACCTCGACGCGCAGGCGGTGCAGCGGGATGTCGCCGGCCGCCGCCGCCACCAGGTCGGCGTCGCCGGCGGAGCCAGGGCGCAGGCCGTGGTCGACGTGGGCCGCCTCCAGGTGCCAGCCACGCGGCGGCGCCAACCGGATCAACGCGTCCAACAAGGCAATCGAGTCAGGCCCACCGGAGCAGGCGACGAGCACGTGCTCACCCGGTCGCAGGACAGCCCGGCGGTCGGCGGCGATGACGACGGCGCGGCGCACCCGGGCGACAGCGGCAACCCGAGCGGCCTCCGGGAGGCGGCCGCTGGTGGTGGCGGTTCCTGGACTCGAACCAGGGACATACCGGGTATGAACCGGCTGCTCTACCACCTGAGCTAAACCGCCGCGCCGACGCGGGCACGTCCAATCATCTTCGAAAGGTGGGTGGTTGCGGCGGCCGGACTCGAACCGGCGACCTTCGGGTTATGAGCCCGACGAGCTGCCACTGCTCCACGCCGCCTTCTGAGGATACACGCGGGGGGCCGGCCCCCCGCGAACCCGCCAAACGCAAATCACGGCCTCAGTGCGGCGACGGCGATGGCGTTGCCGGCGCCTGTGGTGACGCCGAGGCGCGCGGGCTCGGGGAGGCGGTCGCCGCTGGCGTGGGGCTCGGCGTGGGCGTGGGTATCGCGAAGCTGGGGAGCGCCACGTTGACGCCGCCGGAGGCGGGGGTGGCCTGGCCCGGTGGGGCGATGACGTACACCTTCTCCCCGGGCAGCACGTACCCGAGCTTGCGCGCCTCCTCTTCGAGCCAGGCAACGGTCTGCGCCTCGACGATCTCGCGCTGATGGTCGCTGATCTGCCGCTGCAGCGTGCTGTTCTGCTGGCGCAGCGCCGCCACCTGCGAATCGATCCGGCCTCCCTCGGCGGCCTGGCTGTACACGGCGAAGGCCACCGCGCCGCAGACGATCGCGACGAGGGTGAGCCCCAGCCGGCGCAGCGGCGAGGAGGTGCGGGTGACGGTGCGGCGGCGAATGGCCGTTCCCCCGTGCTCTGAGTTGCTGTGATGTATGGCTGAAACGTCGTGCAGGAGCCGCGGGCGACCGGCTGCGAAGACTAGGATGGGGCCGCGCGGCCCGTTTGGCAAGGCCGCGCGGCCGCTGCCCCCCTAGCTGCCGACAGCTTCTGTTGCGCCGGCCGCCTTCCCCGTGAGCCCCTGCTCGTGCGGAGGTCCGAGGTACGGAAACTCCCCCAGCAGGTCTTGATGTGGTCGCAGCCCGTCGTGCGGCACCTTGCCGCCGCTGAGCATGGCAATGCCCATGTTGATGACATCCGAGCGGAGCGTGCGTCCATTCGGATACTCGGCTGCGACGGTGCAGTCGTAGGTGAGGATGTCTGGAACGAGCTGGCCCGCAAGTTCGTTCGCCTCATCCGGCGGGTGCCCACCGGCGTGCTCGAACACCGCGGCCCAACGGGCCCGGAATCCCGACTCGTCTTCGGTGGGCGCCTGAGCATTGAACTCGCGTTTGTCGTCAGCACTCTGGTTGAACACGAAGTCGACAGCGGGTCGCCCGATGCGGTCGGTCTGGATCCACTCGCCGTTCTGATTGATCAACACACGGCCCCATATGCCCACCGGCATCTGCGATCCGAGGACGGCGTTCGGCACCTCGATGACGATCGAGAACACGTCCAGCTCCGCAAACCAATCCTCGCCCGTCCATTGGAAGTTGTTCTGGGCTCCTTTGAAATCGGCGAAGAAGGGATCGCTGCGCGCACCCGCAAAGAAGCGGTACTCCCCTTGGGTCGTGACCTGCGGCGCGCTTCCCCGGGTCACCGGCGCGTCGGCGATGATGGTCTCGCCGGCATCGACTCTCGTCGCCGGCTCGCGTCCTCGAGCCAGCTGGACGGTGGCCGTGCTCACATCGTCCGAGAAACGAATGCGAAGCGCGGCGTCCGCGACAGCGTCGCCGTCGGTGTCGATGTTGAGCTCGTAGACGGCCCCGGGATCGACGGCACCCTCGATGGATTCGAGCCTGGGGTTGACATCCAGCGCGATCACGGTCTTGCCGGGTTCGCCGGACGTCTGGAAGACGAACAGATCGGTGATGTGCGTCCGCGGATCCATCGTCGTCGGACTCACCTCCAAGCCAGACAGGTGGTGCGACATGTGGTCTCCTCCGTGGTGTTTCAGCGGCCGGCTCGACGCCGCGACCACCCTCTGGCGGTCCTGCTCACCGCGCGAGAAATGATCCTCAGCGGTGGTCACGGCGTCAACGCGGGGACGCGGCGATTCGACCTCGCTGGGCAATCCGATGCAGCGTTTGAGCGTCCAGCATCGGGCCGGGAGCGACGCCGTGCGGATCGCCGAGCACGCGCGCCGGACCGTTGTCGTCGCCAAAACCGTCGACCACGAGGTCGGCCCCGCTCATGTCGTGGTCCTTGGTGTACGTGTTGACCACCACCACGCACCTCAGCGACGCGGCCACCGCGGCGACGATGCCGTTGCGCGAGTCCTCGACGGCGATGGCGGCGTCGGGCTGCAGTCGCAGGCCTTTCAACGCCTCGACATACGCGGTCGGGTCGGGCTTGAGCGCCGGTGCCTCGTCGCGTGTGATCACCACCTCGAACCGATCCGCGCCGAACAGCCCGGTGATCAGCGGCAGCACACCGGACTTCGTGCCCGTGGTGGCCACGGCCAGGCGCAGACCGTGGGCTGCGAGGTCGTCGAGAAAGCGGCGCACGCCAGGGCGCGGCTGCATCACCCCGTCGGCGATCATCGTGCGGAACAGCTCGGTCTTGCGCGCGTGCAGCTTCGGAACGAGCCGCTCGCGGTCCGCCTCTGGCATGCCGCGGGCGGCGAGATGCTGATCGATGCGGCGCAGCCCACCGGTGGTGTGCAGGAGCTCGCCGTAGTAGTCGGGCTCCCAGCGGTCGGGGAGTCCGAAGTCCTCGAACGCGCGGTTGAATGCGACGCGATGCCCGTCGCGCTCGCTGTCGACGAGCGTGCCGTCGAGATCGAAGATGACTGCCTCGAGCATCGCAGGGAGCTCAGCCGTCCGGCGCCGTCGCCTGCCAGCGCCGCGACCACTGGTCGGCATCCAGGTCGTGGAGATCGACCCCGTCGGCGCGGGCGGCGCGCTCCAGCGCGCGAAAACGATCGGCGAACCGGACCGCGCGCTCACGCAGCGCGTCCTCTGGGTTGACGCGCACGCGCCGCGCCAGTGCCACCGCGCTGAACAGCAGCTCGCCGATCGCGTCCTCGAGCTCACGCGGCGGCGGCGGCGGGGCAGCGTGATCACCGCTCGGCGCGGCGCTGCGCGCGACCTCACCCTCGCTGACGGCCCAGTCCTGGCCCTGCGCACTCGCGATGTCGCCGCGGCTGGCGGCCGCGGCCTGCACGGCGTCCACCGCGGCTTCGACGTCGTCGATCGCATCGGCGAGCGCAGGCGTCTCGTCGAACCCGACTCGCGCGGGACGCTTCTGCACGCCCTGGGCGTAGGCCAGTGCCGGCAAGGCATGCGGCACGCCGTCGAGCAGTGAGAGCCGCCCACGCTTCTCGCTGCGCTTCAGCTTCTCCCAGTTGACCACCACGTCGGCGGCACCGCCCACCGCAACATCGCCGAACACGTGCGGATGGCGATGGATCATCTTGGCCCGCGTCACATCGGCGACGTCGCCGATGTCGAACCCGTTCGGATCCTCGTGCGCGATCGCCGCGTGCATCAGCACCTGCAGCAGCAGGTCACCCAGCTCCTCGCGCAGAGTCGTGCCCTCTCGACCGTCGATGGCGTCGAGCACCTCGTACGCCTCCTCGAGCAGATAGGGCCGCAGCGTGCGGTGTGTCTGCTCGCGATCCCAGGGGCAGCCACCCGGGGCGCGCAGTCGCTCCACCACCTCGTTGAGCGCGCGCAGCGACTCGACGGCCTCGTCACGCATGCCGCCATGGTGGCAGGAAGCGGCCGCGGCCAGCCCCTACACCGTCGCTAAGTGCGCGCCGCCTTCATTGACGGCGGTACGCGCGAAATGGTCAAGTGCACCACCGCATGAGCCGCCGCAAGGATGGGAAGGTCAGGAGGTGGGGACTCCTCGGATTCGTCTGCGCCGTCGCGTCCGTGGTGATGGCGGCGTGCGGCTCCAGCCTGCAGACCCCTGTGGTTGGCGCCTCGGTCCGCGTGACCCCGATCCAGCCCATCCTCCGCCAGAACGAGATGCCCGTCATGCTTGCCGACCACAGCGTCGCCGGCCGGGTCTACCTCTTCAATGCGGACGTCCTCAACGGGCAGTGCCAGTTCTTTGTCTCGGACAACAACGGCTACACGTGGCGCTCCACCGCGGCGCCCAACCTGGCGCCGTACACCGACTGCGGGCCGGGTTCGTCGCAGCCGCTGAACTGGCGCAGCACGATGGTGCAGGGCCCGGACGGCGCCATTTACGTGGGCTACGCCGCCCACGACCTCTCAGCCGGCGGCAGCCGGAGCGTGCTGCTCGGCAAGTCGACCGACGGCGGCACCAGCTGGAAGACGGTTGCGGTCGACGCGGCCCCGGCGGCGTCGGCGACGTCACCCGCCGAGATCAACTTCGAGCCCCACGTTGCGGTGGATCCCGGCAACGCTCGGCACGTGGTCGTGATCTTCCGCCGATCCTACCCATCGTCGAAGATCCACCCCACGCGTCCCTACATCGCGACGTCGACCGACGGCGGCGCGACCTTCAGCACGCCCACGATGCTCTTCAACCGCGCGATGGGCTTCGACCCGCCGTACCCGGTCATCGTGAACAACACGCTCTATATCTCGTGGCACGAGACGTTCAGCTCCGGGCCCGACAAGATCTGGTTCAGCTCGAGCACCGACGGCGGTAAGACGTTCACCGACCATCAGGTGACCACCGGCACCAACGTGGACACGCCCGTGCTGCTCTACGACTCGGGGCGCAAGAAGTGGGACATGTTCTGGGATGCGGGTGACAAGGACCTCGACGTCCTCTACGCATCCTCGACCGACGGCAGCACATGGACGGCTCCCAAGCGGCTCAACGACGACCCGAAGAGCGACGGCCGCGACCAGGAGCTTCCCGCGGTGTCCATCAGCCCGAGCGGCCGCATCGATGTCGCGTTCTATGACTACCGCAATGATCCGTACCCGATCCCGACGAACGGCGACATCGGCAACCGTCAGGACGTGTACTACACGGCGTCGACGGACGGTGGCACCACATGGTCGGCGAACGTGCGGCTCAACGACCTGCAGATCGACCGCATGAAGGGCATCTGGAACACGCAGTACTTCATTCAGGTGCCACCGGCGATGGCGTCGACCGACACTGCGGCCGTGGCTGCGTGGTCGGACACCCGCAACGGCGACGAGCAGAACCCATCGCAGGACATCTACGCGGCGCCGATCGCGTACGACACCTCGACGATCCCGGCAGGGTACGCGGGGGCGACCTCGGGCTACAGCGGCGGCGACGTGACGCTGATCGCGATCATCGTCGGGCTCGCGGCGCTCCTGGCCGGCGCCGGCGTCACGCTGATCCTGGTGCGCCGCCGGGCGCAGACGGCGGCCGGTGTGCCCGCCGACACGCCTCCGTCACGACGCTAGGCGTCAGCTCCACGATCGAGCTGAGCGACACGGCCGCGAGCGCCAGCGCCTCATCCGACGGCGGGTACTGGCGGTTCGGCACCGCCACCGGGGTGAGGCCGGCGCGCGCGGCTGAGAGCAATCCGTTGGCGGAATCCTCCACCGCCGCCGCTGTATGCGGGTCGACGCCGAGCTTGCGCGTCACCGCGAGGTAGACGTCGGGGGCGGGCTTGCCGTGCGCCACATCCTCGGTGGACACGACGGCGCGAAAGCACTCGCGGAGTTGCAGGCCGTCGAGCACCGCATCGATGACGACGCGATCGGACGATGAGGCCAGTCCCAGCGGCCACACGCCGGCCAGTACACGAACCGCCGCCACCGCGCCGGGAATCACCGGCAGTGAGTGGGCGTAGCTGTCGAGCAGACGCTCGACGACCGCACGATCGACCTCGGCATCGCTGAGCGAAACACCCAACGCCTCTCGCATGTAGCGCGACCACTCGGGTGCGCTCATCCCCATCATCGCGCGCGTCGCATCGTCGGCCCAATGACCGCCGCGGTCATGGACGACCTCACGGCGCGCTCGATCCCACGACTGCTCGGAATCGATGAGCACGCCGTCGAGATCGAACACCACCGCGGCGGGCGCTATGGTTCCGGGCATGAATCAGCCCGAGGTCGAGGAGCGCGGCGCAGGTGCACTCGATCGCATCGTGCATCGCGAGCCGTTTGCCTCAGGCGGCATGTCCGGCTCGCTCCTCGAACGCGGACGGCTCGACGATGGCACACCGGTGGTCATCAAGCACGTCGAGACGCACCACGACTGGATCATGCAGGCAACCGGCGACCAACGGCGGGTCGCCGCACTCTGGGACGAGGGCATCTTCGACCGCCTCCCCCACTCCGTCGACCATGCGATGCTCGATGTGCGCAGCACACCGGGCGGCGCCATCGTTGTGATGAAGGACATGAGCCCGTTCATGTTCGGCGACGACGGCAGTGCGCTGCGCTCGTCGCATCACCGGATGCTGGCCGCGGCCACCGGCATCCATCAGGCATTCGACGCACCGCCGCGCACGCAGCTCTGCGCACTCCGCGACCTCTATGCCCTGCTGTCGCCGCAGAGCGCAGCGCGTTTCGCCACGGACCACGACGTGCCGCGCGATGCGGTCGAGGGGTGGTCGCGATTCCCACATGTCGTTCCCCGCGACGTGTACGAGGCGGTGTCCGCCGTCCACAACGATCCCGACGGACTCGCCGATGCTCTCCTGGCGCGGCCGTGCGGGCTGGTCCACGGCGACCTGAAGATGGCAAACCTCGGCGCCACCGTCGACCGCGTCGTCATCGTCGACTGGGGGACGGTGACCACATGGGCGCCGCCTGCCGTCGAGTACGCCTGGTACCTCGCGGTCAACGGCGCGGCGCTCGGCGGGAGCCACGACGACCTGCTGGACGAGATCCGCCAAACGGACGCCGGCGACGACGACGTGGCCCTGCGCCTGGCCCTGCTCGGTGCGCTCGCTGAGCTCGGCTGGGCCAAGGCACTCGGCGCCACGTCGGACGACACGGAGACACGCCACCGCGAACGAGGCGGTCTCGCCTGGTGGTGCGTGCAGGTGCGCAAGGCAGTCGAGGTCTGGCCGCTGTAGCGCCGCACGCACGTGGTCATGCGCTCAGCCGCTGCCGCTCGCGCACCAGCCGTCCGAGCTCGCGCAGCACCGCCAGCAGCGGTTCTCGCCACTCGTGCGACGTGTCCATGTGGAGCTGCGACGGCGTGGCGGTGACACCGCGGAACTGCGAGGCGACGCTGCGCAGGTCGAGACCGTGGTCGAGCGGCAGGCGGATGACGAGTCCGCGCGGCCCGCTGTCCGTGGGCCGCAGCCCGCGAGCCGTCTCGACGGCCAGCACTCCCGCCGCCGACGCCAGCAGCCGTACACGCAGTGAATAGATGAGCGCCTCGACGGTGGCGGGAAGCGGACCGAAGCGATCGACCAGCCCGCGAACGCGCTGCTCGAGCTCGCGCTCGCCGGTGCACCCTGCGAGATCCTGGTAGCAGCGCAGGCGCAGCGTCTCATCCGACACGTACTCGGCGGGGATGAACGCCGCGAGCGGCAGCGACACCGTCACCTGCGCCGGCGACTCCACGACCGGCTTGCCCTGCAGTGCCGTCACCGCCTGGCCGAGCAGGTGGTTGTACATCTCCAATCCAACCGCGGCGATCTCGCCGTGCTGCTCCTCGCCCAGCAGGTTGCCGGCGCCGCGAATCTCGAGGTCGCGCATCGCCAGCTTGAATCCCGAGCCGAGGTCCTGCAGCTCGGCGATGACGTCGAGCCGCTTGTCGGCGCGCTCCGACAGCGAGCGCAGCGGCGGATACAGCAGATAGGCATACGCGCGCTGGCCGGCACGGCCCACACGGCCGCGCAGCTGGTACAGCTGCGCCAGTCCGAGACGATGCGCGTCGTTGACCACAATCGTGTTGGCGTTGGGGATGTCGAGCCCGGACTCGATGATCGTGGTGCAGGCGAGCACGTCGACCGTGCCCTCGGTGAAGCTGCGCATCACCGCGGCCAGCTGCGCCTCCTGCATCTGGCCGTGGCCAACCTCGACGCGCGCCTCGGGCATCAGCCGGCGCAGCCGCTCCGCTTCCGCGTCGATGCTGGCCACGCGGTTGTGCACGAAGAACACCTGGCCATCGCGGGCCAGCTCACGCGTGATCACCTCGCGCACCAGTGAGTCCTCGCGCGCCGTCACGAACGTCTTGATCGGCTGCCGCTCCTCGGGCGGCGTCTGGATCACCGAGAGATCGCGGATGCCCGCCAGCGACATGTGCAGCGTGCGCGGGATCGGCGTCGCCGACAGTGACAGCACGTCGACGGCGACGCGCAGCTCCTTGAACCGCTCCTTCTGGAGCACGCCGAAGCGCTGCTCCTCGTCGATGATCACGAGTCCGAGATTGCGGAAGTCGACGTCCTTCTGCAGCAGGCGGTGGGTGCCGATGACGATGTCGACCGACCCGCTGCGCAGGCCCGCAAGCGTGCGCGTCGCCTCCTCGTCGGTGCAGAACCGCGAAAGCTGCTGCACGGTGATGGGAAACGGCGCCAACCGTTCGCGGAAGGTGAGGTAGTGCTGCTGGCAGAGAACTGTGGTCGGCACCAGCATCGCCACCTGACGGCCCTCGACCGCGGCCTTGAATGCAGCCCGCACCGCCAGCTCCGTCTTGCCGAACCCGACGTCGCCGCAGACGACGCGGTCCATCGGCCGCGACGACTCCATGTCGCGCTTGATCTCCTGCATCACCAGCACCTGGTCGGGCGTCTCCTCGTACGGGAACGAGGCCTCCAGCTCCTGCAGCCACGCGCCGTCGGGCGAATACGCGTGGCCGTGCGACGCCTCGCGGCGCGAGTACAGCGTCAGCAGCTCACGCGCGACCTCCTCGGTGCGCTCCTTGACGCGGCGCTTGGTGCGCTCCCATTCGCCGCTGCCGAGCCGCGACAGTGACGGCCGCGACTCGGCGCCGCCGATGTAGCGGTCCACCCGGTCGAGGTGCTCCACCGGCACGAACAACCGGTCCGAGTCGGCGTACTCCAGCAGCATGTACTCGTGTGCGGCACCGGAATCGTCGGTGACGCTGCGCATCTCGAGGAATCGCCCGATGCCGTGATCGCGGTGCACCACGATGTCCCCGGGGGCGAACTCGAGGATGTACGCCTCGCGCGCAGCACGCCCGGTCGCGGCACGGCGTGCACCGCGCGCGGACGTCGAGATGGCGCGGCGCGCACCGCGCGCCAGCGGTGAGCCGCGGCGTTTGGTGAACCCGAAGAGCTCGCGGTCCGTGTAGAACGCGGCGCCGGCGGCGCCGGCGCTGAACCCCTGGGCAAGCTCGCCGGCGGTGACCACGACGCTCGCCGGCTCGAGCGGCGTCACGCGCGCGTCGAAGTCGTCGACGGCGACGACCGCGAGGCTGTGCTCGGGCGCCAGCTCCTCGATGCGGCGCTGCTGCCGCGTCATCAGCACCACGCAGTCACCGCGCCGCCCGTGCTCGGCCGCGGCGCGCGCGAAGCTGTCGAACCGGCCCGCGTGCGTCTCCACCCCGCCCCAGTCCAGCGCCGGCGTGCGGCCACCGTCGGTGGCGTCACGGACGAGGTCGAACGCAGGGCCACGGCCGA
>DASUWI010000081.1:0-39195 GCA_036378495.1 Candidatus Dormiibacterota bacterium
CCGGTGCGGCGCGCGGCGATGGCGCACGCGCGGCCGTCGTCGAGGCGGACGCCGCTGACGAGCCCGCGCACCTGCGCATCCGACGCCCGCGCCGCCAGCCGCACGGCATAGCGCTTGCACACGCCATGACGAGGGTGGGCGACGCGGTGCGCCAGCTCGCCGTCCGTGGTGAGCAGCAGCAACCCCCGGCTGTCCGCGTCGAGCCGCCCGACCGGCACCAGGCCGGGCACCGCGGGGACCAGGTCCATCACCGTGCGCCGGCCGCCGGGATCGCGTCGCGTCGACACCACCCCGGGTGGCTTGTTGAGCACCAGCGTCTGTGACGCTCCCGGCTGCACCTCGACGCCGTCGACACGCACGCGGTCGCTGGAGGGGCTGACCTGCGACCCCAGTCGGCCGGCCTCGCCGTTCACCGTGACCCGACCGGCGGCGATCAGCGCATCGGCCGCACGGCGCGAGGCGACACCCCGGCGAGCGAGGAAGCGATTCAGCCGCTCCGGCGCCCCGGTGGTCACCCGTCCTCCGGCGAATGTTCGAGGCCCTGGGGCAGCGTGGCGCCCTCCGGCAGCTCGGGCAGCTCGTCGATGCTCTCCAGGCCCACGATCTGGAGGAAGCGGAGCGTCGTGCCGAAGAGCCGCGGGTGGCCGGGTGTCTCCTGGCGGCCGATCTCGGCGACCAGCCCGCGGTGCTCCAGGTGCTCGAGCACGGCCTCACAGTTGACGCCGCGGATCGACTCCAGCACGGCACGGGTCACCGGCTGGCGGTAGGCGACGATCGCCAGCGTTTCCATCGCCGCCCGGCTCAGGCGTGACGGGCGCTCCGGATTGAGCGCGCGCTGCACTGCCCAGGCGACCTCGGGGCGCGTGACCAGCTGCAGCTGGTCGCCGTGGCGCTGAAGCATGAGGCCGCGCCCTCGCAGCTGCGCCGCCAGGACGGTGGCGGCCTCGCCGACCACCCGGGTGCCGCGGCCGATCAGCTCGGCGGCCTCACCCAGCAAGAGGGGGCGGTTGAGTGCGAAGCAGACGGCCTCCAGCGCCGGGGCGACGTCCTCCGCCTCGGCTCCGGCGGTCTCCGGGGGAACCACCGCCCGCCCGAAGATGTCGAGCACCACCATCTCGGCCTCGTCGCCGGACACCGCGTCGTCGCCCGGCGCCGGCTCGGGCTCCTGACCCCGTTGCCGGAGCCAGCCGTTGCCGTCGAACCCGTCAGCCATTGGCGGTCACCGTAATCGGGCCGAAGGGCTCCGCCTGGTCGACGCAGGCTTCGTCCCGGCGCAGCAGCTCGAGGAGCGCGAGGAAGCAGGCCACGGCCTCGAGGCGCGTGGCCACGCCGGCGAACAGCTCCTCGAACCGCAGCGGACCGGCACGGAGGCGCTCGCGCAGGTCGGCCATCTTCTCCTCCACCGAGAACGTGGCCACGCCGACCGGCAGCGGCTCCGCGGCGCTGAGACGCTCCAAGACGGAGCGAAAAGCGGCGGCGAGCCGCTCCGGTGGGATCCGCATCCGTTCCACCGGGATCACCTCGGGTGACACCAGGCCGAGGAAGCTGCGGGCCCCCTCCTCCACGGGACCGCCGAGCAGCGCGTCCGCCGCCGCTTTGAAGAGCCGGTACTCGGCGAGCCGCCGGCCGGCGTCGCCGCCGTCGATCTCCTCCGCGTCCTCGGCGGCGCCGGCCGTGGCGTCGGGCAGGACAGTGGCCGCCTTCAGGGCGACCAGGCGCGCTGCCAGGGTCAGGAAGTCGGCGATGTCCTGCAGCTGGGCGCGGCCGGGGTCGGCGTCGAGGAAGCGGCGGAAGCCGTCGGTGATGGCTGCCACCGACAGCGACGAGAGATCGACGTCACCCCGCTGCGCCTGGCGCACGAGCTCGTCGAGCGGCCCGGTGTACCCGGGGATCGCGACCCGCACCCGGCCGGCCTCGCCGGGCACGCTCTCGAGCGTCACCGTCGCCGGCACGCGGGCAGAATCGGGTTCGCCGGCGCCGTCCATCGCTCAGATGGTACGGAGCGCCGCACCCGGCCGCGAGCGGTCGCTGTGTGAGGCGCGGCCGTCTTCGAGGAGCTCCTCGGCGCGGCGCGTGGCCGCCTCGGTGGCACGACCCGAGAGCAGGCGTGCGATCTCTGCAACGCGAGCCCCGGCTTCAACGCGGTCCACCCGGGCGACCGCCCCGGCCGAGGTGTCGCGCTTGCTCACCAGCAGGTGGCCGGTTGCCCGAGCGGCGATCTCGGCGCGGTGCGTGACCGCCAGGACCTGCCGGGCGGCACCGATGCCTGCCAACGCGTCCCCGATCCGCGCCGCCGTCTCGCCACCGATGCCGGTGTCGACCTCGTCGAGCACGAAGATCGGTGCCCCCTGCTCGACGGCGGCAGCCGACAGCGCCAGCGCCACCCGGGAGAGCTCGCCACCCGACGGGCCCTCGTCGAGCGGCACCGGAACGGAGTCGCGACCGGCCCCGAAGCGGAAGTCGACCTCGTCGACGCCTCGCGGGCCGCAGCGGACACCGATGCCGTCGCCGGTGTCGACCCCGGCCGGGTCGGGGGCGCGGGTGAGGACGACGCGGAAGCGGGCGTGCGGCAGGCCCAGCGCGCGCAGCTCGGTGGTCACCACCTGCTCCAGGCGGCGCGCCGCGGCCGTGCGCGCCGTGCTCAACCGGGCGGCGGCCTCACCGGCCCCGCGCCGCGCTGCCTCGGCAGCTGCCTCGAGGCGGGCGATGCCCTCGCTGCCGCCGTCGGCGGCGTCGAGCAGCCGGCGTGCGCCCGCGAGGTCGTCCAGCGCCTGCTCGATCGACCCGTGGCGACGGACCACGCGGGCGATGACGTCGAGCCGCTCCTCGACCGCCGCCTGCCGCTCCTGCTCGAGCGTCACGCTGTCCGCGTGCCGCTTGGCATCGAGCCCCAGCTCGCGCAGCTCGTCCACCAGGTGGCCGGCCCGGCCGGCGAGCTCCTGCAGGGCGGGGTCGACCGAGCCGGCATCAGCGGCGGACCCCGTCGCCGCTGCGAGCACGTCGGCGCCACCGCCGTCGTCGCCGGCTGCCGCCGCCGCCAGGGCCAGGGCGGCCTCGACGATGCGGGCGGCGTGGCGCAGCCGCAGCCGCTCGGTGGCGAGCTCGGCGTCCTCGCCGGGGCGGAGATCCAGCGGCGCGAGGTCGGACGCGAGGTCGTGGGCGCGCGCCAGCTCGGCGGCGCCACTGCTGGCGGCGCGACGCGCCCCGGCGAGCGCGTCGTCGGCCTCGCGCCACGCCCGTACCCTGTCGGCCACGGTGGTGCGCAGACGGCCGACGGCGGGGCCGCCGGCACCGTCGAGGAGGTCACGCTGCCAGCTGCGTTTCAGCAGCCGCTGGCTCGCCCCCTGCGCGGTGACCTCGACCAGGGTCTCCCCCACCTCGCGCAGCACGGCGAGCGAGACCATCGCACCGTTGACCCGGCACACCCCCCGCCCGGAGCGCGGGACCTCCCGCACCAGCGTCAGCAGATCGTCCTCCGGAACACCGAGATCGCCCAGGCGTTCCCCAAGCTGGCCGGGGATATTGTCGAAAACAGCTGCAACTCTGGCGGCGTCTGCGCCAGGCCGGATGGCGTCGGTGTCGGCGCGGCCGCCGAGTGCGAGCCGCAGTGCCCCGATGCACACCGATTTGCCGGCGCCGCTCTCTCCGGTGAGCACGCTGAAGCCCTCCTCGAGCTCGAGGACCGCCTCACGCACCACGGCGAGGTTGCTGATGCGCACCTCACGAAGCGTCATCGAGCGCCCCCGGCCCCGCAGCGTCCCGGCTCTCGGCATCGGCCGCAGCGAAGTCGCGCAGCGGGACGCCGTAGCGGAACTTCTGACGCAGCCGCTGCATGAAGGTGGGCGAATCGCCGAAGC
Organism: Candidatus Dormiibacterota bacterium; assembly: GCA_036378495.1. Taxonomy (GTDB): domain Bacteria; phylum Chloroflexota; class Dormibacteria; order Aeolococcales; family Aeolococcaceae; genus JAFALX01. The sequence goes on from DASUWI010000081.1 coordinate 3,858, forward strand.
GCACCACCTCGAGATCCGGACCGGGGCGCACGCGCACCTCGCCGGCGCCGGTGAGCTCGCCGAGCTCGACCCCGTCGGCGGCGACGGACACGGTGCCCCGTTCCAGCACGACCCGCACCTCGACGGCGTCGGGCAGCACCACCGGGCGCGTGATCACCGCGTGCGGCGCCAGCGGAACCACCACGAGCACGCGCAGCCGCGGGTCGACCGGTGGCCCTCCCGCGCTCATGGCATACGCCGTCGACCCGGTGGCGGTCGCGACGACGACGCCGTCGGAGTCGAAGAGGCCCAGCAGGTCGCCGTCCACATCGAGGCGGACCCGCGCGAGGTTGACCTCGCGTGTGCGGGCGACGAGCTCGTTCAGCGCCAGCGCCCGGGCGCTCAACCCATCGCCCAGGGCCTCGACGTCCAGCAGCGAGCGACGCTGGATCCGGAAGTCGTCGCCCGCGAAGCGGCTGATGGCGGCGGGCAGCTCGTCGATCTCGACCTCGGCGAGGAAGCCGAGCCGGCCCCGGTTCGCGCCCAGCACCGGGATGCTCAGCGGCGCCGCCAGTCGGGCGCCGTACAGGAAGGTGCCGTCACCGCCCACCGTCACCAGCAGCCGCGTGGTGCCGGCGTGCTCGGCAAGCTGGCTCTCGGGATCCTCCAGCGCGGTCCACACGCCGTAGCCACAGGCCTGGGCGCGCGCGATGGCCGCCTGCACCGCGGTCTGCTCGCCGGGGTGCAGCAGAAAGCCGATGCTCTCCGGCGCGCTCACGGTGCGCCTGCCGGCAGACGGAGGTGGACCAGGAGCTCCTGGTTGCCCTTGGCACCGCGGATGGGCGCCGCCAGCGGCGGCCCCGGCGCCTCGGCCGCGTACTCAGCTGCCATCCATGTCAAGAACTCCGCGGCGGCGCGCGCGCCCAGCGAGTCGTCGCGAACCACACCGCCGCGGCCGACGGCCTCACGCCCCAGCTCGAACTGTGGTTTGAAGAGCGCCACCACGTCGGCGGGACGCGCCACCAGCGCGGCCACCGCGGGCATGACCAGCCGCAGCGAGATGAACGACAGGTCGAGCGTGACCAGGTCGGGCGGCTCTGCGGGAATCTGTTTCAGCAGGCGCAGGTTGGTGCGGTCGAGCACCGTCACCCGCGGGTCTGCGGCCAGGCGGGCAGCGAGCAGCCCGTGGCCCACGTCGACCGCGTACACGCGTGACGCGCCGCGATGCAGGAGCACGTCGGTGAAGCCTCCGGTGGACGCGCCGGCGTCGAGGCAGACGCGGCCGGGGCACGCGATGGCAAACGCGTCGAGCGCGGCCTCCAGCTTCAGGCCGCCCCGGCTGGCCCAGGGGTGGTCGCGGCCGAGGAGGCGAACCCCCGTCTGCGGCGCCACCCGGCGCGCGGCGCTGGTGGCGCGTGCTCCGTCGACCTCCACCAGGCCGGCGGCGATCAGAGCCTGGGCCCGCTCCCGGCTGGGCGCCAGCGAGCGATGCACCAGCTCCTGGTCCAGCCGTTGCGTGCCTGCGGTCATCGTGCTCCGATATTACACAAATCAGTGTAGGCGCGGCAGGTCAAAACGGGACGTCGTCGGGGTCCAGCGTTTCGCGTTCGCGCCGCGGACGCGCCGCGCCGAACAGCCCGCCGCTCTCCGCAGCCGCGGGCTGCGCCGCACGGGCGCGGGGCGGCGGCGACGGCTCCGCCTGCTCCGCTCCGCCGATATCCAGCGGCGCCTCGGTGATGCGGCCGTCGGCGCCGACCATCAGCGCCGTGACGCGGCGTTCCGTGCGGTCGAGCAGCTCCTCGCAGTGCCGCGCCAGCCGCGTGCCACGCTCGTAGGTGGTGATCGCATCCTCCAGGGGGATGCTGCCTCCCTCCAGCTTGTGGATCAGCGCGTCGAGCTGGGCCAAGGCGGACTCGTAGCTGAGCCCGGAGATGTCGTCGCTGCCGGCGTCTGTCATCGGCCTGTATCGTACATCCGTTCGTTGCTTGGCGTCATCGCTCCGTGCGCACCTCGGCCACGTCGCTCTCGACGATTCCGCGGTGCAGCACCGTGCGCAGCCGGCGGCCGGGCTGCGTCATCGCAGAGTCGGTGAGGGCGCGTCCCCCGGCATCGAGCGTGATCGAGTAGCCGCGCTCCAGCGTGCGCCGTGGCGACAGCGCCTCCAGCCGTGCCCTTCGCCCCTCGAGCGCCGGCCTGCGCAGCTCGATGACGCGCCGCGCGGCGCTGCCCAAACGCCGCCGCGCACCGTCCAGGCGGGCACGCTCGGTGGTGACGCGGTGACGCGGCTGGTGCTCACGCAGCCCGCCGCTCGCCGCATCCAGCGCACGCCGTTTGGCTGCCACCTCCTGCAGCAGCGCGTGGCGGAGCAGCGCCGCCCGACGGTCGAGGTCCTGGCGCAACCCGGCCACGACCAGCCCGGGAGAGCGGCTCTGCAGGCGGGCGGTCGATGCGCTCAGCGCACTGCGGCGGCGCTCCAGGCCCTCGCGCACCCGCTGGCCGAGCAGGATGCCGCGCCGACCGAGGTCGGCGCGGAGCGCGAGCACGCTCGGCACCACCACCTCGGCGGCGGCCGACGGGGTGGCGGCACGACGGTCGGCGGCGAGATCGGCCACTGTGGTGTCGGTCTCGTGGCCGATGCCGGTGACCACCGGCAGCGGCGCGGCGCGGATGGCGCGCGCCACCTCCTCGCTGTTGAAGGCCATGAGGTCCTCGATCGATCCGCCGCCGCGCACCATGAGCACGACGTCGGCACCGCGCACCGAGCCGGCGCGATGCAGCGCGCGCACGATCGTCTCCGCGGCGCCCTCGCCCTGCACCGTCGCCGGCGACAGCACCAGGTCCACCCCCGGTGCCCGGCGGGTCATCACCGTGTGCACGTCGCGCAGGGCCGCACCGGTGCGCGACGTGACCACCACAACGCGACGCGGGAGCACCGGCAGCGGGCGCTTGGAGCGCTCGTCGAACACACCCTCAGCGGCCAGGCGGCGCTTGAGCTGCTCCACCGCCAGGGCCAGCGCGCCGACGCCGCTGGGCTCCAGGCGGTCGGCGTACAGCTGGTAGCGCCCACCCTGGGGGTACACCTGCACGGCGCCATGAGCCAGCAGTGTCATGCCGTTCTCGGGTCGGAACGGGATCCGTGCGGCATTGCTGCGCCAGACCACGCACCCGAGCGACGCCTCGCGATCCTTGAGCGTGAAGTACACGTGGCCGGCCACGGAGACGGTGAGGTTGCTGATCTCGCCCTCGACGAGCAGATCCTCCAGCTCGGGCCGCGCCGCGACGGCGTCGCGCACCAGCGCGGTGACCTCGGTGACCGAGTACGCCCGCTCCATCACACGTGCTGCCGGGCGACGCGTCCGAGCACGCCGTTGACGAACGCGGACGCGTCCTCGCCGGCGTACGCCTTGGCCAGCTCCACCGCCTCGTCGATGATCACAGCCACCGGTGCATCGCGCGCCCAGATCAGCTCGTACGTGCCCAGGCGCAGCACCGCGCGCTCCACCTTGCCCAGGTCCTCGAGGGCCCAGTGGTCGCTCGCCGCGGCGATGGTCGAGTCGATGGAGTCGGCGTGGTCGATGCAGCCCAGCACCAGCGTGCGCGCAAAGATGAGCATGTCCGCGGCCACGCCCATGTCGGTGGCCTGGTAGCGAAGCGACTCGCCGGCATCCTTGTGGGTGCCCTCGAGCTCGAACAGCACACGCAGCGCGAGCTCGCGGCCGCGGTGCCGGCGGCTCGCGCCGGTCACGCGAACACCACCTCGCTGATGAAGACGTTGACCTCCGCCACGGAGAGGTCAAGCATGCGGTCGACCGCGTCGACGACGCGTCGCTGCACCTCGCCGCCGATCGACTGCACGTTCACGCCGGCCTCGACGACGATGTACACGTCAAGCCGCAGCGCGCCCTCGATGAATTCGACGCGCACGCCGCGGTGGGCGTGCGAGCGTCGCGTGATCCGCTCCAGCGGTTGTGCCCCGGGGTGATACATCGCGTGCACGCCGCCAACCTCGAGCGCGGCCAGCGCAGCGAGCGACGCCACCACCTGGTTGGCCACGCGCGTCGCGCCAAGCTCCGCGCGACCGTTGTCCGTGCGCTCCAGCTGCAGGCTGCCCGGCGGCGAGCTGTCCATCACGCGCGCTCGACGTAACGGCCGCTGCGCGTATCGACGCGCACGCGGTCGCCCTGATTGACGAACAGCGGCACATCGATGACGCGGCCGGTCTCCAGCGTGGCCGGCTTGAACGCCGCGTTCGCCGTGTCGCCCTTGAACCCGGGCTCGGTGTCGGTCACCTCGAGGTCGACGGTGGTGGGCAGCTCCACGCCCAGGATGCGCCCGTCGTACTGCAGCAGGAACAGCGTCGCGTTCTCGGTGAGGAACCCGAGCGCGTCACCCAGCATCGCAGCGGACACGGGGAACTGGTCGTACGTCTGCGAGTCCATGACGACGTAGTTCTCGTCCTCCTTGTAGAGGTACTGGGCCTCGTTGCGCTCGATGCGCACGCGTCCGAACTTCTCCTCGGGACGGAAGGTCTCCTCTGTGACCGCGCCGCTGGTGAGATTGCGAAACTTGGCGCGCACGAACGCTGTGCCGCGTCCCTGCTTCACGTGCGCGAAATCGATCACCTGCAGCAGGTCGCCGTCGTGCTCGACCGTGTTGCCGGAGCGCAGATCGCCGGCGTTGATCATCCTGTGGTGTCCATCGTCTGGTCACCCTTGAGCATACCGAGGAGCGCTTCCAGGGCGAGGACGTAGCCGGCCACGCCCAGTCCGCTGACCACGCCGGCGCACGCAGCGGCCGTGAGCAGCACGCGACGCTCCGGCTCGCGCGAGAACACGTTGGTGATGTGAACCTCGATCACCGGGCGCTCGAAGGCACGCAGCGCGTCGGCGAGCACCATGCTGGTGTGCGCCAGCCCCCCGGGGTTGACGATGCAGCCGTCGGCACGCGCGCGCTCCGCCTCGAGGATGTCGACCAGCTCGCCCTCGTGGTTGCTCTGCGCCAGCCGCACGATCACACCGAGCGCAGCCGCGCGCTCCCGCACCACCGCCTCGATGTCACTCAGCGTCGCGGTTCCATACAGCCGGGGCTCGCGCGACCCGAGCATGGCCAGGTTGGGCCCGTTGAGCACCAGCACCCGCGTCATGCGGCAAGCTCCCGCAGCGCATCGCGCACAGCGTCGAGCGGCACCATGCAGCCGGTCTGCGGCTGCCCGCGCCGTGCCAGCAGCACCCAGCCGACGCCGCGCGCCGTCGCCTTCTTGTCCGCCTGCAGGTGCTCGAGCACGCGTCTGGTCTCCACCGCCCGCACCACCTCCAGCGAGCAGCGCTGCAGCATCTCGTCCTGCCAGGCGATGTCCGCCTCGGGGCAGCCCGCGAACGCAACCGACAGCCGCCCCGCGACGTGCATGCCCACGGCGATCGCCTCGCCGTGGTTGACGGCACCGAATCCCGTGGCCGCCTCGAGCGCGTGCCCCACCGTGTGCCCGTAGTTGAGCACCGCGCGCAGTCCCTGCTCATGCTCATCCGCGGCCACCACCGCGCCCTTGATCTCGACGCAGCGGCGCACCACATCGGCGAGCAGCTCGGGATCGCGCTGCAGGAGGGAGTCGAGGTGGCGGTCGATCAGCGGCACCAGCCCATCCTCGCTGATCATGCAGTATTTGACAATCTCGGCAAAAGCCGAGCGGAAGTCGCGGCCGCCCAGCGTGCCCAGCAGGGCGGTGTCGCAGACCACCGCCCGGGGCTGCCAGATGGCGCCGGCAAGATTCTTGCCCTGGGGCAGGTTGACGGCCGTCTTGCCGCCGATCGCGCTGTCGACCATGGCCAGCAGGGTGCTCGGGACGTTGACCCAGGCCACCCCGCGCAGGTAGGTCGCCGCGACGAACCCGGCCAGGTCGCCGAGCGCGCCACCGCCGAGGGCGACCACGGCGTCGCCGCGCTGCAGCCCGGCGCGGGAGAGCCGCTGCAGCAGGCGCCCGGCGACGCTCCACGTCTTCAGCCGCTCCCCGCCGGTGAGCCCGATCCGGGTGACGCTCCGCCCGGAGCGGCGCAGCCGCGATGCCAGCTCGCCGGCGGCGCCCGCGAGGCGCCGATCCGCGATCAGCGCAACCCGGCGGGCGCCCGCCGGCAGGTGCAGCTCGACGTCGGCGACGGCGCCGGGGCGCACCTCGACGTGGTACGCCCGACCCGGGATCGAGACGCGCACCGCGCCCTGCAGGGCGCTCGACAGGCGCGCCGCCGTCTCGGCGACGGGCTCGCCGGTGCGGGCGCGCATGTGCGCCCGCGCATAGGCCGGCTGCCGCTGCGCCCGCAGACGAGGCAGCGCCGACACCGGGTCCCCGCCCAGCAGCGGGCGCGTGGCGCCGTCGCCGAGGCGGCGTGCCAGCTCTGCGTCCGGGGCGTCGAGCCAGACGACGCAGGCGCTGTCGAAGAGCAGCTCCGCGGCCTCGGCCGTGGTCAGCACCCCGCCGCCGCAGGCGATCACAGCTTCGGTGCGCCCCGCCACGCGCCGCAGAGCCTCCAGCTCGAGCCTCCGGAAGGCCGCCTCGCCGTCGCTCTCGAGGATGTCGGCGACGGCGCGCCCGCCAGCCGACTCGATCTCCCGGTCGAGGTCGATCGCGGTCCAGCCCAGGTGACCGGCCAGCGCGGCGCCGACGGCGCTCTTGCCGGATCCGGGCAGGCCCACAAGCGCGATCCGCCGGAGCTCGCTCATCGCAGCCGCCGCACCGCCTCGCGGTGGGCCTCCGCCGCCCGCCAGAACTCGGCCACGGTGTCGCCGCCGAACTTCTCCACGGCGGCGCCGGCGATGACCCAGGCCAGCATGGCCTCGGCGACGACGGCCCCGGCGGGCACGACGCAGATGTCGCTGCGCTCGTAGTGGGCGTTGATCTCCTCCCCGGAGGCCATGTCGACGCTGCGCAGCGGGCTGAGCAATGTGGAGATGGGCTTGAAGTGGACGAGGGCCCACACGTCCTCGCCGTCGGTGACGCCGCCGGTGAGGCCGCCCTGACGGTTGCTGCGATGGTGGAACCCCGCGTCGGGGTCGTACTCGGGGATGTCGTGCACCTCCGAGCCCGGGGAGCGCGCCGCGCAGACGGCGTCACCGATCTCGACACCCTTGACCGACGGGATGCTCAGCATCGCCTGGCCGATCTCCCCGTCGAGGCGACGATCCCACTGCGTGTAGCTGCCCAGCCCGGCGGGTACGCCACCGGCCACCACCCGGGCGGTGCCGCCGAGCGTGTCGCCGCCGGCGCGGGCGGCGTCGATGGCAGCGACCATCTGCTCGCCCGCCGCGGCGTCGGCGCAGCGCACGGGCGACGCTTCCACGGCGTCCCAGTCGACGCGGTCCCAGCCGCCGTCGCCGCCGGTCCCGGCGGTGACTGCGCCGATGCGCACCACGTGTGAGGACACCCCCACCCCGAGTGTGTCGAGCAGCCGCCGTGCCAGCGACCCCGCCGCAACCCGGGCGGCGGTCTCCCGCGCGCTGGCGCGCTCCAGCACGTTGCGCGCATCCTTGAAGCCGAACTTCAGCGCCCCGGCCAGGTCGGCGTGCCCGGGGCGCACCCGGGTCACCGACTTGGCGGTGAACCCGTCCGCCTCGATCTGCATCGGCCCCTTCCAGTTGTCCCAGTCGCGGTTCTCCACCACCAGGCAGACCGGTGAGCCGATGGTGACCCCGCCGCGCACCCCGGCGGTGATCCGGGCCGCGTCACGTTCGATCTGCTGGCGCTTGCCGCGTCCGTGGCCTCCCTGGCGGCGGCGCAGCTGGGGATCGATGTGCTGCGCGGCATCGATCGCCAACCCGGCGGGCAGGCCGTCGACGATCACGGTGAGCTGCGGTCCGTGGGATTCACCCGCGGTGAGAAACCTGAGCACTGTGGCCGATTCTATTGGGGGCGGATTCCAATGACGCCCGCCGCCATCCGGCACACCGCACTGTCCGGCTCCTGTCCGGCGGCGGTGGGCACAGTGGCCGCATGGTCGACAGCGCTGCACCCGCTCCGGCGCGGCTCCTGCTCATCGGGCGGCTGCGCGAGATGGGCGGCGACCACGTCGGTGCGGTGATCGCCTACCGCGAGGTGATCCTGGCCGGAGAGGCGGCCACCGCGGCGGAGGCGCGCCGCCGCCTCGAGGACCTGGTGGGCCGCTGGGCGGGCCGCCCCGCCTGACCTACAGGCCCGGTCCCCCATACCCGTACGGACCGGCCCGGCGCAGGTCCTGCATCGCCTGCAGCAGCCGGCCGTAGAACTGCTGCGGTCTCGGGATGCGGTGCATCACCTCCACGCCGTCGCGGCCGGCGGACTCGATCTCGATCTCGCCGGTGCCGAGCAGGCGGTCCCCCAGGGGGCGGCGCAGCACGGTGTTCTGGATGCGGTCCAGCGTGATCGACTCCGAGAAGCGGGAGAGCACGCCGCCGTCGACGATGATCCGCCGGTCGGTCAGCTGATACGTCAGCAGCCGCCAGCGCAGCCAGTGCACCAAGGTCCAGAGCAGCACGGCCACCACCAGCGCCGCGGCGATGGCGACCTTGACGCCACCGAGCTGCACGCCGCCGAGCGCTGCCGGGATCAGGATCAGCGCCGCCACACCGGCGGCCAGCACCACCATGCCACCGGCAACGGGTCCGGCGATGACGCTCCAGTGCTGGCGCACCAGCAGCAGTGGCTGCTCATCCGGCAGCAGCTCGGCGGACATTGGCGGCGGCTCCCTCCAGGGTGGGTTCAGGGTCCCTGGTAGAGGATGATCGCTGCGCCGGCGCAAAGAAACGGACCATATGGAATCGGGTCCTTCAGGTGCCGCACGCGCGTGATGAGCAGCAGCACCGCGACCGCGCCCCCGACCAGCACGCCGTACACCACCGCGTACGCCGCCCCCAGGTGCGCCGCGTCGGTGCTGAGACCGGTGACGGCACCGATGAGCGCGCCAAGCTTGGCGTCGCCGAGTCCCACGCTGCCGCGCGACACGATGTTCTGCAGCAGGAAGAACACCGCCACCGCCGCCGCACCGAACAGCGCGTGCAGCAACGACAGGCCGGGTGAGAACTGCGCGATGCCCAGCGCGACGACGATCGACGGATACGTGACCCGGTTGAGGATGAGGCGGTGCTTGAGGTCAAAGGTCACGATCTGCACGAACACCACGAGCCACACCAGATGGATCAGCAGCCCCCACTGCACCGGGCCGTGCGCGGTGAACACGGCGAATCCGAACGCCGCGGCCAGCGGCGCCAGCACCTGTTCTCGCCAGGTCCAGCCATAACTCTCGCCGATCCACGGCGCCGCCTGGGGTGGCGCGCTGCCCGCGGCGATTGCGGCGTCGCGCTGCGCCTGCACCTCGCGCTCGTACTCCGTGCGCTCCTCGTCCTCCTCCTCCTTCAACCTCTCGATCCGCTCGAGCGCGACGTTCACCCATCCGGCGCCGGCGCCGGCGGCGGCGCCGGCGACCGCTGCCACCACGACCAGCGCGGCGTTCACGAGTCCAGCGCCTCGAGGAGCGCGACGCGGGCCACGTCCCATGGCGGCTCCATGTCCGTCCAGCGACGCAGGCTGAGCATCCCCTGGCAAAGCAGCATGCCGGCGCCGTCGCAGGAGCGCAGCCCCGCCGCGGCGGCGGCCGCCACCACGTCGACGGGCCGCGGGCGGTAGCGCACGTCGGCGACCGTACACGAGCGCCGCAGCCGGGTGAGGTCGAGCGGCAGGCCGTCGAGCCCGACCGGCGTGGCGTTGACGACGATGTCGGCCGTGTGCAAGGCGCCCGCCGCCTCGGCGCGCGTCCAGCCCGCCTCCGCGCACGAAACGCCTGGAGCGGCGCGCGCGAGCATGGCCGCAGCCGTGCCGGGGGTGCGCGCGACCACGGTGATCCTGCCCACCGGCACCCGGGCCAGCGCCAGCGCCACCGCCGCCGCCGCGCCCCCGGCGCCGAACACCACCGCGTCCCCGCCCGGTTCCGGCCAGAGGTCCGCCTGGCGCAGCGCCGTGGCGAACCCGGCGACGTCGGTGTTGGCGCCGCGCAGCCCGCCCTGGTCGGCCACCACCGTGTTGGTGATCCCGAGCACAGCCGCGTCGTCCTCGAGCTCGTCGCACAGCGCCGCCATCGCGGCCTTGTGGGGGATCGTCACGTTGCAGCCCTGGTAGGCGCCACCGCGCATGCGCGACGCGAACTCGCGCAGCGCCTGCCGGTCGAGGTCGCACACCTCATACGTCCCATCGATGTGCAGTGCCTGCAGCGCGGCGTTGTGCATCGCCGGGCTCGGCGAGGCGGCGACGCCCTGGCCGATCAGGCACAGGCGGAGCGTCACGGGCGCGCGATCAGCGCCCCTGGGAGCGGGGCGAGTCGAGCCAGCTCTGCAGAAGGAGTGTCGCCGCCACGGCGTCGACGCGCTTGCGGCGCTGCCGGCGGCGGGCGCCGGCGGCGATCAGCTCCCGCTCGGCCTGCGCGGTGCTGAATCGCTCGTCCCAGAGCTGGCAGCCTATGCCGGTGCGCCGCTCCACCTCGGCGGCAAACGCGCGGGCCGCGACCGCCGCCTCGCCCTCGCTCCCATCGAGCTGACGTGGCAGCCCCACCAGGATGCGGGCCACCCCGCGATCGTTCACCTCGCGCGACAGCCGCGGCCAGAAGTCCGGCGAGCCGCGGGACAGCGATCCCACCGGCGTTGCCAGCGGCGAGCCCGGAGTGCTGACGGCGACCCCCACGCGGACGGAGCCGGGATCGAGGGCAAGGACGGCGCCGGCCTGCGGTGCCGCGGCGGTCATCCGGACGACGCGGGCTGGGAGACGAAGTTCTCGTCGATGGTGATGCGCGAGCTGATCAGCGGCAGATAGAACAGCTTGAACGGGAACATCGACACCTCGACGTCCTGCACCTTGTCCACCTTGCTCTGCACGATCTTGTTGGCGTCGCCCGGGTTCTTGCCGGAGAGCTGTCCCCTGAGCCCCTCCAGGTTGACCACCGGCTGGCTGAATCCCGACGCCGTGCAGCCCAGGATCACCGTGCCGTCGTCGGCGGCCTGCGTGGTCTGGCAGGAGCCCGGCTTGAAGCTGTTCGGGCCGAGCTGGTCGCCCTGCGTCACCTGCGCCTTGATGTCGGACAGCAGGTCGCGCTGCACGTCCTGCATGTTGTAGACGGACGCCTTGGCCGTGCCGGCGATCGTGATCTGCGCGGCAGTGAACTGCTGGTCGGCGGCCGGCAGCGGCGGTTTGACAGTCCAGGTCAGGCTCTTGCCCCCGCCGCTCGGATCGACGGCGACCGTCTTCCCCGTTGCCTGGCTCTGAATCTGCGAGTTCAACTGTGTCGTCAGGTTGGTCTCGATCTGGCTGACCTGCGCGTTCCAACCGTTGACGTCCGAGCTGCTCGCGACCGTCTGCTGCTGCTGGTCGGCGCCGCCGCTTGTGGCCTGCGGGTTGTTCACGGCAAAGGTGAATGGCTGACCCAGGTAGATGCAGCTGGCCGCATTCGCGCATGGGTTCTGCGCCCAGTACGTGATCGTGTTGGCCGGGACGTTGCCCTTCGCCTCGGCCGTCGTGTCCTGGATGGGCACGGCGCTGTTCGCGGCGCACGTGGTCTGCGTGGGTGGCTGACCATTGGGCCCGATGCAGATCGGGGTGGTCTGCGTCACCACGAAGGTCACCGCGTGGTCGGTGGTCTGAAAGGTGTCGCCCTGGGGCATGACGAACGAGGCACCGGTCGGCACGTTGGTGGTGACGGTCACAGTACCCTTGGCGGAGGTCGCCGGGATCTGCTTCTGCCCGGTGGGCGTGGCGGTGAAGCCGCCGCTGGCGGTGGCCTGCAGCACCTGCGTGAGGATGTGGTCGCCGGCCCTGGCCGCGTTGGGGTCGGTGCTCCCCTGGATGGTCGGGTTCACGTTCAGCGGCGCGCCGGCGAGCGTCACGGTGACCGTGGCCGCCGGCGCCAGAAGCAGGAACAGGAGCAGACCGATGAGGCCGGCGATGCCGCCCGCGATGTAGAGCCGGCGCCGGTTGATCTGCTTCTTCGCGTCGAACGGGCGGGGCCGCGGACGCGGCGGGGCCGGCGGGACGGTGGGCGGCGGCGTGTAGCTCGGCGGCGAGAGCGCCGGCGACGCGCTGAGGGGCGACGTCGCCGGGATCACGGGCGGGGTGAGGACCGTGGCGGTCTTGGCCGCGTCGGCGCCGTTTCCATCGGTCGCCGACGGCGTCGCCCTCGTGGTCTCGTGACCGCGCTCGAAGGCCGGCACGTTGTCGAACACGCGCATGCCGTTGGCCCGGGCCAGCTCCTGGACGCGCGGGTCGGCGCTGACGATGGCGGTGCGCCGTCCCGTCTGCCGGCTGAACTGGCTGAGCAGGCGTGCGTTCAGCGGCGTCTGCAGCGCCTTGCTGCCATGCGGCACCACGAGCCCGATGTCGGGATCGGCCGCAGAGCGCACCAGGTTGATGAGATCCGCGATCTCATCGGTCTCGGCTGCGATCAGTGTCACCGGCATCGGTTCTGTCCTACACCTTCATTGTCTTGAGCACGCGCCGCATCAGCCCGCCGAGGGGATCGGCCGCGTCGGCGTCGAGCGAGACCGCGTGGCGCGCCAGCGCCATCGGCGTCACATCTTGCGGCCCCACCATCAGCCCCGTCGTGTCGAACACGCCCTGCACATCATCGGGCCCCAGCACCGACACCGCCGGCTGATGGCTGAACGCCATGTGCTCCATCCATTTCACCGCGCTCAGCTGCTCGCTGACCTCGGGCAGCGACGCGCCCCCGCCGGCGAGATGGATGCTCGCCGGCAGCTGGTCCTCGCCCGCCACCTCCTCGAGCGTCAGGACCACGCCCTGGGCGAGCACCTCGGCGGTGGGGGTGAGCGACTTGTGCACCATCACGCTCTGCTCGCCGGCGAGCCGGCGCTCGGTGTGCGCCACCTTGAACCGCTCCGCCTCGTCGAGGGGCATCGAGAGGTCGGTGGCCAGGCGCTTGGTGAAGGAGCGGCCGCCAAGCGCGAACATGCGCGTCGACTCGATGCCGCCATTGCGCACCACGGCCACGTCGGTGGTGCCGCCGCCGACGTCCACGAACACGGCACCCATCTCCAGGATCTCCTCGGTGGAGCAGGCTCGCGCCAGCGCGTAGGGCTCGGCGATCGTCGCCACCAGCTCGAGGTCGAGCTCCTGCGCGATCGTCTGCAGCGCGCCGATGTGGGTGAGCGGCGCGAAGGTGTTGAACACGGTGATCTCGAGTGTCTGTCCCTGGAAGTCGACGGGGTTGCTCACCGCATACCCGTCGATGCGCACATTGGTGATGACGCTGTGCACCAGCTTCACGTTCATCTCGGCGACGCCGAGGTCCTGCGCCATCTGCCGGACGGCCTCGCGCAGGGCGCGGCGCTGCACCGCCTGCAGCCCCGTGGCGATCTCCGCCTGCGTGATGCGGGCCTGGGGCTGCGCCCGCGGCATGGTCATCGTGGTGCTGAAGCCACGCACCTGCTCGCCGGCGATGCCGATGACCGCCTGGCCGGGCACCGTCTCGCACATGTCCTCGGCCTCGGTCAGCGCCTTGTCGCAGGTGTCGATGACCGCCTGGATGTCGGCGACCGCGCCGGCCTTCATGTCGGGGATTCCCTGACGGACCCGGCTGGCGCCGAGGATGATGCCCTTCTCGGCCTCGCGCTTGACGATCAGCGCCTTGGCGAACTCCGTGCCGATGTCGAGCACGGTGTAGTGGGTGCGGAACTCGTCCCGCCGCCGCAGCAGCTGAAACCGGCGCGAAGCCATCAGCCGCGACCCTCGAAGCCGGCGAGCGCGGCCTCCTCCACCGCGGCGCGGATCGTGCCCAGCGCTGCGTGGCGCTTGGCGGGATCCTTGACGCCACCGGACGCGAAGTCGCGGCGTCCGCCACCGGCGGCGCCTGTGGCCGCGGATGCCGCGCTCACCAGCGCGCCGGCGTTGAGCCCTGCCTCGAGCGCGCGGCCGCCGACCTTCACCGCCATCGCCGTTGCGCCGAGCACGGCCGCGACGCCGTCGCCCTGCAGGCGCTCGGCGAACAGCCGGTCCGCCGCCTCGCGCACGCCGTCGGCCTGGTCCGGGTCGAGCATCAGATGCGCCAGCTTGATGCCGGAGACGTCCTCCAGGGTGGCCGCACCCAGCCCGGCGGCTCCGCCGCCGCCGCGGCGCGCCGCGTCGAGCTCCCTGGTGAGCTTCCGCACCTGGTCCTGCAGTGCCGAGACACGCTCGGGCACCTGCTCTCCCGGCACCCGCAGCGCGCGGCCGGCCGTCTGCAGCGCGCGGCCGAGGTCGCGCCAGCGCTCCTCTGCCGCCTCGCCGGCGACCATGTCGATGCGGCGCTTGCCCTGACCGATGCTCGACTCCGCGGCGATGATCACGGCTCCGATCTCGCCCGTGCGCTCCACGTGGGTGCCGCCGCAGAGCTCGCGGGACCAGCCCCCGAAATCGATGACGCGCACCAGGTCGCCGTAGGTCTCGTCGAGGAGCGCCACCGCGCCGCTGGCACGCGCCGCCGACAGCGGCATCTCCTCCGCGGTGCGCACCAGGTCGCGCCGCACCGCGTCGTTGACGAGATGCTCGAGCTCTGTGAGCTCATCCGGCTCCAGCGCGCGCGGAAACGAGAAGTCGAACGTGGTGTGGTCGGGTGTCACCAGCGAGCCGCGCTGCACCACCGCGTCGCCGAACACACCGCGCAGCGCACGGTTCAGCAGGTGTGTCGCCGAGTGATGCCGGGCCGTCTGCGCGCGGCGCTCCGCGTCGACCAAGGCGTCCACCTGGTCGCCCGTTCGCAGCGCACCCTCGTCGACGCGAACGTGCTGCAGCCGCGCACCGCCGGTCGCGTACGTGGTGTCGATCACACGGGCGCGACCGCCGGTCCAGGTGAGCCACCCGCTGTCGCCGATCTGCCCCCCGGCCTCGGCGTAGAACGGGCTGGCGTCCAGCACCACCTCGCTGCTCTCGCCGGCAGCCAGGACGTCGCGCGGCCCGGCGGCGCCGATGCGCAGGACGGTCGCCGGCGTGGCGAGCACGTCGTAGCCGACGAAGCGCGTGCCGGGCAGGGACTCGCCGCCGAACCCGGCGCGCGCGACAGACGAGCGGCTCTGCTCGCGCTGCGCCGCCATGGCCGAGGTGAAGCCGGCCATGTCCACATCCGCCCCTCGCTCCGCGGCCATCTCAACCGTTAACTCGATCGGCAACCCGTAGGTATCGTAGAGACGGAAGGCGTCCTCGCCCGAGATCCGGCCGCCGTCGCCGGCCAGCGCCTCGAAGCGACGCGAGGCCGCCTCCAGCGTGCGGGTGAACACGGCCTCCTCACCGCGCAGCGTCTCCTCGATGAGCCGTCCGGTGGCGGTGAGCTCGGGATAGACGGACCCCATCAGCTCGACGGCCACTGGCACGCCGTCGGCGAGCCCGCCGCGCAGCTCCACGCGCCGGGCGTGCACGGCGGCGCGACGGATCAGCCGCCGCAGCACGTAGCCGCGTCCCTCGTTGCCGGGCAGCACACCGTCCGCGATGAGAAAGGCCGCGCCGCGCAGATGGTCGGCGAGGACGTTGAACGATCGCGTGGTCTCACGCGCAGGCTCCGGCCGGCCGGCGCGCAGGCGGAAGTTCTCGATCAACGGGACGAACAGGTCGGTGGCGAAGATGCTGCGCACCCCCTGGAGGATCCGCGTCACGCGCTCCAGCCCCATGCCGGTGTCGACCGTCGGCTTGGGCAGCAGCGGGCGCGAGCCGTCCTCCTGCTGGTCGAACTCCATGAACACGAGGTTCCAGAACTCCACCCAGCGGTCGCCGCCGCAGTCGTCGGCCGGCGTGCACGCTGTCCGGCCGCAGCTACAGGGACCACCGTCGTCCCAGTACATCTCGCTGTCGTAGCCGCAAGGCCCGGTGGGGCCTGCCGCCCACCAGTTCTCGGTGAGCTCGACCACGCGCTCGCGGGGCACGCCGATGCGGTCGGTCCACAGCAGCGCCGACGCCGCGTCGTCCGGGAACACGCTCACCCAGATGCGCTGCGGGTCGAGGCCGAAGACGCCGGTGGCGAGCTCCCAGGCGAGGTCGATCGCCCCCTGCTTGAAGTAGTCGCCGATCGACCAGTTGCCCAGCATCTCGAAGAACGTGTTGTGCGTCGCGTCACCCGAGGAGGCGATGTCGTCGTAGCGCAGCACGCCCCCGCGGAAGCACTTCTGGCAGGAAACGAGACGCGGCGACGGCGGTGTCCGCAGGCCTGCGATGTACGGCTTGAGCGGCACCATTCCGGCCACGGTGAAGAGGATCGACGGATCGTCGTGGGGGATCAGCGGGGCACTGGGAAGGCGCACGTGCCCGCGTTCTTCGAAGAAGCGCAGGAAACGCTCCCGGATTTCGTGACTACGCATGCTGCGATTGGTTCGGAAGCTTCGTCGCGATTGTAGACCGAGCTCGAACGCCGTGACCGGGCGGCCTGCGGTCGTCAGGACACGTGGACAGCGCCGCCCGCCCCATTGTGGGGGCAGACGCGGCATCCCGGGTCACCCGGGCGGGGTGTCACCGAACTCGCGTCGCAGATGGTCAACCGCGGCCCGCTGCAGCCGCGACACGTGCATCTGCGAGATGCCGAGGCGCTTGGCCACCTCCGTCTGCGGCAGCTGTTCGACGAAGCGCAGCGCCAGAATCTGACGCTCACGCGGGGTGAGGTGCGACATGACGCGCTCCAGCACCTCCTGCGCCTCGACGCGTTCGAGGTTGCTGTCCTCGCGTCCCAGGCGTTCGCCGAGCGTGGCGGCGTCCTCGTTGGCCGCGCTGCTGCCGGTGGACTCGAGCGACACGGTGTGCTGCGCCGGCGACACCTCGAGCGCGGCCAGCACGTCCTCGGGCGCCAGCCCCAGGCGTTCGCCGATCTCCGCAACCGTGGGCACCCGGCCGAGCTCGTTCTGCAGCTGCTGCGACGCGCCGTTGACGCGCACCAGGTTCTCCTGCAGCCGGCGCGGCACGCGCACCGCCCACGAGCGATCGCGGAAGTAGCGGCGGATCTCGCCGGCGATCGTCGGCGTGGCGAACGTGCTGAACTCGTTCTCCAGTGAGGGATCGAAGCGCTCGATCGCCTGGATGAGGCCGACGAAGCCCACCTGCTCGATGTCCTCGAGTGGCTCCCCGCGGTTGGCGAAACGACGCGCGATATAGCGCACCAAGTCGCTGTTCAGCTCGACGAGACGCTCGCGGGTCTTGGGATCGTGGCTGCTGCGGTACTCACGCAGGAGGCGCTGGGTCTCCTCGCGCTCCGGAGTCTGCGCGGGCTTCGCCAGCGTGCGCTCCCGAGCCGCCACCGCGCCGCCGCGTCGCGGCGACGAGCTCACGAGGCTCGGTATTTCGTGAGGCGGACGCGCAGCCCGCCGGTGCGCTCATCGAGCTGGTACGAGCTGCGGTCGACGAACAACCCCATGAGGCGGAGCGCCAGATCATTGGACACCGCGCTCTCCAGGCGCGCAGCCGCGTTCTGCTGCGCCAGCGCCAGCGCGTGCTCGGCGTGCGCCTGACGCGCCTCGAGCTCGGCATCGCGGTTGACACTGCTGCGCACCGTGACCTCGAGGCCGCGCTTGTCGTGCTTGAACGAGATGCGCACCTGGCCCGTGAGGAACCCCGACCCCTCGAGGCAGCTGATGGCATTCTCGAACGCCTGCGCCACAGCGATCGTGAGATCGTCGACCTCGTCGACGTCGAACCCGGCCACGGCGCCGATGGCCCCCGCGGTCCGCTTGGCGACGACGATGTACGCCCGATCCGCCGGAAGGCGGAGATCAGTGACCTGACCAATCACCTTCCGGACATACCCCGTCACGTCTCCGGCAAAACGAGGGTCGTGCGTGCTACGAGCCCTCGCTCATGGGCGCTCCGGCCGCCTGCCCTTGCTCGATCGCCTCGGCGACCTCAGCCTCCCACTCTCGCTCCTCGCGGGCGCGACGGCGGGCACGCACGCGCCAGAACGCCAGACCGCCGGCCATGGCTCCCAGCGCCACGACGCCCTTCTTGCCCAGGGGAAGTTTCATTGATCGCCACCTCCGGTGTGGATGTTGACCCGATTATCGGACCTGGCGCCCGCTTCGGCGGCGCTCGCGGACGCTCTCCCACCCTGCGGGGCGAGCGCAAGTCCGAGCTCGCGCAGCTGCGCGGCGTCGATGGGCGCAGGCGCGCCGCTCATGGGTTCCTGCGCCTGCTGATTCTTGGGGAACGCGATGACGTCGCGGATGTTGTCCTCGCCAAGGCCCTCCATCAGCAAACGATCGATGCCGCCGGCGAAGCCGCCGTGCGGCGGAGCGCCGTACTCGAACGCCTCGAGCAGGAACCCGAAGCGCTGACGCGCGGTCTCGTCGTCGATGCCGATCGCGTTGAACACGCGCCGCTGCACCGCGGGATCGGTGATGCGGATGCTGCCGCTGCCGAGCTCACGCCCGTTGAGCACGATGTCGTACGCCCGCGAGCGGACCGCCAGCGGGTCGCGCTCGAGCAGATCGAGGTCGTTCACGTTCACCATGGTGAACGGATGATGCGCGGGGACCACCTCGCCGGTCTCCTCGCTGCGCACGAACATCGGAAACTCGGTGACCCAGATCATGTCGACGCGCGCCTCGTCGTAGAGGTGCCGCGCGCGCCCGAGGTGGTTGCGCAGGGCGCCCAGTGCGGCGTTGGCCACCGACTCGGTGTCGGCGACCATGAGCACGCAGTCGCCGGCATCGGCGCCGGCGGTGGCGCCCAGAGCGTCGAGCTCGGCGGCGCTGAAGAACTTGGCGATGCCTCCCTGCCAGCCATCCGCTCGCTTCCAGAGATAGGCGAGGCCCTTGGCGCCGGCGCTGCGCGCGATATCGAGCAGCCGGTGCTCGATGTCGGAGCGCGTCAGGTCGTCCCCGCCCTTGACGCAGACGGCCTTGACGACGCCGCCGCGCTGCACCACGCCGGCGAACGTGGTGAAGCCGCCGCGGCCGACCGCGTCGGTGACGTCGTGCAGGAACAGATCGAAGCGCGTGTCCGGCTTGTCGACGCCGTAGCGCGCCATCGCGTCCCGCCACGCGATGCGGGGAAAGGGAACGCGCAGAGGGCTGCCGCGGAACTCGCACGCGTGCCACGCCGAGGGGATGACGTGCTCAAGGGCCGCGAACACCTCCTCCTCGTCGACGAAGGACATCTCGATGTCGAGCTGCGTGAACTCCGGCTGGCGATCGGCGCGCAGATCCTCGTCGCGCATGCAGCGCGCCAGCTGGTAGTAGCGGTCGAAGCCGGCCACCATGGAGAGCTGCTTGTAGAGCTGCGGTGACTGTGGCAGCGCGTAGAAGCTGCCCTGCGACAACCGGCTCGGCACCAGGTAGTCGCGCGCACCCTCGGGGGTGGCGCGGATCAATAGCGGCGTCTCGATCTCGAGAAAATCGAGCTCGTGCAGGGCGCGGCGCAGCTCGGTGCACAGACGGGCGCGCGCCTTGAGGTTGCGCTGCAGCCGGGGACGGCGCAGGTCCAGATAGCGATAGCGCAGACGCAGCTGCTCGTCGACGTCGGTGTCCTCGTTGACCGGGAAGGGCGGTGTGGCCGCCGCCGCCAGCACGGTGCACGCCCGCGCTCGCAGCTCCACCTCGCCCGTCTCGCGCTTCGGGTTGATGTTGGCTGCATCGCGGAGCTGCAGCGTTCCCTCGACGCGGAGCACCCACTCGAGGCGTGCCTCGTGCGCGGCCGCGTGCGCGTCGGGTGCGTCACGCGGATCGATGACGATCTGCAGGATGCCGCTGCGGTCACGCAGGTCGAGGAAGATGAGGCCGCCGTGATCGCGGCGGTGGTCGACCCATCCGTAGACGGTCATCTCCGCGCCGGCGTCGATGGCGCGGGGAGCGCCGCAGTTCGTGCGGGTGACGCTCATCGGGCGGCCTCGAGGGCCCGCCGTATGGCGGCAACGGTCGCGTCGGCCGCCACCGTCTCCTGGGCATGTTTGGCCAGGTCGCGCACCGTGGCCGTGGAGTCGCGCACCTCGTCTTCGCCGATGATCACGGCGACCGCCGCGCGCAACCTGTCCGCGTTGCGCAGCTTCCGGTCGAGGCGGCGCTCGGAGACGTCGAGCACCACGCGGAACCGATCAGCACGGAGCGCGCGCGCCACCGCTGCCGTGCGACGCTGCTGAGGCGTGTCCACCGAGCACACGATCACGTCGGCGGCAGTCTCGGGCGCCGGCACGATGCCGAGCTCTTCCGCGACCAGCAGCGTGCGGTCGACGCCGAGCGCATACCCCGAGCCCGGCGTGCTGTGAAACCCCAGCGCCTCCGCGAGGCCGTCATAACGGCCGCCACCACCGAGCGAGTTCTGCTGCCCGTGGAGACTCTCGTGCCAGATCTCGAAGACGGTGTCCGTGTAGTAGTCGAGGCCGCGGACGATGCGGTGATTGACGTGCGCGACCACGTCGGCGTCCTCGAGCAGTGCAACCACAGTGGTGAAGAACTCGCGGCTACCCGTGTCCAGGATGTCCCAGATGATCGGCGCTGCCTCCGCGTAGCGCGCATCGGTCTTGCAGTCGAGCAGCCGGAGTGGATTCGACTCGAGGCGGCGCCTGCAATCGTCACAGAGCTTCTCGCGCAGCGGCGTGTAGTAGCGCACCAGCGCCTCTCGGTACCGCCTGCGATCCTCACTGTCGCCGAGCGTGTTGATCTGGAGCTGGAGCCCGCTCAGGCGAAGGCGCTCGAAGAAGCGCCACGCCATCTCGATGATCTCGGCATCGATGGCCGGGGATCGTTCGCCGATGCACTCAACGCCCACCTGGGTGAACTGCCGGTACCGGCCGCGCTGCGGGCTCTCGGCACGAAAGAACGGACCCGCGTAGCGCACGCGCACCGGCCGCAGCTCCTGCTCGAGATGCCGGCCCAGCACGGCGCGGACGACGCCGGCAGTGCCCTCGGGTCGCAGCGTGAGCGACCGTCCGCCACGGTCCTCGAACGTGAACATCTGCTTCTCGACGATGTCGGTCTCCTGTCCCACGCCGCGAGCGAAGAGCTCGCTGGACTCGATGATCGGCGTCTCGATCGCGCGATATCCGAAGGATTCGGTGACGTCACGATGGGTGTCGAGCAGCCACCGCCACGCGTCCGTCTCGGGGGGCACGAAGTCGCGCGTGCCGCGCGGGGGCGCAATCTCGGGCATTCCCGGCCAGTCTATCCAAGGCAATGCGTGGCTCGAACCGACCGCGGCGAGCAGCGTGGCCTTGCCCCGGTCAACCGTCGGCGGTCGTGCTCTCCGAAGCCATCCCGCGCTGCTCCTCCAGGGCCGCGTCCCCATCCGCAAACCGCACACGCCGCGGCCGGACATCCGGGCCACTCAACGGCGAGGCGTAGCCGCTCAGCGGAGGCACCTTGATCACCCCTTCGTCGGTGCGCGCAATCTGCCAGCCCCCTTCATGTACCAGCCAATGGTGGCGAAAACAGAGCAGCACCATGTTGGGCGTCTCCGTCTTCCCGTGATCTGCCACCCACTCGAGCACGTGATGCGCGGTGGTCCACGCCGCCGAGCGTTCACAGCCTGGCCAGACGCAGCCGTCATCACGTATTCGCAACGCCCGCAGCGTCGCCGGTGGCGCGGTCCGCCGCGCCCGGCCGACATCGACCAGCGCCGATTCGCTGTCGAGGAGGATCCGTACCACCGCCGCGTCGCACGCCAGGCGCTGCGCAGTTGCAGCAGGCACCGGACCGGCGAACTCCATCTCTGCAGCCGGCGATCCCTTGAGACCGCGCAGCGTCTCCAGCGTGGTGGTCACCTGCAGATGCGGCCGCTGCGAGGCCCGCTTGGGCAGCGAGCCCTGGTTGAGCACGTAGGTGCCGAGCTCGAGGAGCGCATCGGCC
The DNA here is from genome assembly GCA_036378495.1 of Candidatus Dormiibacterota bacterium. Taxonomy (GTDB): domain Bacteria; phylum Chloroflexota; class Dormibacteria; order Aeolococcales; family Aeolococcaceae; genus JAFALX01. The sequence goes on from DASUWI010000081.1 coordinate 25,641, forward strand.
ATTCTTCGCGACCGCGGCCGCCGGTCATCCTTCCCCTCGCGCTTCGCCAGCGGCTCCAGCGCTTCTCGCAATGTCGCGGCGCCGACGGTGTCGACGACGCCGCTGATACGGACCGCGTCCGCGCCCAGCGGCTCGAGCTCGAGCCAGCGGCGCTCCACAGCGTCGACGTGATCGCGGAGGGCTTTGGCCTGGTCGGCCGCGTGCCGCGCGTGGGCGCAGTCGAACTGGAACCTGCTGACGGAATGGCACTCGGCGAGCTGCAGGAGAGGCTGCTCGTCAAACGGAGCGTCCCCGGACGGGGCACGCGTGACCCAATCGGCGGTGCGAGCCATCAGCGCGAGATGGCCGTAGCCGATGCGACCGCTCTTGACCGCCTCGACGCTCTCCGTGAGCGCGGGCGCCCGTTCGCCGACGACCAGCGCGGTACGCGCAGCGCCGGCCGACATCTTGCAGGTGTGCCGGATCCAGTTCTCCGGCGACGACGCGCCCTCGTCTTCCCACTGACCGCTCGATTCGAACAGGTCGGCGAGGGTCGCGAACTCGAGCTCGAGCAAGTCGATGATGTGGCGGAGCTTCGGCGCCGCAACCGCAAGAGCCGGACCGTCCGTGGGCCGATCCGCCCGCGTCAGCAGGCGCTCGGCCGCGAGGAGCAACGCCTCGAGGCTTGCCGGTTGTTCGTCAATGCCATCACACACACTTTTTAGGGTAACTATCCCATCCCTGGAGAGATTGTGGTATCATTCAGTCATGCCTCAGGTAGACCGCAACCGCCCCGTCAGGGGCCGCGCCTCGGAATCGTCCTGTTCCCTCATGGAGTTCATGGCGAGGTTCCCGGACGACGCCGCGTGCCTTGACTGGCTCTGGCACTCCCGCTACTCCGAGGACGGCGAGCACGCGATGTGCCCTGACTGCAAGGTCGTCCGCCGCTTCAAGCGATACACGACGGCGCAGCGCCGCCAGTCGTGGGACTGCACCGCCTGCGGCCACCACATTCACCCCACGGCGGGGACTCTGTTCGAGAACTCGGCCACGTCGCTGCATCTGTGGTTCTACGCGTGCTACCTGATCACAAGCACCCGATGCGGCATCTCCGCGAAGCAGCTCGAACGCGAACTCGGCGTCACCTACAAGACGGCGTGGCGGATGTTCAACCGCATCCGCAATTGCCTCATGTCCGCTGAGGCGACCAACCTCTCCGGAACGGTCGAGATGGACGCCATGTACCTCACCCCGAAGCGTCGCCTCTCTGACCCGCCCGGAGCGCAGGGCCGTAGTCTGCGAGAGCGTGTCGTGATGGGTGCCGTCCAGCGTGGCGGCAAGGTCGTCGCCTTGCACGTCGACGGCGAGAACTCCATCGCGGCGGACAATCTGGCCAACGTCCACGTCCTGCCCGCGTCGATGATCTACACCGACCAATTCCGGGCCTACCAATTCGACCAGTCGACCCGCTGGTCGCATCAGCGGATCAACCACTCGGCCGCTGTGTACGTCGACGGCGACGTCCACACCCAGACGATTGAGGGCTTCTGGTCGCTGGTCAAGCGCGGGATTCACGGCGTCTACCACTCCGTCTCGTCGAAGTGGCTCCAGTCGTATTTGGACGAGTACGCGTGGCGCTACAACCATCGCGACGACGCGCGGCCGCAGTTTGAGACGCTACTGCTGCTTGCGGCTGCTGGGAGCTGAGCGTCGGCCCTTGTTGGGCTTCGGCGGCGCGGGCGTCTTGGCGACCTTCTCCAGATCGCCTAGCACGTCTCCCCACGTCGGGACCGGAATCTTGTGGCCCTTTGGCGTGTACTGCTCGCTGTCTGCCTCTTTCGGCATGATCCGAGGATAGCCCATGGATCTCGTTCCGTCCTACATTCTCAAGGCCGGCCGGGCCGAGCATCACCTCCATGACCTCAAACTCGCAATTACGAAGTGGGCGGACAGCCACCCGTACGAGGTGCGTCCCGCGCACCATCGCAAGATCAACGCGTACCGTCTTCGGTTCACAGCCAATCCGCCTCCGCCCATCAGTCTCATCGCAGCCGACTTCGTCTACAACTTGCGGAGCGGACTCGACCATCTCATGACCGCGCTTGTCCCCGCGACCGAACGGAGCAAGGTGTACTTCCCCATCTACTTCCAGGGCGTCTGGGAAGATGCCGATCCAGGGGAGCATGAAAAGCGAACGAAGGAACGCGGTCGGTGGAAATCCGACACCGCGAAAGTGCGGCCCGAGGCGGTCGCAATCCTCAAGTCGCTGCAACCGCCGGACGTGGCTTGGAAGGCAGGCCATACGCTGCACGTCTTCCGTGCGCTCAACCTCATCTCGAACAAAGACCGCCACCAGAAGCTGCCCCTCGTGTTCACGGCCCTGCGCAGCGTTCGGATGCTGTGGGTCGACACACAGGGCACGCGACACATCGAGCCTGGCGACACCGGAGACGTCTCCGTCGATCAGGCCGTATGCCAGGACGGCGCAGAATTTCACTTGCCCAAGGGAGCAATGGACGTGCAGGTCGTGGGTGGCCCGGTCGTAGCCATTGACTTCGGGCCGGAACAGGGGAACGCGCCAATTCCCGAAGTCTTCGACCTGGCGCTCAGCGCCTACCGGGAGACGGTCAACAAACTCGTCCCCTACATTCACCGAGGACGAAGGCGTCACGGCGTCGCCCCCTCGTCGGGAACCGCGTAGTCGAAGTCGAGCGCAACGAGTTTCCACCAGCGGCCGCCTGGCACAAACCGCTCTAGCCACACTGCCCGGTGTCGTCCGGGCACCGGGGGTACGTGTTCAGGGAACTCGCCGGGATACCTAAACCCGTTGGCTGCGTCGTTGCGCTCGCACCACGCCAGGAGACCACCTCGCTCGCGTACCTCGCAACGCAGACCGTAGGGAAACAGGACGTCCCGTCCGCCCTTAGGCACCAAATACAGCCGCGGTTGTTCGGACTGAAACAGCGGGTGCCGCTCATATGCCGCACGCCACTGACTGCCCCACCCCGCAAGGTTGCGAATGAGGTAGATGGCTGTCGCTACGCCCACAGCAATCGGCCAAGACAGCAGGCCAAAGAAGGCCGCAGCGTTGTGCGAAGTAGTGAGGTACGCGATCAGCACGGAGATCACGCTGAGGAACAGCGCTATCTTGAGTTGGACGGCGAAACTCACGGCGTCACGCAGTGTCGCGACGAGCGCCGAGCGAACGTGGACCCCTCTACCCACGTCAGAGCGCGCCCTTCGGGGTGACTCCTTCCCGATCCAACACCCAAGCATCGTACCCCAATCTCTCCAGGGATGGGATAGTTACCCTTTTTAGTGTAGCGAACCGATGTTCGCATTTCAAGCCATCCGCGGGAAGAGGTCTAGCTCGGGTCCCTCGCCACGGTGTGCACGTCCCGCACCCCCTCCAATCGCTCCAGCAGGCGGCTCAACTGCGTGAGAGTCTGAATCTCGACGATCGTGCTGATCACTGCGGTGCGGTCGTCGTACACCTGCACATCCGCTCCGCTCAGGTTGATCTTCGACTCGGCGATCACGCCGGCGATGTCACGCAGCAGCCCCGTCCGATCCCACGCCTCGATCTTGATCGCCACCGGGTACACCTGCCGCGCCCCCGTCTCCCACTCCACCTCCACCAAGCGCTCGGTGTCGCCCGCGTTGCGCACGTTGGCGCAGTCGCTGCGGTGCACCGTCACCCCCTTGCCCCGCGTGATGTACCCGCGGATCGGTTCGCCCGCAACCGGCTTGCAGCAGCTCGCCAGGTTCGTGAGCATGTCCGAATGACCGTGCACGCGCACGAGTCCCGTCGGCGCCGGCGCACTCGTCAGCGGGATCCCCAGCAGGCGCGTGTCGCTAGGCTGCTCGCCGTCCTCGCTGAAGTGCAGCACGACGCTGCGGGCGCTGATGTCTCCGTAGCCCACCGCCGCGAGGAAGTCGTCGACGAGATTGAACTTGTGCTGCGCCGCCAGCTTGGTCAGCTGATCGTCCTTGAGGCTCGACAGCGCGATCTGCCGCATGCGCCGGAACTCCTTGTCGAGCGCCTCGCGGCCCTTTTGAATGTTCTCCTCGCGCCGCTCCTTCTTGAACCAGGAGCGGATCTTCTCGCGCGCGCTTGACGTCTTGACGAATCCCAGCCAATCGCGCGAAGGACCGTGCGGCCCCTTGGACGTGAGGATCTCGACGATGTCGCCGTTCTCCAGGCGGTGATCCAGCGGCACCATGCGCCCGTTCACCTTGCCGCCGATGCAGCGGTGACCGACGTCGGTGTGGATTCGGTACGCGAAGTCGACCGGCGTCGATCCCATCGGCAGCGAGCGCACATCGCCCCGGGGCGTGAACACGAACACCTCGTCCTGGAAGATGTCCACCTTCACCGTGTCGACGAACGCTTCGGCGTCGAGCATCTCCTTCTGCCAGTCCATCAGCAGCCGCAGCCACGCGAAGCGCTCGTCGACGCGCGCGCCTTCGGATCCGCTCTTGTACCGCCAGTGCGCTGCGACGCCGTACTCGGACGTCTGATGCATCTCCTGGGTGCGGATCTGCACCTCCATCGGCTCGCCGGTGTGCGAGACCACCGTCGTGTGCAGTGACTGGTAGCGGTTGTCCTTGGGCATCGCGATGTAGTCCTTGAAGCGCCCCGGAATCGGCTTCCACAGCGAGTGCACCACGCCCAGCGCGCCGTAGCAGTCCTTGACGCTGTTCACCAGGACACGAATCGCGATCAGGTCGTAGATCTCGTCGAAGTCCTTCTGGGAGCGAAGCATCTTCTCGTGGATGCTGTACACCTGCTTGGTGCGCCCGCTGATCTCCGCGCTCATGCCCAGCGGCTCGAGCTCGCGCTCGAGGATCTCAGTGACGTCGCGAACGAACGCCGCGCGCTGCTCGCGCTTGGACGTCAGCTTGGCCTCGATCAGCTGATAGTTGTCCGGGTCGAGCTGCGCGAACGCGAGGTCCTCCAGCTCTCCCTTCACCTGCCAGATGCCGAGACGATGGGCCAGCGGCGCGTAGATGTCGAGCGTCTCGCGGCTGATGCGCCGGCGCCGTTCCGCGGTGTGCGCGGCGATTGTGCGCATGTTGTGCAGACGGTCGCCGAGCTTGATCAGCACGACGCGCACGTCCTCGGCCATCGCCACGAGCATCTTGCGGATGTTCTCCGCCTGGTGCTGCTCGGCCGAGGTGACGTGGATCTTGCCCAGCTTGGTCACGCCGTCGACGAGCTTGGCCACCGAATCGCCGAACGACGCGCGGATGTCGTCGCGCGTCAGGTGTGTGTCCTCGACGGTGTCGTGCAGCACCGCCGCGGTGAGCGTGTCGGCGTCGAGCCGCAGCCCGGCAAGGATTGCGGCCACCGCAAGCGGATGCTCGACGTACGGCTCGCCGGTCAGCCGGAACTGGCCGTCGTGCGCCGCCTCCGCCACCTCGAAGGCACGCTCCAGCCGCTCCCGGTCCGCCTCCGGGAGATACTGCGCTGTGGCCAGAAGCTCCGAAAGTGGCATCTCCCGAATGAGTGTACGTCCTCCCCATGGCCGTCAAACTCCTTGTGTCACCGCGCCGCGTGGCCCTGCCGCCCGCGTGGCTGCGTCGTGAGCGCACACACACAGGGCGGCGGTGCGCCGGGGATCCGCCCGATGGAACGCGGGGACTGGCCGGCCGTTCGCGCCATCTACGCCGAGGGCATCGCCACGGGGGACGCCACGTTCGAGACGGAGCCGCCCAGCTGGGACCACTTCGACGCCGAGCATCTCCGCGAACACCGGCTGGTGGCGGTCACCGATGGCGACGTCGGCGGCTGGGCGGCACTCGCGCCGGTCTCGGATCGCTGCGCGTATCAGGGGGTGGCCGAGGTCAGCGTCTACGTGGCCGCCGCACGTCGCGGCCACCGTGTCGGCCGCACGCTTCTCAAGTCGCTGCTGCACAGCGCCGACCGCGCCGGTATCTGGACCGTGCAGGCCGGCATCTTCCCCGAGAATGTGGCCAGCGTCCGGCTGCACCAGCGGCTCGGCTTTCGCGTCGTCGGCAGGCGCGAACGCCTCGGCTCGCTCAACGGCGTCTGGCGCGACGTGCTGCTGCTCGAGCGCCGCACGCCCTGAAGACTGGAAGCTGCGCTCAGTACGCGCGCGCCATCAGCGCGACGGAGTCCGCGCGCTCGCCGCACGCGATACACGGCGCACCGTCAGCCGAACGGTCGGCACGCAGGTTGCGCACGGTCAGCGCATGCACCGACTCCGTGATGCGCACCTCGCACGCCGCGCGGTTGCAGAACGGACCGCTGGCGAACACCGGACGCTCGCGGAACGCCTCGCGAAGCTCATCGAGTGAGCGCACGTCGACACTGCGTTCGTCGAGCAGCCGCCGCGCGCGCTCCAGCAGTGCCGTCTGCGCGCCCTCGAGCAGCGCGGGCAGCCGCGACGCCACCGCGTCGAGCGGCAGCGTCTCCTGCGCGCCGTCGACGCGCCGCACCAGCGTCACGCGTCCCTCGGCGAGATCCTTGGCGCCCACCACGATGCGCAGCGGCACGCCGCGCAGCTCCCAGTGCGCGTACTTCTCGCCCGGGCGGATGCCGTCACGACGGTCCGCGCGCAGCCGCACGCCGGAACCGGCCTCGCGCTCGATGCGCGCCACCGCCTCCTCCACGGCGGCCGACCCCTCGGCGTCGTTGCTGCGCATGATCGGTACCACCACGACCTGCACGGGCGCCACACGCGGCGGCAGGATCAGCCCGGCGTCATCGCCGTGCGCCATGATCAGGCCGCCGATCACGCGCGTGGACAGTCCCCACGACGTCTGGTGGGGATGCCGCAGCTCGTTGTCGCGGTCCGCGTACTGGATGCCGTAGGCCCGCGTGAAGTTCTGCCCCAGGTGATGCGACGTGCCCGCCTGCAGGGCCCAGCCGTCCTGCATCATCGCCTCGATGCTCAACGTGTAGCGGGCGCCGGCGAATTTCTCCGAGTCCGTCTTGCGGCCGGGGATCACGGGAATCGCGAGCCACTCCTCGTGCAGCTCGCGATAGCAGCCCAGCATGGTGTCCACCTCGGCCGCCGCCTCCTCGGACGTCTCGTGGAAGGTGTGTCCTTCCTGCCAGAGGAACTCGGTGGTGCGCATGAACAGGCGCGTGCGCTTCTCCCAGCGGGCCACGTTCACCCACTGGTTGATCTTCACCGGCAGATCGCGCCACGAGTGGATCCAGTCCGCGTACAGCGAGCAGATGATCGTCTCGCTGGTGGGCCGGATGGCGAGCGGCTCTTCGAGCTCCTTGCCGCCGCCGCGCGTCACCCACGCCACCTCGGGGGCGAACCCCGCGACGTGCTCCGCCTCCTTCTTCAGGTACGACTCCGGGATGAACAGCGGGAAGTACATGTTCTCGTGCCCGGTGTTTTTGAACATGTCGTCGAGCGCGCGCTGGATGTTCTCCCAGAGGGCAAACCCGTAGGGACGGATGACCATGCAGCCGCGCACCGGCGTGTAATCGGCGAGCTCGGCGCGCAGCACGGTGTCGACGTACCAGCGGTCGAAGTCCTCCGACTGCGCGGTGATTCGCTTGGGATCGGCGCGCCGCTGCTCGCTCATGGCGCGGGCGGTGTATGCAAGCGCGTGCCCGCCGGCGTGGCCGGCGTCAGCTTGCGGTGACCGGTAAACGGAGCGAGGATCCCTCGCCCGACAGGCCGCGGGGCAGCGGCCTGCCCTCGGCCAGCAGCTGCGCGTCCTCGGCGGCGACGGCACGCAGCTCATCGACGAGCATGTCGATCAGCTCCGCCTCGGGGAGGCTCGCGACCACCGCGCCATTGCGGTAGAGAATGCCCTTCTGCCGCCCTCCGGCAATGCCGATGTCGGCGTGCATGCCCTCGCCCGGCCCGTTCACGACGCATCCCATCACCGAGACCGTGATGCTGCGCTTGACGCCGGCGAGCGCGTTCTCGACGCGCTTCACCATCGGGAACATGTCGATCTCGAGACGGCCGCACGTGGGACACGCGACCAGGTTGGGACCGTCACCCTTCTCCTGCAGGTTGCTGAGAATCTGCTTGGCGACGCGCACCTCGTCCTCGGGCTCGCCCACGAGGGACACGCGAATCGTGTCGCCGAGTCCCTCGGCGAGCAGGATGCCGATGCCCATCGCCGACTTCACGCTGCCGGAGTCGACCGGGCCCGCCTCGGTGAGCCCGAGGTGCAGCGGGTAGCGGTTGCCAAGCGCCGCGAACTTGCGATTGGCGGTGAGATTGGTGAGCACGTCGCTCGCCTTCAGCGACACCTTGATGTTGCGGAAGTCCAGCTCCTCGAGGATGCGTATGTGACCCATCGCGGCGTCGACCATGTGCTGCGCCGCTTCGTCGATGCTGGCGCCACGACCGCGAGCCAGCTCCTTGCGCTGCGGGATGCTGCCGGCGTTGACGCCGATACGCATGGGCACGTCGCGCGCCTTGGCCTCGCGCGCGATGTCCGCCACCTTCGCCGTGTCCGTGATGTTGCCGGGGTTGAGGCGCAAGCACTGCACACCCGCCTCGAGCGCGAGCAGCGCCAGCGGCGCGTCGTAGTGGATGTCGGCGACGATCGGGATCGGCGATCCGTGCACGATGTCGCGCAGCGCGGTCGCGGCCTCTCGTGTGTCGCACGTGACGCGGATCAGGTCGGCGCCGGCCTTCGCCGCGCGCTCGATCTGCGCGAGCGTGGCGGAGACGTCCTCGGTTTGCGTCTTCGTCATCGTCTGCACCGCAATCGGCGCGGCGCCACCGATGACCACACCGCCGACATTGACGGGCACGGTCGCACGCCGGTTGGCCACGTTTATGTCAACGCTCACAGCCTGCTCACGTTTCCGATGGTGACATAGACGAGCAGGAGCACGACGAGCGCGAGTCCGATCGCCGACGCTGCCGCTTCGACACGCGGATCGACGCGCTTGCGGCGCACCGCCTCGACGAGGATGAAGAACAGTTTGCCGCCGTCGAGGAACGGAATCGGCAGCACGTTGATCAGCCCCAGGCTCATGCTGACGAACCCGATCCACCAGATCAGCCCCTGCTGTCCGAAGAGCCCGCCCTGCGCCTGGGACACCGTCTGCTGCGCGATGCCCACGGGGCCGGACAGCCCGTTGGGTCCGGCGATGCCGCCGAGCGACGGCACCGTGATCAGCTGGTAGACGCCGACCACCTGCTCGCGGATGAAGTCGGGCACGGAGCGGAACCCGTTGACCACGGCCGTCGCCAGCGGCTGGCCGTCGAACCCCGCCTCGAGCCCGATGAGCCACGTGGCCTGGATCGACTCCGGGGATCCGTAGCCCGTGGTCACGTGCGACAGCGTGATGTCGTTGAACTTCTGCGACGGCGTTCCCTGCGTGTAGCCGTTGATCGTCACCGACCCACCGCTGCCGAGCACCTGCGCGGGATCACCGGTCCCCGGCGCGTGTCCGTTGACGGAGGTGACCACGTACACCCCGGGCTGCAGCGAGCTCACCTCGGTGGGCAGGATGACCACGAGCTGCGGGCGCACCACCGCGCTGCGCTGCGCACCGTCGGATGTCGTGTACGCAACCTGCATCGCCCGGCCCTGATCGGCCTGCGTCGCCGCGTGCAGATCGTTGGTCACGTTCTTCGGGGTGTCGTGACGGATCGCGGTGCCGTTGATGGAGCGGATCGTTGCCCCGCTGGGGATTCCCGACGCGGCGAGCGCGCCGCCGTCGACGACGCGCGACGGCGTGGGCGCCAGGTTGACCACGGTGAAGCAGATCCCGGCGAACACCAGGTTGAACACGATGCCCGCGGCGACGGTCATGAAGCGTTTGGTCTTGCTCGCGCGATAGAAGTTGCGCTCGCCGGCATCCGCCTCACCCTCGATGCCGAGCATGCCCGGCATGCGTACGTAGCCGCCCGCCGGCAGGGCCCGGATCGAGTACAGCGTTTCGCCGATGCGCCTGGCGACGAGCTTGGGCCCGAACCCGATGGCGAACTCGTCGACGCGGATGCCCGACAGCTTGGCCACCACGAAGTGCCCCGCCTCGTGCACCAGCACGATGACCAGGAACGTGAGGGCGATCGCGCCGATGTCGATGAGAATCTGCCCGGCGCTCACGAGACCACCGTACCCCCCGCCAGGCGGCTGCGAACCCGCTCGCGGGCCCACGTATCGGCGGCAAGCACGTCGTCGAGCGACGGCGTCGCGGCGACGGGCGCGGCCTGCACCGCGTCGGCAACGAGCGGGATGATCTCGTCGTAGCGGCAGCCACCGTCGAGGAAGGTGGCCACCGCCACCTCGTTGGCCGCGTTGAGCACGCAGGGTGCGAGCCCGCCGCTGACGCCCGCACTACGGGCCAGCCCCACCGCCGGGAACCGCTCCGGGTCCACCTCGAAGAACTCCAGGGGCACGCCGGAGCGCAGCTCCAGCGGCGGACCCACGCCGGGCAGCCGCTCGCCATCCGCCAGCGCGAGCGCGATGGGCACGCGCATGTCCGGCACCCCGAGCTGGGCGACGATCGCACCGTCGCAGAACTCGACGTAGCTGTGCACGGTGCTCGTGGGGTGGATCGCCACCTCCACCCGCTCGTAGGGAACGTCGAAGAGGAAGTGGGCCTCGATGACCTCCAGGCCCTTGTTCATCATCGTCGCCGAGTCCATCGTCACCTTGGGGCCCATCCGCCAGGTGGGGTGCGCCAGCGCCTCCGGCGGCGTGATCGTGGAGAACGTGGCGGTCGGTCGCGTCCGGAAGGGGCCGCCACTGGCGGTGAGCACCAGCCGGACGACGGTGCCCATGTCCTCGCCACGGAGGCACTGCCAGAGCGCGCTGTGCTCGCTGTCGATCGGCGTGATCGTGGCCCCGGCTCGCTCCGCGCGGGCGCGCACCAGCTCGCCCGCCATGACCAGCACCTCCTTGGTGGCAGTGGCCACGCGGTGACCGGCGTCCAGCGCGGCCAGCGTCGGCCGCAGCGCGGCGGCGCCGGTGATGGCCACGCAGACGACGTCGCAGTCCACGGAGGCGATCTCGCAGGCGGCCTCCATACCCGCGGCCGTGCCCGGCGGCAGCGGCGCGCCCGGCGCCGGCTCGACCAGTGCGGTGCGCGGCACGCCGAAGCGCTCCGCCACGGCGGCGAGCGCCGTCGCGTCGCGCCGGGCCACCGCGCCGACGATCTCGAACCTGTCCGGGAAGCGGCCGATGACATCACAGGCCTGGCGTCCGATCGAACCGGTGGCGCCCAGGAGCACGACGCGGCGGCGCTGGTGGTCAGTCATTCGTCCTGAGATCAAACCACGCCCTCACGGTCATCAGAGGGCGATCAGCCTCAAATAGCAGTACGCCACGGGGGCGACCAGGACCAGGCTGTCGATCCGGTCGAGCAGCCCGCCGTGCCCGGGGATGAGGTGGCTCGAGTCCTTCTCACCCGCCTGGCGCTTCAGCGCCGACTCGACGAGGTCCCCGCCCTGGGCCGCGACCGTGATCAGCGCGCCCAGGCCGGCGGCGGCAACGGCGCCGATGCCGGTCAGCGCCGGCCCGGCCAGAGCCGCCACCAGGATCGTGGCCAGGGCGCCGCCGATCGCGCCCTCGACGGTCTTCTGCGGCGAGATCCAGGCAAAGAACGGGAGGCGGCCGGCGGCGCGCCCGATGAAGAACGCCGCCGTGTCCCCGGCGACCACGGCCAGGATCACCAGCCCCACGAGCCGCAGCCCGAAGTGGTCGCCGGCAGAGCCGTGCAAGAGGTAGAGCGCCAGGAAGAACCCGAGGCTGAAGCCGACGTACACGCTGCCGGCGACGGCGGCCGCCCAGCGAGTGAACGTGACCCGAAGCACCACGGTGGCGAGCAGCCCTGCGGTCAGCGCCGCGAGCAGCGGCCATTCGGCATCCTGGTACGGCGCCGGCAGCGCCAGGCGGATCGCCAGCCACAGGCTGAGCGGATACAGGATCCAGTCGACCGCGGGCATGCCCGCCCGGCGCAGCAGCCCGCTCAGCTCCCAGCAGCCGACGACCACGACCACCCCGATGAACGCGGCCACCGCGGCCGTGCCCGCCCACAGCGCTGCGGCGATGACCGCCAGGAGGACCGCCCCGGACACGATCCGGAGCAGGAGGTTCATCCCACGGCGGTGCCGAGGGCGTCGATCACCGGTGTCGGCCCGCGCTCGCTCACGGCGCCGAACTTGCGCTCGCGCCGCGAGAACGCATGCAGCGCCTCGTTGATCGAGGCGGCGCCGAAATCGGGCCAGAGCGTCTCGGTCACATAGAGCTCCGCGTACGCCGCCTGCCACAGCAGGAAGTTGCTGATGCGCATCTCGCCCGCCGTGCGGACGATCAGGTCGGGGTCGGGCAGGCCGGCCGTGTACAGCGCGTCGCTCAGCATCTGCTCGTCGAGCTGGGTGAGGTCGACCCCGCGAGCGGCCAGCTCGCGGATCGCCTCGATGATCTCGCGCCTGCCGCCGTAGTTGATGGCCACGTTGAGGATGGCCTGCGTGTTGTGCGCCGTCAGCTGCTCGGCATCGGCCACCTTCGCCTGCAGGCGCTCGCTGAGCTGGCGGCGGTCACCGAGCACGCGGATCTGCACACCGTTGGAATGCAGCTCGCCCACCTCGCTGTCGATGGTCTCGCCGAAGAGCTGCATGAGCGCCGCAACCTCGTGCCGGGGGCGGGACCAGTTCTCGGTGCTGAACGCGTAGAGCGTGAGGATGTGCACGCCGGCGCGATCGCACGCCTCCATCACCGGCCGGATGGCGCGCACGCCGGCACGATGCCCCGCGGCTCGCGGCAGGTGGCGGCGGCGGGCCCATCGCCCGTTGCCGTCCATGATGATGCCGATGTGTCGCGGGAGATCGGGGCTCGACGGCGCAGGGTTGGCTGCTGGGACGGGGGGTCGCAACACGGGTCTCAGGGTAAACGAGGCGGGTTACGGCGGCGTTACGTCAGTGCGGGGGCGGCGCTACACGCCGCGCCTGCCGGATTCTCGCCGCTTCGCGGCGATCACACCTCGAGAACCTCGGCCTCCTTTTTCTCCTGCGCGTCGTCGACGCGCCCGACGAACTGATCGGTCAGCTTCTGCAGCTCGCTGAGCTTGGTCTCCACCTCGTCCTTGCTGACGTGGCCCTCCTTTTCCACCTTGCGCAGGTGGTCGGCCTCGTCGCGGCGGATGTTGCGCACCGCCACGCGGGCCTCCTCGGCCTTGCGGTGCACAACGCGGACCAGCTCGCGGCGCCGCTCCTCGTTGAGCTGCGGGATCGTGATGCGGATCACCTCGCCGTCATTGCTGGGGTTGAGGCCGAGGTCGCTCTTCTGGATCGCCTTCTCGATGGCGCTCAGCGCGTTGCGGTCGTACGGCCGGATGCTCAGCTGCGACGGCTCGGGCACGGAGATCCCGGCGAGCGTCTGCAGCGGCGTCGGCGCACCGTAGTAGTCGACGACGAGGCGCTCGACCAGCGCCGGCGACGCGCGGCCGGTGCGAATGCCGCCGAGCTCCCGCCCCAGCGATTCGAGGCTCTTCTCCATCCGATCGCGGGCGGTGTGGACGCGCTCGTTGAGCGTCGCCTGCGCCTCCTCCGCCTTGGTGCGATCAGGCGCCATCCGGCTGCCCCTCGCCGTCGACGCGCGTGCCGATCTGCTC
>DASUWI010000082.1:0-43323 GCA_036378495.1 Candidatus Dormiibacterota bacterium
ACCACGGGGGCGATCTCGGAGGCGCCGGGGACGTACACCGTGGGTGAGGTGGCCGACACCGCGTCGCCGACGCCCCTGACGGACTACAGCACGGGCATCGTGTGCAAGAACGGGAGCACCACCGTGGCCAGTGGCAGCAGCACCACGCAAGCGGTGAGCGTGGACAGCGGCCAGAACATCACCTGCACGATCACCAACACGCGCAAAGCGACTGGCACATCAAAGCTGGAGCCCACCCAGACGACGTGCGGTCAGTTCCTCAGCAGCAGCGTGCCGCCAATTTCCGGTGTGACCTATTCGGTCAAGAGTGGCGTGATCAACTCGGCCGCGCCCGGTGTGTTCTTCTACTACACCACCTTCAACGCTCCGAGCGGTGGCGGCTCCTTCACCGTCACGATCACGGAGAGCAACAACGGTCCCACGGGTTGGCCGAACTTCAAGGTCGCGACCGGCAAGAGCGTCACGCTGTACGGCGCCAACTGCAATGTGATCAGCAGCACGGTGGGCAGCTCAGCACCGATCACTGTCACAGTTCCGTCGTCGACTGCGAATCAACAGTTCGTGATCGGCGTCAAGTTCGACTCGACGAGCATCAAGGGAGCGAAAACGACCACCAAGCCAACTGTGGTGTATACCTTTGGAACCGTGATCCAGAGCTTCACCACCACGAGTGCGTCGCTGACGCTTTCGCCCAGGTAGTGCGCAAGGGAGTGTGGCCGGCCCATGGCCGGCTGCCTCGCTCCGGGATTCGTTGCACCTCCTCACTGGGAAGGTCGCGGGTCCTGATCGCGGGCGGCCCCGCCATGACCCTGTTGTTCGTGCTCGCAGCGTGCGGCGGCCCGTCCACACCGGGCAGCGGAGCCTCAGTTACGGCTTCTACCGGCAGTACCTCGAGCACCGCTGCGGCGATCCCCCGGGCCGGTACGACGAGCATCGTGGCCACGATCTCTCCCGTTCGGCGATCTGCCACCGAGACAGTCAAGGTCGCTGCTGCACCGGGCAGTTCGTGCACGCTCGCCGTCAGCACCAGCGCGAAACGTGCGGTCACCATTGGTACCAGTGCCACGCAACCGGCTGACAGCCACGGGGTTGCCACGTGGTCCTGGACAGTGAGCCCGACGATGGCCAACGGCACCTATACGCTCAACGTCGCGTGCAAGCCAGGGGCCACGTCGACGAGCACGATCAGCGTCGACTAGCAGGCTCCTCAGCCGACGGAGATGCCGCAACCTGCGATGACGGCCTTCGTGTGAAACCGATTCACTGTGATGGTGTATTGCCCCGGCGCCGTCGCCGCCAACGCGGTGGTCTCCAACGCCCCGCCGGCGCCGGCAAACACCGCTACGCCCTCGGTCCAGCCCGTGGGGGTTATGGCAAAGACGGAGTACCACCTCGACGAGGCGAGGCCGGTGGCCTGGATGTCAAGCCACGGCCCTGGAGCATCGGGTGGTTGGAGGGTCACCTGTGCTGCGGAGCAGCGTGCCGCTGATGTGGATCCGGCCGCCGCGCGAGGCGTGGTACCGACGATCGTGACGGCACAAGCCGCGGCGACAGCGAGCACCGCGCGAACGGCGACGTGATTGGTGGTTCGCTTCACTGGCTGGTCCTCCACCGAGCACTTGGGCACGCGGTGGTGACCTCGCATCACCTGCACGCCGTTCGGCGACCCGGCTGACTGGTCGGGCTCCCAGTTCCGTGGCTTTGCGTCCCCGCCTCACGACGGGTTTGCCCTTTGCAACGACAGACGGAGCGTAGCGTCGGTGCTGCTCACAGCCCCCGGGAGCCACGGTTCCGTGACGCCCGAGCGACCGCTCTACAACAGCAGGTCAGGGCGCCAGAACGCCTCTCACGGCTCTTCGCTGGTGATCCTGCGTTCGTCGGCCGACTGCCCCACGATCAGCCGCACCGGACGATCGTAGAAGAAGTAGTTCCAGGCCCAGGTGACAAAGACGATCACCCGGCTGCGGAATCCGATCAGGTACAGCAGGTGCACGAACACCCACATCAGCCAACCGAGAAGCCCGTCGACCTTGATGGGACCGAGCTGGACCACAGCTGCGCCGCGGCCCACGGTCGCCATCGTGCCCTTGTCGAGGTACCGGAATCGCGGGTCGGGCTTGCCGTCCAACCGCGCCTCGATGACGCGCGCCACATGCTTGCCCTGCTGGATGGCGACCGGAGCCAGCATCGGCAGCGGTTCGCCGCGATGCTCGAACTCGGCGGCGTCCCCGATGACGAACACCTCGTCGTGGCCGGGCACGTTGAGCGCAGGGGTGACACGCACCCGCCCCAGGCTCGAGGGCTCGACGCCGAGCCGCTCGGCCACCGGGGTCGCCCGCACCCCCGCGGTCCACACCACGGTCTCCGCGTTGATCCGCCGCCCCGAGTCGAGCACGAGCGTGTGGTCGTCGACATCCTTCACGAACCGGCCCACCAACACCTCGACGCCCATGCGCTTGAGCCGTCGCGTGGCATCGCGGCTCAGGCCCTTGGAGAAGCCGCCGAGCACGCGGTCCGAGCCCTCGATCAGCACCACGCGTGCCTGGTTCACGTCGAGCCGCGGGAAGTCCTTGGGCAGCACATGGCGGATGAGCTCGGCGAGCGCTCCCGAGTACTCCACACCGGTGGGGCCGGCGCCGGCGATCGCGAACGTGAGCAGGCGGCGGCGCTCCGTGGGGTCGGTGCACGTGGACGCGGCCTCGAAGGCACGCAGCACGTGGGCGCGCAGCGCCAGCGCCTCGGGCAGGTCCTTGAGACCGATGGCGCGCTCCTCGAGGCCGGTGATGCCGAAGAAGTTCGTCGCGCTGCCGGTGGCCAGCACGAGCGTGTCAAAGCGCTCATCCCCCGCCGACGTGTGCAGACGGTGCCGCTCGAGGTCGACGCCCGTCACCTCCGCCATGAGCACGTCGACGTTGCGCGCGTGGCGCAGCACCGCGCGCACCGGGTGGGCAACGTCGGAGGGGTCGATCAGGCCCGACGCCACCTGGTACAGCAGCGGCGAGAACAGGTGGTAGTTGTGGCGATCGACGAGCAGCACGTCGACGGGCGCGGGCGCCAGCTGTTTTGCGGCGTTCAGGCCGCCGAACCCGGCGCCGACGATGACCACGCGGGGGCGCGGTCTCACTTCGTCGCGGGACGGAGGTGCGCCGCCAGAGACGCCTCGCGCTGCAGCTCGAGCCGTCCGTAGAAGGCCGTGGCCAGGCTCACGGCGCCGGCGACGACGAACGCCAGCTCTGTCCCACCCACCTGCGCCATCCAGCCGGCGAGCAGACCGCCGAGCGGAGCGGTCCCGAAGAACACATAGCCGTAGATTCCCATGACGCGACCCCGGAGCCGGTCAGGCGTGTTCAGCTGGAGGCTCGCGTTGCTCTGCGAGGAGTACAGCGAGAACGCGAATCCGAGCGCTGCGAGTGTCACCGCCGCCGCCCACACCACGTGAAGCGGGGACAGTATCAGCTCGGCAGCCGAGAACAGCGCCGCGCCGGCGAGCAGCGCGCGAGCACTGGTGCGGCCGAGCGACGCAGAGAAGAGTGCGCCGCCCAGGGCTCCGGCGCCGAACGCCGCCGAGATCACCCCGAAGACCTGCGGCCCGGCGTGCAGGGTCTCCGAGGTCAGCACCGGCAGGAGCACGTTGAAGTTGATGCCAATGGTGGAGATGAACAGCATCATCAACAGCACCGTGCGCAGCAGCGGCGTGTGCCACGCGAAGCGCACGCCCTCGGCGGCGCCGCGCAGCACGGTCTGCACCTTCTCGTCCCGTGCGACCCGATGCAGCTCGTCCGAATGCATCAACCAGAGCGCACCGATGACCGCGAGGTAGCTGATCGAGTTGATGAGGAAGCAGAGGCCCACCCCGGCCACGGCGATCAGCGTTCCGGCGATGGCGGGACCGATGATGCGCGACGCGTTGAACAGGCTGGAGTTCAGCGCGATCGCGTTGGGCAGCTCGGCGCGGCCCACCATCTGCACGGTGAACGCCTGCCGCGCCGGCGTGTCGAGGACCGTCACGGTCCCATTGACCGCGACCAGCAGGTACACCTCCCACGGCGACGCATGCCCGCTCAGCGCGAGCCCGGCCAGGGCTGCGGCGCTCAGCGCGAACGCCGACTGCGTGGCCATGAGCACCCGGCGCTGGTCCAGCCGGTCGGCAAACGCGCCTCCGAACAGACCAAAAAGAGCGTACGGCCCGAACTGACAGGCGGCGAGCACACCAACTGCGATCGGCGAGTGCGTCAGCACGACGATGAACCACGCCGCGGCGACGTTCTGCATCCATGTGCCGCTGATCGAGATGACCTGGCCGTAGAAGTACAGCCGGTAGTTGCGGTGATGGCGCAGGCTGCTGAAGGTGCGGCGCGAGACCGAGGCGACGCTCATCGTTGCGAGACCAGTGCCGAGAGCGCATCGACGGCGTCCGCGATGCGCCCTCGCTCCTCCGGACTCAGCGCCCCGAGGCGCGCCGCCAGCCACGCGGTGCGACGTGAGCGCACGCGGCGCAGCAGTGCCGTCCCCGCGGGGGTGGCGGCCAGGCCGACGCGCCGGCGATCGCCGTTGCTGTCCCGGACCCGGGTGACGTAGCCGCCCGCCTGCAGCCGGTCCGCTGCCGTGCAGACCGATGGCGCCGACATGCCCTCGCGCGCGGCCAGGTCGGCGATGCCGATGCCGGGACGGTCTTCGATTGCCGCGAGCAGCGAGATCTGTCCCGCCGAGATGCCCTGGGTCTGGGCCTCACGGCGCAGGTGGCGATTGAGGTGGAGCAGCACCGGCCGGAGGCGGTTGGCGATGCCCACCGGTTCGGTCGCCTGTCGCGAGGGATTCGTCGCGGTCCGTGGTGCCATCCAATGTCATTATATATGCTAACTAATCACCCAGCGCAACCCGGCGCCTCTAGCCCTCCCTGGCCACCCACGCGGCGATCTGACTGCGCGAGCGCAGGTCGAGCTTGTCGAGGATGTGCTGCACGTGGTTGTCCGCCGTGCGGCTGCTGATGTGCATGGCGTCCGCGATCTCGCGGCTGGTCAATCCCTCGGCGACCAGGCGCGCGATCTCCATCTCTCGCGGTGTCAGCACCCGCGCCTGACGGGTGCCCAGGCGCAGCGCTTCGTGCAGGGCGGCCGCCCGCGCGCGCAGCGGAGACATGCCCAGTCGCTCTGCCGTCGCCAGGCAGCCGGTGACCAGCGGCAGCGCACGCGCCGCATCTCCGTCGCGCGCGCGAACGTGCAGCGTGAGCGCGAGCTCGTAGCCCGACTCGGCTGCCCAGGGCCGCATCCCCGCCCGATGCTCCCGTTCGATCGCGCGCTCGAAGTGACGCACCGCGGTGTCGATCCGACCCAGTGCGCGCGCCAGCAGGCCGAGCACCCGCTCGACCGAGCCGAAACAGGCGACAGCTCCGGCGCCGGCGGAGGCGAACAGATCCGCCCAGGGCAGCAGCAGCTGGTAGAGGATCGCGCTGTCCTGGCGCCTGCCGAGCGCGGCTGCGACGATGCTGCGGTGTGCCGTGGCGACGAGCACCGCCGGCGGCATGACTCCTGACACCGACGCAAGCGGCGTTGTGTCGAACAGCTCCGCCGCGACGTCGACGTTGCCCCGCGACAGCTGCAGCATGCTTCGCGAGAGCCGATCGAGCACCACCCAGGTGGGCAGACGTCCGACGCCCACCGCCCCGTCGAGCTGCGCCAGCGCCGCCTCGGCGGATGCCGTGTCGCCCCCCGTGAGCAAGCTGAGCAGCACCTCCTGAACCTGCAGCCGGAACCGCGCCAGCTGCCCCGCGGAGCTGGCGTACCGGTCGCCGGCGGCGGCGGCGCGGCGCGCCGCTGTGAAGTCGCCCCGCGAGTGCGCGACCGCGAACCGGAGGCGTTCGAGGTGCCAGCTCGCCAACGGCAGGCGGATGCGCTCGACCAACGTCGCCACGGCACCGGCCTCCGCGTCCGCGTCATCCAGCCGTCCCTGCTGCAGCGCGACGTCGAAGCGCCACAGCCGGGCCCAGAACTCGTTCACCCGGTTGCGCTCTGCCTGCGCGATCTCGAGCATGCGCTCGGCGAGCAGGATCCGTTCCTCGAGTCCGGCGGCGTCGGTGCGCGCGGTGTGCCGGGCGCGCAGCGCGGCGACGATCGTCGCGCTGTCGCCGGTCTCGTCCGCGATGTCGAGTGCCTGCCGGCTGAGCGGTTCGAGTGCGGTGTAGTCGCCTCCGAGGTAGAGAGCCGCCGTGGTCCGCTGCGAGAGCAGCCGGCTGCGAACAGTCAACGCACCGGCAGGCAGCCGGGCGAGTGCCTCGTCGCACAGGTCGGCGATCACGGCGCTCACCTTGGGATCGCCCACGCCCTCGAGCACGAGCGCCGCCTCTGCGATGAGCGTCACATCGGCCGCAGCCCTCCCGGCGCCGGCGGCCTGCTCGCACAGCGTGAGCGCAGGCTCGAGCTCGCCGGCGAGGAAGCGGGCACGCGCCGCGCTGAGCCAGAGGCGAGCGCGGTGGGCGGCGTCCGGAGCGAGGTGCGCTTCCGCCGCGGCGGCGTAGAGGCGCGCCGCCTCCTCGTAGGCCAGCTGCGCCATGGCGGCATCCGCCGCCTCGGTGGCGATCGACGCGGCGTGCTCGGCGTGCCCGCCCGGTGCCGCCTGCAGCCAGTGATACGCGAGCTGGCTCAACTCGGGTGCGCGATCGGCGCGAGCAGCACGTTCCAGCTCGGTGGCGATGCGCGTGTGCCACTGCACGCGCTGTGCCGCGGTGAGCTCGGAGTACAACGCGTCGCGAACGAGTGAGTGCATGAACGTGTAGTCCATCCGGTCGCCGGCTTGGCTGAGCACGCCGGCGGTCGCTGCTTCGTCGAACCGCTGCAGAACGTCGGCCAGCGGCGCCTCGAGGGCCGCCGCAACGAGCGTGGGCGACGGTCGAACGCCCGCCACCGATGCGACCTCCAGAACCTGCTGGCACGTCGGGCTCAGCCGGCTCACGTGGCGCGCGATGACGTCGCGCGCCGCCTGCGGGATCTCGCGGCTCACGTCGGCGGACTCGCTCTGCAGGAGATGTCCGAACTCGGTCACAAAGAACGGATTGCCGTCGGTGCGGGCATGCAGACGACGCACAGCATCGTCGGGCATGCGGGTTCCGGTGAGATCCGCGAGGCGCTCCGCCACCTCCTCGCAACTGAAGCCGCCGAGCTCGATGCGCGCCGTCCCCTCGAGCCGCGACAGCTGTGCCAGCGTCTGGCGGAGCGGCTCCTCGCGCGCGAGCACGACATTGCGATGCGCCACGACCAGGAGGGCGCGCGCACCGTCCCACTCCTGGGCGACGTGTTCCAGCAAACGCAGCGACGGCGTGTCGGCCCAGTGGAGATCATCGAGGAGGACGACCAGCCCCCTGGCTCGAGCAATCTCTCGCAGGCGGCGGCCGAGGGCGTCGAACACCCGGAACCGCGCGTCGCCCGGCGCCAGGCCGCCGGGTGCGGCGCCGCCCCCCTCGAGCCCGGTCTGCACGATCATCGAAAGCAGGGACGCGTCACCGGAGCGCGGTGCCGGCGCGTCGCCTATCTCATCCGCAGAGTCCAAAACCTGCCGCCACGGCCAGTAGGGGGGCGCCCCCTCGGCCTCGACCGCCCTGCCCCACAGCACGGGCACCTCGCCGGCCACCCGGGCCACCTCGCTCAGCAGGCGGGTCTTGCCGATGCCCGCCTCCCCGGAGAGCACCACGATGCGCCCGCGGCCGGACAGCGACTCCGCAAGTGCTCGCCCGATCGCGTCGAGCTCTCGCTGGCGCCCCACACACCGTGTCACGTCACGCGTCTCCCCAGGCCGGGATCGTACCCGCGGCCGCGAGGTGAGTAGCGGAAATGAGCGACATCACCGATTTCCCCCGCGGCCCCGCCGCCTAGCGTGCGTCGTGACAGCCGACGCTCCCTGCGGGCTGGAGGAGAAGGTTTCATGACTGACCAGATCATTGACGAGGTCGTTGACGTGCCGGTGCTCATCGTGGGGGCCGGTCCGACGGGACTGACGGCGTCGATCGCCCTCTCGCGATTCGGCGTGCCGTCGCTGCTGATCGAGCGGCATCCAGGGACGAGCATCCACCCCAGGGCGATCGGAATAAACACGCGTTCGATGGAGATCCTCCGGGGATTCGGGTTGCAGGAGCGGATCAACGCCGTCGCCTTCGCGGCCGATCCATACGTGGCTCGCTCCACGACGCTCATCGACCCAGAACCGATGCTGTCGCCGTCGTTGGGGGCGCCACCGGCGGACGACGTCAGCCCGGCGCTGTGGACCACGTGCTCGCAGTTCGCGCTGGAACCGGTGTTGCGGGAACAGGCGGACTCCTATACGACGACCGCGCGTCTCCGCTTCCACACCGAGCTCGTCTCCTTCGAACGTCACGACGATGGCATCCATGCGCGTATCGAACATCGCGACAGCGGCCGCCGTACCGAGGTCCGCTGCCACTTCCTGATCGCCGCCGACGGCGCCAACAGCCTGGTGCGGGAGCGGCTCGGCATCGCGCTCGAAGGGGCCGGCGTGCTCGGCCACAACGTCGCGATCCATTTCGAGTCGTCGCTGATCCACCACATCCCGCACCGGCCGGTCTTCCTGCACAGCGTCGAGAACGAGCGCGCCCGGGGCCTGTTCTTCACCACCGACGGTGCCTCCCGCTGGGTGTTCAACACCGAGTATCGACCTGACGCCGGTGAGGCCCCGGCAGACTTTACCGCCGCTCGCGCCACGCAGCTGATCCGCGACGGGTCCGGCGTCCCCGATCTCGATGTCGCGGTGCGCGTCGTGCTCCCCTGGGTGATGCGGGGCGACATGGCGGCGCGTTCGCGGGCCGGCAGCGTGTTTCTCGCCGGCGACGCGGCCCACCGTCTGACGCCCGCGGGCGGGTTGGGAATGAACACCGGCATCCAGGACGCGCACAACCTGGCGTGGAAGATCGCGGCCGTGCTGCGCGGGTGGGCCGGCGACGGGCTCCTCGATACGTACGAGGCGGAGCGGCGGCCGGTTGCCGCCGCGAACGTCGAGCGATCGGTGTCTCTGGCGGCTGCCGGCCTGCTGCCGGTGGAGCATCCAATCATCCCCTCGTTCAGCGCGCGGACCGCGTTGGATTTCGACCTCGGCTTCGGCTACAGGTCGGCGGCAATCGTCTCCGAAGGCAGCGCGGCCGGCGAAGCCGCGGGCGACTACGTGCCCGAGGCCAAGCCGGGCTACCGGGCGCCGCACACGTGGTTGGACGGCGGCGGATCGCGAATCTCGACCCTCGACATCATCGGCGAGCACTACACGCTGTTTCATGGCGGCGACGGCAGCACGTGGGAGGCGGCCGCAGCGCGCGCCGCCGCATCGCTGTCGGTGCCGGTGCGCGTCCAGACGCTGCGTGGCGCGGCGCGTGCCGACTGGCCTGAGCTGTTCGGCATATCGCGAGCGGGCGCTGTGCTGGTGCGGCCCGACGGCCACGTCGCTTGGCGGCGCGCCGAATCTGATCCAGCCGCTGCGACGCATCTGACCGCCGCCATCTCGGCAGCGCTCGGGAGAGGTGGGCAGCGTTCCGACGCTGTCGCAGAGGTGGCCGCCTGAGGACGGGGAACCGCGGCGCTCTCGCCTGCGTAGACGCGACGTACACCCGCGTCACACCGGAGGCTTCCCATGCGCAGGCTTCTCACCGCAGCGGCCCTGCCGCTCGCACTGCTCGCATTGCAGGCGACGCCCGCGCTCGCCTGCGGTGGCCTGGTCGCGCCGGATGGCGACGTGCACCTCGATCGCGCCACGACGTTGGTCGCCTGGCATGGCGGCGTCGAGCACTATGTCACCAGCTTCGCGTTCTCGGGCAACGTCGCGGATGTAGGCTGGATCGTCCCGCTGCCGGCTGTGCCGGACAGCATCGAGGCGGCCGGCAGGTGGACCCTGAAGCGGCTCGAGCTCGCGTTCAATCCGCCGGTTCCGAGGATGGAGGCGGCTGCCGCCGATGCGCCCGGATCGGTGGTTGTCGAGCAGGTCCAGGTGGAGGCGCTGGACGTCACCGTGCTCAAGGGCAGCGGCCAGGCGGTGATCGACTGGTGCGAGCACAACGGCTTCGTGCTGCCGGCGGAGACCAAGGACCACCTGCTGCGCTACGCGAAGGGCAGCCCGGTCTTCATGGCGGCGCGCTACGACAACGCGGCAGCCCAGGCGCGGGGCATGCGCTCCGGCGACGGCGTGCCGCTGCTCATCACCATGCACACGCGGCAGCTCTGGGTGCCGCTCGAGGTGCTCGCCAACGACAACGACCCGGTCAACGCCGACCTGTTCCTGCTGACCGATCAGCAGCTGCAGCCGGCACAGCCGGTTCCGCTGTTCACGCTGCCACCGTTCAGCTTCGGCAGCACCAACAGCGTCGATGGGGCGCAGGGCTTCACCATCGCCGGCAGCGAGCCGCTCGATGCCCAGCTCCATGCGGACCTGTCGAGTGACCGCAACATGAGCTGGATGCCCTCTCAGGGCTGGGTCACGTACCTCCAGCTGAACGCTCCCAGCTCGACGGTCACGTACGACCTCGGCGTCGGTGGCGACGGGCGCATCCGGCTCGCGTCGTTTGGGGCATCACCGGCACGAACCGCGAGCGCCCCGGCACCGCCGGACGCGCCGCCGCAGTGGCTCATGGCCGTCGTGATCGTCGTCGCCGTTCTCCTCGTGGTCGTCAGTGCGCTGCTCGTGCGCCGAGTGCGCTTCGGGGGCGGCGCACCGGGCGACCCATACGCTCCTTGATGCCGTGATTGATGAGCCAGACCTGCGCGGGGTAGGTCGCGGCCAGACCGATAACCATCGCGATTTGCATCATCAACCAGTACGCAGGATCGTTCGGCAGCAACTGGGGGAACAGCACCCGTTGGAAGATTGCCATCCAGGCAAACATGCCCGCCTCGAAGGTGACGACTGACAGCGTGTCGGCAGCAATCGCATTACGCAGCGCGGCAAGGGGCGTGAGGGAGCTCCCAGGTTTGATGGCCCAGTACTGGAAACCGATTCCGAACACGTAGCCGAAGGCGAAATCGACGATGTACTCCGCCCACAGAGCGTGTCCGGCGATGGTGAGCGCCGCGCCGAACACGATCCACTCACCAATCACGTCGCCGAGCGCGCAACCGGCTCCGCAGTGCGTTGCGGTCACGGCAACCCCGAGCCGCCCCGGGAGCTCTTCCTGGCCGGCCATCGACATGTGCATGGTGGGAGCGCCAATCATCACCGGCGCGTGTGGCGAGTCCACCGGCCGCCCCAGCCGGACGTACGCGAGCCATCCGAACGGCCCGAGGTACAACGCCGTGAGAGGCCACACCGCAGCCATCACGCCCATGGCCTGACGATTGCCGCGACCGTACATGTCGTACGCAATCGCGCCGGCCGTGATGAAACCTGAGGCGATCGTGATCCACGCGAGCACCCCAAGCCAGCCTGGCGCCACGCAGGAAACCTTACCGCGGCTGCGCTACAGGTTCGCGATCGGGAGTGGCGGCGCATCGCCGGGCGGCTCGATCCCCGACGTCCTGCAGAAGAAGTACATCTCTGCGGTCTCCGTCCGCTCGATGTTCTCCGCGCGGCGGAACCCGTGCTTCTCGCCCGCGAATGTGACGTAGGCGCAGGGCACCCCGCGCAGCCGCACCGCGTCGTACATGCCCGCGGACTGATCCGGAGGCACGATGGGATCGTCCAAGCCCTGCAGCAGCAGCAGCGGCTTGCGCACCCGGTCCGCGAAGTGCACGGGCGAGCGTGCATACAGCTCGTCGGGGTCCTCAGGGTACGGATGCTCGTAGCGCGCCTCGAACTTGTGCGTCTCGGCGAACAGCATCTCCAGATCGCCGATGCCGTACAGGCTCGCGCCCGCCGCGAACACACGGTGGAACGTCATCGCGCACAACACGATGTAACCGCCTGCGCTGCCACCCTCGATGAACAACCGGTCACCGTCGACGTCACCGCGGTCCGCCAGATACCGCGCGCCGGCAACGCAGTCGCCCACGTCCACCACCCCGCTCATGCGATCCAGGCGCTTGCGATATGCCCGGCCGTAGCCGGTGCTGCCGCCATAATCGACGTCGAGCACGGCGATGCCCCGGCTGGTCCAGTACTGCCACGCCGCGTTGAGCGTCGTCGACGTCGCGCCGGTCGGGCCCCCGTGCGCATGCACGAGGAGCGGGGGCTTCAGGTCGTCGCCGGCGTCGGCACGAGCGTTGTGCGGCCGGTAGTACCAGGCGTGCGCGGTCTCCCCGGCTTGCCCGGGAAACGTGAGGTGCTCTGGTTCTGAACGCACCGTGTCATCGACGCGCGGACCGCCATCCGCGCTCAAGCGCGTGACCGCGCCGCTGGACGCATCGACGTGCACGATCGCCGACGGATCACGCGGGCCACCGGCCAGCACCACCACGCTGTCGCCGGCGGCTGCGATCCACGGACCAAGTGACGTGTATGGCAGGTCGACGTCATCGACCGCGCCGGTGTTCGTGTCGACGAGGTGCAGGCGCCACACGCCGTCATGGGAAGCGCAGAGCGCGATCCTGCCTCGGTCGAGAAAGCCATAGGTCGCGGTGCCGAACATCCACTGAGGGCGGCCGCACTCGGCCGGCATCGGCGCCAGCGCCGCGGCTGCCGCCCCGTCCCAGCGGTACAGGTTCCACCAACCGGTGCGGTCGGACACGAAGTGCAGCGTCGAGTCCGCCGACCACGCGGGCTGAAAGACCGACTCGTGCGGCCCGCCGGCAACCTTCATCTCGTCGTGGATGACGCCGTCGCAATCGAGCCAGGCCATCCACAGCTCCGTGCCTTCCCAGGGCATGAGCGGCTGGTTCCAAGTGAGCCAGCACATGCGCGTGCCGTCGGGGCTCACCCGCGGGGTCGCGTAGAAGTCGTTGCCGCCGGCCACCGTCGTCACCTCACCGCTCGCGAGCGACACGCGGCCGACGCTGTTGACCACCACGGCGCCGCGATGATCCTCCACCACACAGAAGACCGCCTCTCCGTCGGCGGTGGGATCGAGCTCCATATCCGCGTAACGGACATCGCCGGCGTCAGGCGTGATCGCGCGAGGCGCGCCGCCATCGCCAACCAGATACAGCCGTCTGTCGGCAGCGTTGGAGAACAGCACGTGCGAACCCGCCGCCAGCAGCGCGCCGCCACCGTACTCATGCACGTAGGTGCGGGCGGAGAAGGGCGCCGCAATGACATCGCGCGCCGCCGACCGGCCATGCACGTCGCGGTGCGTGATCACGCAGCGTCCTGCCTCGGTGGGGCGCCCTTCCACCCAGTACACCTCGCCGCCGTCGAGCTGCACGGCTTCGAACCGCACGCCGGCCGCAGCGGCCATGGCCGCGGTGACCGGCGACGGCCACAGGCGGCGGGCGGGCGGCCTCACGCCGCCGGTCACTGCAGGAAGGCGCCGGCTGTGGCCGCCGCGCTGAGGCCGGCGCCGAGAAACACCCGTGGGCTGGAGATCTTGTTCCGCAAGTGCACGGCGAGCATGGCGCCGTTGCCCGCGAGCAGCACCTGGGACAGCGCCACGGTGGGAATGCTTTTGTGCCCGCTCCGCGCGTCCCTCGCGGCGATGCCGCCAGCGCCAGCCACGCGGCGAGGAAGCCGGCGGTTCCGGCGGCGCGCCCCGGCGCCTCACGGAAGAGATGTCGCCGTCGCGCCAGGAAGATCGCGGTGTCCGCCGCGCCGCCGATCGCCGCCGGGAGCGTGAGGTAGCGCGCGTTCACCCCGTGTGCACCACCTGGAACGCCTCGGCCATGCGCCCATCGCCGAGCCCGTTGGCCTCGGCCGTCGCCTTGAGCCAGCTGCGCACACGATCCTCGAGCGCGTCCCAGTCCTGGTACTGCGAGCGGTGGTGGCGCAGCGCTGCGAGCTTGCGATCGGCGGTGTCGGTGACATCCACCACCTCGTCCGGCTGAATGCTCCCGCCGCCCATGATCCACACCTCGTGCACCGTGTGCGGCTCGAGCCCCTCCTCCTCCAGCAGCTCCATGTGCGCGAACGGGTTGCGGGCGTCGGGGTAGACGGCGTCGAGCGTCGCCTCACCCGTGGCGAGGTGGTCGGGGTGGCTGGCAAAGATGCGTGCGAAACTGCGAATCGGTGACTGCGAGACAACACGCTGCGGACGCTTCTGCCGGATCACGCGAGCGATGTCGCGGCGCAGCTCGATGTTCGCCGCCACCCTGCCGTCGGCATAGCCGAGAAAGGTCACGTCGTGGACCCCCACCTCCGCGGCAGCGGCGCGCTGCTCCGCCTGGCGGATCTCGGACATGCGGCTCCTGGCGATGCTGCGGTCGTACCCTCCGGCATCGCCGTTGGTGACGATGCAGTAGGCGACGTCCACGCCCTTGCTGGTCCAGAGGGCGGTCGTCGCCGCGCAGCCGAAGTCGCAGTCGTCCGGATGCGCAACAACCACCAGGGCGCGCTCGACGCCGTCGATCTCGGACACGACGGCGATGGTACCCAGCGCGAACGCGCCGTTGCCCCCATCTCGTGCATACACTCGGGGCCATGGCAGGCCTTCCCCCACCGCATCCCGGCCTCGGCCGCCTCCGCGGGCTGCTCGGCGCGTGGCAGGGGACCCTCGAGGCGGAGCTCCGCCGATGAAGATCCCGACGCCGGCCGAGGTGCTGCATGGCATGGGCCGCTCCTCGGTCGAGTCGTACCGGCCGATGCCGCTGCACGACCGCTCCCCCGACCCCGGCCTGTTCGGCCCGGACTCGGTGACCTGGCGCGTGATGCGCGAACCACTCCTGATGCTGGGTGCGGGGAGGGCGCTCCTGATGCAGGCAGCCAATCCGCTTGTGGCGCAGGGTGCAATCGACCACAGCAATTACGCCACCGACCCCTACGGGAGGCTGGAGCGCACCGTCGAGTGGGTGACGGTAGTCAGCTTCGGCACCACGGCCGAAGCCGAGCGGGCATCGGCGCACGTGGTCAGGCTGCACCGCCATGTCCGGGGCTCGCTGCCCGGCGCTCACGCCACCACCAAGATCGCGGCGCGCACCCGCTACACCGCCGGTGATCCGGCACTCCTGCGCTGGGTGCACGCGTCGTTCGTGGAGACGATGCTGAGCACGCATGACGCGCTGGTCGGCGGGCTCGACGACGGCGAGCGCGATGCATTCGTCCGTGAGTGGGATGCGGTGGCCGCGCTGATGGGGGTGCCGCGCCGCCTCCTCTGGCGCGACGCGCGGGCGATGCGGGCGTACGTGGCGCGCGAGGTGGAGCGGGGGCCGGCGCAGCCCGGCCCGGGGTCGCGAAGGGTCGCGGAGACGGTGCTGCGGCCGCCGGTGTCGTCGCCGGCGATGCGGCCCGCTGCCCAGGTGCTGGCCTTCATCGCGGTGGGCCTGCTGCCGGATGCGGTACGTCGCGGCTATGGTCTCACGTGGACTCCGGCGCACGCGGCCGCCCATCGCGCCATTCGCGTCTGGCTCCGCTCGATCCGCCCCACGATGCCGCGGCGGCTCCGGATCTCGCCGGTCCACGAGCTGGCCCTGGCGCGTACCCGCGGTCGCTGGCCGGAGCGGATGGTTGCGTGAGGCCGGTGCGGCCCCCTGGCCTCGCGGCGCCGTGGTGATCCTTCAACCATGAATCCAGTCGTGACCGCACACCGATGGCGAGAGCGGCGCCCCGCGCTCGTCGCAGCGCTGCTCAGCGTCCTCGCCACGATCGCCGCGGTGTCGTGCGGCAGCAACTCTCCTGGCAAGACCACCGCCACCTTCGCGGAGGAGCCCGGGCTGCCGCCGACGTACATCCTGCCGCTGGCCGGCGCCGCCAACTTCACGGCCCCCAACGTCAGCCAGTTCCAGCCGCTGCTGTATCGCCCGCTCTACTGGTTCGGCAGCACCGGGAGGGTTTCGGTCAACAACTCGCTGAGCCTGGCAGACCCGCCGCAGTTCGCCGCCGATGGCAAGTCTGTGACGATCACCCTCAAGAACTACCAGTGGTCCGACGGTAAGCCGGTGACCACGCGGGACGTCGAGTTCTGGCAGAACCTGGTGACCGCGAACAAGCTCAACTGGGGCGGATACTCCCCCGGCGAGTATCCCGACAACGTGGTCGGCACCACGGTCAACAGCCCCACCTCGATCACCTTCAAGCTCAGCCAGGCGTACGGCTCGTACTTCTTCACCTACAACGAGCTGAGCCAGATCACGCCGCTGCCGCAGCACGTTTGGGACAGGGAATCGGCCTCCGGCGCCGTCGCCGACTACGATCGCACCCCGGCCGGAGCGGTCGCCGTCTACAACTTTCTCAACGCCCAGGCGACCGACATCGGGTCCTACAACAGCAACCCGCTGTGGCAGGTGGTCGACGGCCCGTGGAAGCTGAAGTCACTGGACAAGAGCGGGAACCTCAAGCTCGTGCCCAACAGCAAGTACTCGGGTCCGGTGAAGCCGAAGCTGACCGAGTTCGACGAGGTGCCGTTCGCCACAGAGTCCGCCGAGTACTCCGCGCTCTCGCAGGGCAACGTCGACTACGGGTATCTGCCGTACTCCAACACCGGTCAGAAGAACACCATCACCTCGCAGGGCTACACGCTCGACCCCTGGGTGGGCTGGCAGATCAACTACATCCAGCTCAACTTCACCAATCCCGCCACCGGGCCGATGTTCGGCCAGCTGTACTTCCGCCAGGCGATGCAGCAGCTGATCGACCAGGACGCGTACATCAGCAGCGCCATGGGCGGCTACGGGTACCCAACCTACGGGCCCGTTCCGCTCAAGCCGGCGAACGACTTCGTCGACGCGCAGGAGCAGAAGAACCCGTATCCGTTCGACACCAACAGCGCGGCCGCGCTGCTGCAGTCGAACGGCTGGACCGTGAACAAGGGCGGTGTCTCCGTCTGCACCAACGCGGGCACCTCTGCGGGACAGTGCGGTGGCGGCATACCCGCGGGCACCAAGGCCACGCTGCGTCTCGAGTATTCCAGTGGCGAGGCGGCCCTGGATCGCGAGATGCAGACGCTGAAGCGCGACTTCTCCCAAGCCGGCATCGACGTGGCGCTCTCCACCGCGCCCTTCAACACGGTGCTGTCGCACGCCACGCCGTGCGCGTCGGGGCAGCCGTGCACCTGGGACATGCAGTTCTGGGGCGGCGGCTGGATCTACGCGCCCGACTACTACCCCAGCGGCGACGAGATCTTCTCCACCGGAGCTGCCGCCAACTATGGCGGATACTCGGACAACATGATGGACTCGTTGATCACCGGCAGCGAGGCTGCGTCCTCGCCGAGTGCGCTCGGGCCCTACCAGGACTACGCGTCCAAGCAGGTCCCCGTGCTGTGGATGCCCACGGCGTATCCGCAGCTGTCGGCCATCAGCGGCAAGCTCAGCGGCACGCAGCCGCAGGATCCGCTGCTCGCCATCTACCCGGAGGCCTGGTCCTGGTCGTAGTCAGAGACGAGGGTTTCTTCACCGGGGCGGGAGGGGTGCGCCTGTTCCACCGCTCGTGGGAGCCCGCAGGCGAGGTGCGGGCGCGCGTCACCATCGCTCACGGCTACGCGGAGCACGGCGAGCGCTACGCGCACGTGGCGTCCCGGCTCGCCGACCGCGGGATGGCCGTGAGCGCGCTCGATCACCGCGGCCACGGACAGTCGGGCGGCAAGCGGATCAACGTCAAACGGTTCTCCGACTACACCGACGACCTGCTCGAGTTCGTCGACATCGGCGGCAGGCGCTGGCCGGGCGTGCCCTCGATCCTGCTCGGCCACAGCATGGGCGGGATGATCGCGCTCGATCTTGCCCTCAGCCACCCGGATCGCGTCGGGGCGCTGGTGCTATCGGCTCCGGCGGTGTGCCCGCCATCGGTGTCTCGATACCGGGTGATGGCGGGACAGGTGGTCAGCCGGGTCGCCCCCGGGGCGCCCGTGATGCGCCTGCCGCTGAAGCGCATCAGCCGCGACAAGGAGGTCGTCAAGGCCTACAGGCACGACCCGTTCGTGTTCCGTGGCCCCGTGCACGCGCGGCTCGGTGCCGAATGGCTGGAGGCGATGCAGCGTGTGGACGAGGGATTGCCGTCGCTGCGGATGCCGCTCCTCGTCATGCAGGGGGGCGACGACGGGCTGGTCGACCCGGGATGCGGCCCGCACGTGGTCGACCGGGCGGGCTCGGCCGACAAGACGCTGCGCATGTATCCGGGGCTCTGGCACGAGATCTTCAACGAGCCCGAGCGCGAGCGCGTGATCGCCGACCTGGTCGCGTGGGTCAGCGAGCGAGCGGGGATTCCTGCCTGACGGCAGATGCAGCGGTGCGCGGCGTGCTCGTGGTCCTGGCGGCCAGCGCCTCGCGCAGGGTGGTGACCGGCAGCCCGGGAAGGGTGGCGTGCAGGGGCGCGCTGTCGAACGTCATGTCGGCCGTGTCCATCAGCAGCGCCAGCCGCGCCTGACGGGCGTACAGGGGCTGAAACCGGCCCATGGTCGCGGCCATCATCCGCAGCGTGGCGCGCGACACATGGCGCGGAGGCCCGGTGCGCCCGGCAGCTCGCTGCGCCGCCGCGGCGACGCGGTTGAGGGTCAGGTTCTCGGGCCCGCCGATCTGAAGCGACAAGCGCCGTGTGGAGGGGTCGACAACGCAGCGCTCCACCAGAGCGGCCACGTCATCCGCCGCCACGAAGTTGATGGGATTGCGCCCGTGGCCGAAGACGAGCGGGCGCCCGCCGTCGGCGGCGGTCTGCTCCATCAGGTCGAGCCACGTCTCCATGTAGGCGGTGGCCCGGACGACCGTCCAGGGCGCGCCGCTGCGCCGGAGGTGCTGCTCGGCGTCGTGCTTCACCCGGAAGAGCTCGATGCGGCTCTGCGAGTCGGCGCGCACGATCGACAGGAGCACCACGGAGGCACCCGAAGCCGCCGCCGCATCGATCACGTTTGCGTTGCCCTGCAGGTCGATCGTCTGAAGCGCGTCGCGTTCCGGCGATCCGAAGCCCTGGATCAGCGAGACCACCATGTCCACGCCGGACATCGCCGCGGCGAGGTCGCCGGGCGAGCGCACGTCGCCCGTCGTGTGCTCCACCCGGTCCGCCCACTCCGCCGGCACCGCCTCGGGACGGCGAGTGAAGACTCGCACCGGAAGCCCGTTCGCCATGAGGCGGGAGACGACGGGCCGCCCCAGCGTGCCGGTGCCGCCGACGACCAGGATCACACACGCACGGTACAGCGGATGCCGCGCACGGCGGCACGGACGCGAGCAGGGCCCGTCCGGGAGGCCCCCGCGCTAAGGTCGTCGGCGGTGCGCGAGACATGGCGGGTCGACCCTGGCGCCAAGGTGGATCTCTCGGCGATCGACGCCTCGTCCACCCCTGGGCTGAAGGGCGGCCGCGACGCTGCCACCTCCGACCGGGCGCAGTACCGCGCCAAGCTCGCCGAGCTCCAGAACTGCCTCTGGGCGGAGTCCGAGCGCTCGCTGCTCGTCGTCCTCCAGGGCATGGATGCCGCCGGCAAGGACGGGACGGTCAGGCATGTCTTCGACGGGCTGAACCCGGAGGCGATCCATGCCACCGCCTTCAAGGAGCCGACCAGCGAGGAGCTGGCCCACGACTTCCTGTGGCGGATCGAGCGCGCGCTGCCCCGGCGTGGGCAGATCGGCGTGTTCAACCGCTCTCACTACGAGGACGTGGTGGCCACGCGAGTCCGCGGCCTGGTGCCGGAGCCGGTGTGGCGGCCGCGCTATCGCTCCATCAGCGCCTTCGAGCGCGAGCTGGTGGAGGAGGGCACGACGGTCGTCAAGTTCTTCCTGCACATCTCCAAGAGCGAGCAGAAGAGGCGGTTCGAAGAGCGCCTCGCGGTGCCCTCGAAGCGCTGGAAGTTCAGCCCCTCCGACCTCGAGGATCGCAAGCGCTGGGACAGCTTCCAGCACGCCTACGCCGAGGCGATCGCCGCCACCTCGACAGAGCACGCGCCGTGGTACATCATCCCGGCAGACCACAAGTGGTACCGCGACTGGGCGGTGGACGTGGTGTTGGAGGCGACGCTCAGGAAGATGGATCCGCAGTACCCGAAGCCGCCGCACCTCGACGGCGTCGTGGTCGCCTGAGCCGGCGCGGCGGTCCCGCCCGAACGTGGTGTCATAGACGGCGATGCAGAGCCTCGATGAGCAGCTCACCCGCTGCTGGGCGTACTACCGCCTGGGACTGCTGGGCGACGTGTCTCGGGCGCTCCGGCTGGCGCACGCGCTCTACCGCGAGGAGCTCCCCTCCCTCGGTGCCATGGCGGCGGCCAATGCCACCGTCGAGCTGGCCATGCTGGATGTCATTGTTGGCCTGGTGACGGCGGAGACGGCGGAGGACCTGCTGCGCGGCGGAGGCGCCCTGGCCGAGATGGTCGGTGACCCCACGGCGGCCTGCGACGACGTCCACCGTCTCGCCGGGATGGCCACCGCGGTGCACGCCGGCATGCGCGCCGGGCGCTTCCGGGCCGCCCAGCGGCACTTCCGCTCGACGCTCGCGATGGCTCAGGGGCTGATCGCCGATGAGGCCGGCTCGGACGAGGTGTGCGTCCTGCTCGGCTGTGCCGGGCTGCACATGGCGCAGGCCGCGGCGATTTGCCGCGACGAGACCACCACCCACGCGCTCCTCGACCACTCGGACGAGGCGGCGGCCACCCTGGGGGCGGAGCACGAGCTGCTGGGGCAGTACTTCGGGCCCGAGCACGCGCGGGCAACCCGCAGCATCTGTTACTGCGTGCTCGGCCGTCTCGACGAGTCGATGGCGGTGGGGCGTGAGGTGAACACCGACCGGTTGATGCCACTGATGGCGGCAACGCTGCTGCGCACCATGGCCGATACCGCCGAGCGCAACGAGGGTGGCGGCTCGGCGACCGTGCTGCGCGCCCGTGCCGACAGCCTGGTGCCGCCGCTGCGGCAGCAGTTCGCGTGACGCCCGTGCCACGCATCATCGACACCTCGCAGGCCTTCGACACCTTCGCCGGCGAGGTCGAGCTGGAGACGCCGCTGGTCCGCGAGGTGCGCTGGCGCGACCAGTACGAAGCGGGCTACACCGAGGTCTTCGAGGCCTTCTACGAGGCCCAGGGCTCCCGCGACCGGCCCGCCGGCATGCTGCACAACCTCTCCCGGGTCCGCAAGCACGCACGCGAGGCGGCGGCGGCGCTCCCGGAGATCATCGAGACGGTGGACGAGGCGGTGGGGCGCACCCTCGGGTTCGAGCCCGGGGACGGCCCGGTGCACGTGCTGCTCGTCGGCACCGCCGGCGCCAACGCGGTCGTCGGCCGCCTCGGCGACGAGACCGCGGTGTTCCACAGCCTCGAGTGGTTCCAGGCGCCCGAGCCGGCTCGCGTGGCCGTGGCCCACGAGACGGCGCACGGCTGGCACCAGAAGCATCTCAGCGAAGCGCCACCCGCGAACGACGCCGCCTGGCCGGTTTTCGAGGAGGGCCTGGCGGTGCAGACGTCGCGAGCCGTGGTGCCCGGCCGCCCTGAGGACGAGTACTTCTGGTACGGGCTCGAGGGGTTCGATCACTGGGCCGCCTGGTGCGCGGACCACGCCAAGAAGCTGCGCCACCGGATGCATCACGCCCTCGAGGATCCCTCGTCGCTCAGCCAGCTGTTCGGCAGCGGCGCGGTGGAGGGGCATCACCGCACCGGCTATCACGTCGCCGACGGGTTGGTGGCGGAGATGCAGCGGCCGCTCAACGAGCTGGCCCGGCTGTCCCCCGCGGAGGCGTCCGCGGCAATCCGCGAAGCCCTGCGCGCAGCGCATTAGCCGCTGCGTCCCCCGCGGTCTGGCTGAGATCTAGCGCAGCCACTCGGCGCGGTGCACGCGCCACACGTCGCGCACCCCGGTCTCGGCGGGCGCCTGCACCGGCGTCGCCACCTGCTCCATCCGCGTGTAGCCGAGCTTGCGCGCGACGCCCGCGCTCGCCTGGTTGGCGGCGTCGACGCGGATCTCCACCACCTCGATCAGGGGGTAGGTGAACGCGAGCGACGTCAACATCGCCGCCGCGGCGGTGGCGTAGCCGTGACGGGTGTACGGGGCACCGACCCAGTAGCCGATCTCGAGCCCGCGCCGGCCGATGCGGTGATGCAGACCGCAGCCGCCCACCACGGCCGTGCCCAGGAACATCCCGAGGACGAGGTCGCCACCGTCGCGCCGGTCGGCCTCCCAGCGTTTGATCAACGCCTCGCGGTCCCGCAGTGAACGCGGCTCAGCCGCGATCCACGGCATCCAGGGGCGCAGGTGCTCGAGGCTGGCCTCGACGGCCGCACTCAGCGCGCGGGCGTCCTCGACCAGCCACGGCCTGATACCCACCCGCGACGGATCGAGTCTCGCATCCTGTGTTTCGCCGCTCACCTCTGCTCCTGACGCCGCGCCGATTCCCTTCACCGACCGCCACCTGTCGTGAGCGCTTGCAGAGTGACGGCGGGCGGTACCGTGCACGGCTGCACCGAGGGTGTCCATGTTGCAGCAGCACGCCGGTGCCCGCGTCGGCTTGGGGCGAGCGCCGCGAGCAGGGCGAGCACGAGCGGCGCCGGCTGGCGACCCCGATCGGATTCGAACCGACGATCTCCACCTTGACAGGGTGGCGTGTTAGGCCAGGCTACACCACGGGGCCGAGGCCTCCCGATGATACCCGCGGAGTAGCGTGGCCTCCGTGGCCCGCCGTCGTTTCCTGCCCAACGAGGTGTCGGCGGGCGGCGTCGTGGTCCGGCCGGCCGCGCACGGCCCCGAGGTGGTGCTGGTCAGCGACGGCCGGTACTGGGGTCTGCCCAAGGGCGTTCTCGAACGCGGCGAAACCCCGCAGGATGCCGCGCTGCGCGAGGTATCCGAGGAGACGGGGATCGCGCGGGCGGCGCTCGCCATCGTTGCCGAGCTGCCCGCCTCCGAATACGTGTACCGCCGCCACGACACGGGGCGCCTCGTCTTCAAGCGGGTGCATCAGTTCCTGATGTCGGCGCCGGCGAATGCACAATTGCATCGGCAGGAGTCCGAGATTGCCGGCGCAGACTGGCTCGGCCTCGACGCAGCACAGCAGCGTGCAACCTTCGAGGACACCAAGCGCGCGTTGCGCGAGGTGCAGCAGATGCTCGACGCCGGGGTGGAAGGGAGCAGCCCCTAGAATCGGCAGCGATGCGCCTGTTCGACACCGCTCGGCAGGCAGTGGTGCCGTTCGAGCCTCGCGGCGATCGCGTCGGGCTCTACGTCTGCGGCATCACTCCCTACGACTCCGCACACCTGGGCCATGCCTTCACGTATCACGTGTACGACGTGATCACGCGGCGGCTGCATCTGGACGGCATCAGCGTGCGCAGCATCCGCAACATCACCGACGTCGACGACGACATCCTCCGCACCGCACGCACTCGCGGGGTGAGCTATCTCGACCTCGCGGCCACTGAGATCACCCGCTTCGACGCCGACATGCAGGCCATCAACCTGCTCCCGGTCGCCGCCGCGCCGCGGGCGACGCAGCACGTCGCCGAGATGGTCGAGTGGGTCGTCCGTCTTGTCGACGCGGGGTTTGCATACGAGCGCGATGGGTGGGTGTTCTTCGACACGCGCCGGCTTCCGGACTATGGACGCCTGAGCCGGCTCGATGACCCGATGATGATCGAGCTCAGCCGCGAGCGTGGTGCAGACCCGGACGATCCCCGCAAGCAGCACCCGCTGGACTTCGTGCTCTGGCAGCGCTCGGCCGCGAACGAGCCGCACTGGACCAGTCCGTGGAGCGAGGGACGTCCGGGATGGCACATCGAGTGCGTGGCGATGTCAACGCGCGAGCTGGGCGTGCCTGTCGACATTCACGGCGGTGGCGACGACCTCATCTTCCCGCACCACGAATGCGAGCTGGCCGAGGCTGAAGCCGCCGGGGTGGCGCCCTTCGTGCGCCACTGGGTGCACGTCGCGATGGTGCGCTACCAGGGCGAGAAGATGAGCAAGTCGCTCGGCAATCTCGTCTTCGTGCGCGACCTGCTCGAGCGTGCCTCGAGCGCGACGGTACGCCTGCTCCTCTCGTCGCACCACTACCGCGATTCGTGGCAGTACGAGGAGCAGGAGGTCCAGCAGGCCGAGGAGCGTCGCCGGCGCTACGTGAGCGCAGCGTTGTCGGGCCGCACGCTTGACGTCAGCGTGGCGACCACGTTCCGCGAGGAGTTTCTCGGGTGCATCGACGACGACCTGGACACGCCGGGCGCTCTGCGCGTCACCGACCGCGCGGCCGCGGCGGTGATCAGCAGCACGGCGCCGGTCAATGAGGGCAGCACCGGCGCTGCCGAGCTGATGACCCCGATGCTCGGTGTTCTCGGTGTCACCCTCGCGGGCACGACCGGCTGACGCCGCGCCCGTCAGGCCGGGTCGCGCTGGTGCTCGCCCTCCTCGCCGACCGGTGCCAGCCGCAGGGCGACACGCGGGCACTCGGCGATGGCGCGGCGCGCGTGCACCATCAGGTCGCGGGGAACGGCGATGGGGTCGATGATCGGATAGCCCCAGTCGTCGAGACGGATGCGCTCGGGGAACAGCTCCGCGCACACGCCGTGCGCCTTGCACGCGATGGGGTCGACGTGAAGCCGCTGCGGTCTCATCGCCAGCCGGCCGGCAGCGCCGGCGTGGGCAGGATGGGCGCGTGCCGCGACGCGCCGCAGGGATGCCCGCGCGCGTGGCGCTCGAGGTCGTCGCCGAAGACGGCGAGGGCGCTGCGCAGCAGCAGCACGGCACCGTCGGGATGGCGGCATGCGCCGCGGCCGTAGATCTCACCAGCCCAGCGCCTGAGCGTCGCAACCGAGCGCAGCCCCGCGCGGCCGAGCGCCACCGCGTGCAGCAGCTCGGAGACGGCGGGCAGGCCCATATGGCAGGGGCCGCACTGGCCCGCCGACTCGCGAGCCAGGAACGTGATGATCCTGTCGGTCTCGGCGACGCCGCACGCAGAACGCGGGAGCACGGCGATGACCCCGGCACCGAGCCCGGCGCCGGCACGCGCGAGCGCGAGGCGGTTGAGCCCGAGCGGCCACGCCTCGGCCGCGTGAAGCCAGGTGCCGAAGTACCCTCCGACAAGCACTGCCAGAGGCTCCGCACCGGCTCCCCCTGCGGCGTCGACAGTCTCGCCGATCGTCATGTCCAGGCTCACCTCGTGCACTCCCGGGGCGCCGACCGCGCCGCACACCGTGACCAGCGCGGTGCCGGGAGAGTCCGCGGTGCCAACGCTGCGGAACCACGCCGCACCGCGGCGCGCCACGAGTGCGGTGTGCGCCAGCGTCTCGACGTTGTGCAGCAGGGTGGGGTGGCCGTCCACCCCCGCCTCGTACGGTCGCGGCGGCACCACGCTCGGGCGCGCAGCGCGGCCGTTGAGCCGGTTGACCACGGCGGTCTCCTCGCCGGCGACGTAGCGCATCGGGGCCGCACGCAGCTCGACTGTCACCTCGCCGGGCGGGCGCTCCGCGATCGCGGCGGACAGCGCGGAGACAAGCGAGGCGTTGGCCCTCGACACGTAGAGGACCGCGCGCGTCGCGCCCACGGCCTCCACGGCGTGCTGGATGCCGTCGAGCACCAGGTGCGGCCGGAGAGCCAGGAGCGTCTGGTCCTTGATGCTGGCGGGCTCCGTCTCCACCGCGTCGGCGACCACGACGGCAGCCCACGCCCGCTGCGCGTGCGAAGCCACGGCGCGCCACTTTCGTCCCGCGGGGAACCCGGCTCCGCCGCGGCCGGCCAGCCCGCTGCGCTCGAGCTCGTCGATCAGCGCCGCACCCAGCGGTGGTCGCTCGCCGAACGTCGCCAGGTGAGCGGTGATCCCCTCCGGCGCGGGGGTCGCAGGCAGCAGCCGGGCGGGCGCGGTCCTGCGTATGCGGACAGGCGCGGTCACGGCGACGACGGTGCAGCCGACGCTGCCGGTGCCAGCAGGTTCGAGGGCGTGCCCGCCGCCGAGGCCCACCCCGGTTGCAGCGGTCCGCTCGCCGTCCACGCCACCAGGGCCACGACGCCGGCCAGGCTCACCACCATCGCCGTCGCCCGCAGCGCAGCGTGCCGCGGCCAGCCGATGCCCAGCCGCCACACGAGCGTGACCGCAACCACCCCGACGCAGACGACGTCGAGGAGGATCCCCCAGGCGGATCGCGTGTCCGTCCCCGTCCCGATCGTGTGCAGCACCGCGACCGGCCAGGAGACGTAGGCCAGCATGTGCACGGCCTGCCAGGCCCGCCAGCTGAGGTGGCGCCGCAGCAGGCTCGTGACGACGATCGCCACGAAGAGCTCGATGGCGACCACGCCAAGGCCGAGCCACAGCGGCCGGTAGCCGGCGGTGAACGGTACCACCGCGTCTTTGACCGTGAGGCCGGCGAAGGGGTCGATGATCGAGGTGGCGATGTGGATCGCGACGAATACCACGGTCAGCAGCGAGAGATTGCGGTGCAGCGCCTGCGTGAGAAACCGAGGCCACGTCGCCGAGTGCCAGCGCGCCGACATGAGGAGGCCGAGCACGACCACGGCGGACAGCAGCAGGAGCGCCGCGTAGCCGCTGCCCCGCGTGGCGTACCAGAGCGGAGTCGGCCCGACCGTCAGGAGCCTCCGGACACGATGACCGGCGTCGAACCGCCGAACTGGGGGGCCTGCGCCGGTGGGTTGAACCCACCGCCCGTGTCGCCCGAGCCACCGCTCTCAGCGGGCGGAGCCGCGGCCTGGGTCTGGTCGACGGCGTGGCCCGGAATGCTGGCCACGGCAAGCCCGGCGCCGATGCCGGTCACCGCCGCGGCGGCGGCCGCCGCCCACCACGTGAGCCGGCGCGCGCGCGTCCGAGCCTCCTCGCGCGAGCGCGCCGCAGCCGCGACCTCGGGTTCCATCGCCGTAGATCGTGACGCGCGCGCCTTACAGAAGCATGAGAACCGGCTCGGAGGCTGGGAGGCGCGGGGGAGGGGTCAGCCTGCCCAGGCGGGGTGCTCGGAGGTCTCCCGTGCGCTGGCGATCTCGGTGGCGATCGTGGCCTCCAGCTCCGCATAGAACTGGCGCCGCGCCTCCTCGTCCTGCATCTCGCTCAGGCGCTCCCCGCGCGCCCGGCGGCTGATCCACGGCGGCACGTCCCGGAAGGCGATGCGCGACCCCAGCCGAACCGCGAGCGTGTCCGGCGCCTCCTCGGTGACGAAGAGGGTGATCTTCGCCACCACACCGGTGTCGTCGACCAGCCGCCAGCTCCGCTCCCAGCGTGAGCTGCGGTCGGCGTTGAAGGCCTTGGTCACGTCGGCATCGGCGATCACCTGCTCGGTGGGCAGCGCGGCCACGCGCAGCCGTGTGCGGATGCCCTCATCCAGCGCGGAGCCCACGTGCTGCACCAGCGACGGCCCGCGGTTGTCGATGTCGGGGAGCCCGGCGCGCACCCTGGCCTTGGCGCCGAGGGCACGCATGGTGCCGCCGTGGCGCCGGCAGTACGCGACATCATCGACCAAAACGGTGTGATCGGCGCAGAACACGGCACGGCAGCCGCGCCCGCGGCGATCGCGGTAGCTGCACGCCATGGCGTCGGTGCTCGAACATCCCTGCGCCTGGCAGCGGAGCCCGCTGGGCGGCGCCGTGGCGGGAGGGGCGGGCTTGCGACGGAAGATCGGCATGGTGCTGCCCGAAGGCGAGCCCCATGCTAAGCCCGGCCGGCCGGCACCTCCGGTGACGGCGCTGTCGCGAGACGCCGATCCAGCGCCACCGCAAGGCGCTGCAACCGCGCCATGAGGTCGTCGAACATGGGCAGCGTCAGCGACTGCGCCCCGTCGCTGAGCGCGCGCTCGGGGTCCGGGTGCACCTCGATCAGCAGTCCATCGGCTCCCGCGGCCAGCGCGGCCAGCGCCATCGGCCCCACCAGGTGCCGGTGACCGGTGGCGTGCGACGGGTCGACGACGACCGGCAGGTGCGCCAGCGACTTCACCACCGGGACCGCGCTCAGGTCGAGCGTGTTCCGGGTGCTGGCCTCGAAGGTGCGGATGCCGCGCTCGCAGAGCACGACGTTGGGGTTGCCGTGGGCCACGATGTACTCCGCCGCCAGCAGCCACTCTTCGATGGTGTTGCTGAGCCCGCGCTTCAGCAGCACGGGGCGCCTCGACTCACCGACGGCCTCGAGCAGCGAGAAGTTCTGAGCGTTGCGGGTTCCCACCTGGAGCATGTCGGCGTGCTCGGACACGTTCTCGACGTCGGATGGGTTGAGCACCTCGGTGACGAATGGCAGGCCGGTCTGCTTGCGGGCCTCGGCCAGATAGCGCAGGCCCTCGAGCCCGAGCCCGCGAAAGGAGTACGGCGACGAGCGGGGCTTGAAGGCGCCGCCGCGCAGCATGGCGGCCCCGGCGGCGGCCACCCCCTTCGCGGTGGTGAGCACCTGGTCAGCGCCCTCCACGGCGCACGGTCCCGCCATCACCGCACAGCTGCCGTCGCCGAGACGCACGCCGGAGACGTCCACGATCGTGTCCCCAGGATGCCACTCGCGTGTCACCTGCTTGTACGGCTTGCTGACGGGAATGGCGTCGAGCACACCGGGCAGGTCGACGATCGAGTCGCGGATCGACACCGGGTTGCTCCCCAGCACGCCGATGGCGAGGCGGTCGGCGCCGGGCAGCTCGATGGGCCGGAACCCCTGTGCGCGCACGTGGTCCGCGACGTTCTGGATCTCTTCGGGCGTTGCGTTCACGTTCATCAGAATCAGCACGTCGGCCGAAGCGTACCAATGATCGGAGCGGGCTCCGCCCGAGGTCAGTCGGCCGTCACCCATGCCCAGTCGCGGCTGAGCAGCTGGTCGAAGAGCTGTGATTGCGCGCTGAACTGGCTCCGCGAGGTGATGAGCTCGATCTCGTACATGGCCCCGCCGTGCGCAACCACGACGTCCTTGGTCTGCACCGCCGTCCCGTCCAGCGTCGACTGATACGTGATGGCGGTGGCGGCGCCGCCCGAGACGGTCGTGGGCATCGGCGTGCTGATGTCCGAGGCACCGGCGGCCTTGACACTCTGCAGATAGGTGTCCACCTGCGACGCCGCAAGCGGTTGGCGCAGCTCGGTGACGACGACGATCGGCGTCACATCGCTGACGCCGCGCACCGCCGGCGTCGGCTCCGGTCCGCGAAGCAGCATCAGCAGGTTGCCGTCGGGACGGACGGCTGCGATCACCGATGCGTTGCTGGTGGCGTCGCTCCAACCCGGCGGCACGGTGAGCCAGAAGGCAACGGTCTTGGCCGGCGTGGGTGCGGGCTTCACCGGCGGACTCGTGCGTGCCGCGGCTGCCGGTGCGCAGGCGGATGCGATCGTTGCAGCCACCACTGTCAGCAACTTAGCGGACCGCATGCTCCTCGGCTGGGCTCAATGCCAGTGCCAGGAGGCGAGCACCTCCTGCAGCGCGCTCGTCTGCGAGGGGAAGTCTGCTTGCGCCGTGTTCAGCACGATCTCGTACGTCTGGCCACCGTGGTTGACCAGCATGTCCTCCACCATGAGCACCGGCGCCTGAGCGGGCGGCGAGGCGCTGGCGGTGAGGTTGTAGGTGACGAACAGGCCGGTGGCGCCGTCGAGGTTGAACGGCTGGGGGGTGGTCACCGACGTGGCGCCGTTCTGGCCCACGCTCTGCAGGTACGAGGCCAGCTGATCGTCGGGCACCGGCTGGGCCACGGTGGTGACGTCGATGTGCTCGTTGCTCACGTTCGCTCCTGTCTGCGGCGCCATCAGCAGCATCTGCAGCGTGCCGGCGGCGGCGTTGATGGAGGCGGCCGCCTGGCCGTCGCTGGTGCGATCGATCCACCCTCGGGGCACGGTCACCGTGAAGGTGGACGCCTGGAACTGGGTGAGCGCTGCCGGGGTGGGGCTGGTGGGCGTGACCGTCGCCCGCGGCGGCGCCGGGGTGGCGGAGCCGCACGCACCAATCGAGATGGACAGCGCCGCGACCAACGGTGCGGCGCCAAGCCTGCGCCGGAGCGGCACCCGGAGGCGGTGCATCGCCCGAGAGGATAGCGGGCGGCTCCCGTCTCGCCGTTGGCCGTGCGACCGCGGGAAAATCGGCGCATGGCGACGAGGTCGGTGGTGAGCGTCGAGCGGCTGAGGAGTGCCGATACCGTCCCGCTGCGGCGACTCCTCGATATGGACCCGGTGATCCACGTCTACCTGCGGAGCGAGCTCCGCCTCGGCGTTGAGTACGCCGATTGGTGGGGAGTGCGCGACGGCGACTCCCTCCGGGCGGCCATCCTCGCCGGCGCCCTCGCGGTTCCCTGCATCTCCGACCGGCAGGACGCGTGGCGTCTTGCGGAGGCGGCGTGCGCGAAGTCGCCACCGCGGATGCTGGTCGGTCCGCGCGATGCCGTGATCGCGCTGCGCGACGCGCTGCTTCCGGTGCGCCGGCCGCGCGACGTGCGCGACCCACAGCCGTTGCTGACGCTGACGCGCGACGTGGCGCTGCCGGACGTCGCGAGCCCGGTGCGCCTCGCGACACGCGCCGACGTGGAGGCGCTGACCGTCGCCGCAGCCGCGATGCATCGCGAGGAGATGGGCGACCCGCTGCCCATGGACCCGGCGGCGTGGACCGCGCGCATGACCTCGCTCGTCGACCTCGGCTGGAGCTGGGTGTGGACCGAGCGCGACACCGTCATCTTCAAAGCCGAGCTCAGTGCCTGGACGCCGGAAGCGGTGCAGATCCAGGGCGTGTACACGCATCCTGGCAAGCGGCAGCGCGGCGTGGCCACCGCGGCGCTCGCGGTGATGTGCCGCACCGTCTTGCGCCAGGTGCCGGTGTGCAGCCTGTACGTCAACAACACCAACACGGGTGCGCTGCGCCTGTACGAGCGCCTGGGTTTCCGCCGAGCCGGCGATTTCGCCACCGTGTTCTACTAGGTCGATGGTCGAAACGCACTCCGACGTCACGCTGCCGGTGCCGCCGGAAGAGGCCTTCGAGGTGATCAGCGATCTCGAGCATGCGGACTGGCTGCCGGCGGTGCGCAGCCTGCGTCACATCGACGGCCCCACGCTCGCTCCGGGCTC
The DNA here is from genome assembly GCA_036378495.1 of Candidatus Dormiibacterota bacterium. Lineage (GTDB taxonomy): Bacteria > Chloroflexota > Dormibacteria > Aeolococcales > Aeolococcaceae > JAFALX01. The sequence goes on from DASUWI010000082.1 coordinate 30,903, forward strand.
GCGCTTCGCGGTCGAGGTCGGCTTTCTCGGCAAGCGGCTGAAGGGCGTGCTGGTGTGCCAGGAGATCGATGCGCCGCGCCGCCTCGCGCTGAAGCTCGAAGAGGGATTCGACCTCACCATCACAGTGGACGTGCGCCCGGTGCGCGGTGGCTGCTCCGTCGAGATCGGCGCGCGCTACACGATCGGTGGCGGGCCGCTCTCGCGCGCGGTCGAGATGTCGTCGGTGGGACCGGCGCGGCGCGAGACGGCGCGGGCCTGCGAGCAGCTTGCCGCACGTTTCGGCCGCCGCGCCGAGGTGGGACAACAACATCAGTGATGCATGCCGACGACACCGATCTCGACGCGCTCGCGGCCCAGGTTCGCGCCGTGCCGGCGCTGGACCTCGAGGAGGTCGGCCACCTGCTGCCGGGCGCCGCGGCTGCGGGGCCCGCCCGGGAGCGGCTGGTGCAGGACCAGCTGCGCGTCGCACTCGACGAGGTGCTGACGCGGCGCGACCGCGGCGTCGACGTGGTCGACCTGTTCCAGGAGGCGTCGGTGGCCGCCATCGTCGCCGTGTCGGAGTACGCGGACCGCGGCGGGCCGCCCGAGGGCTTGCATCGCTACGTCGGCCGCGTCATCGGTGTGCATCTCGAGGCCGCGATCGAGGAGGCGGAGATCGAGCGTCGCTCCGATGAGGCGTTCGTACGCGACGCGCAGAGCTACGAGGATGCGGAGCTCAACCTGCGTCACGAGCTCGGGCGCAGCGCCACCAACACGGAGATCGCCGCGCTGCTCGCATGGCCCGAGGAGCGCGTCGCCGTCGTGGCGGAAGCCGTCACGGCAGCGCGCCAGATCTGGGACTCCGAGATCGTTCAGTACCTCGACGATACGGACTGACGCGCGTTCGTTTGCGGTGTGCCAGGCCCGCCGCGCACGGCGCTAGTCCGCGTCGTCGGAGCTGACCGAGCGAAGGTCGTCGGCGCGCCAGTCCATGTCGCGGAGGCCACCGGCGACGCCTCGGCGTATCGCGTTGGTGCCAAATCTGGCACGAAGCGAGTCGAGCGTGTGATCGATGCGCCCTTCGCGGGGCGCGGTGAACAGGTTGAGCTGCGACGCCTCCTCGAGGCCGGCGACGCCGACTCCGAGCAGCCGGATGGGGGCATGGTTCCAGGCGGCGTTCAGGAGGGCCGTCGCGGTGTCGCGCACGGCGACATCGGCGGACGTGGGCGCGGGCAGCGAGTGCTGCCGTGTGATGGTGGCGAAGTCGTGGTAGCGCAGCTTGAGGGTGACCGTCCGCGCGGTCCAGCCGCCGGCGCGGAGACGCCCGGCCACGTCGGAGCTCAGCTCGGCGATCCGCTGCAGCAGCTGGGCGCGTGCGCTGACGTCGCGGTCGAACGTTTCCTCCCGTGACACGCTCTGCGGGCGCCCCGGCAGCACGACGGTCGCCGTGTCGATACCGCGGGCACGCTCCCAGATCGACCGTCCCTGGGCGGCGCCCACCCGGCGCTGCACAACCTCGAGCGGCAGCGCGGCCAGCTCGCCAAGCGTGTGGATGCCGAGCCCGCCGAGCGCCGTCTCTGTCGCCGGGCCCAGGCCGGGCAGCCTGCGCAGGGGCAGCGGGGCGAGAAAGGCGGCCTCGTCACCGGGACGGACGACGACGAAGCCCCGCGGCTTCTCCAGATCGGATCCGATCTTGGCCACGGTCTTGCAGGTGGCCACGCCGAAGGACGCGTGCAGCGAGCATTCGTCGAGCACGCGCCGGCGGATCGTCTGGGCGATCTCCTCGGGCGGACCGAACCGACGGCGTGACCCGGTGACGTCGAGAAACGCCTCGTCGAGGGAGAGTGGCTCGATCAGCGGGGTGTACTCGCGGGCGATGGCGAACACCGATCGCGACGCGGCGCGGTAGGCACGGAAGTCAACGGGAACGACGGCCGCCTGCGGGCAGAGCCGCAGCGCGGTGAGCAGCGGCATCGCGGAGCGGACGCCGAAGACGCGTGCCTCATAGGAGGCGGCGCTGACGACGCCGCGACGGAGGTGGGCGCGCCCGTCGCCGGCATCGGCGCCGCCGACCACGACCGGGCGGCCGCGGAGCTCAGGCCGCCGCAGCTGCTCCACCGACGCGTAGAACGCGTCGAGGTCCATGTGGATGATGCCGCGCGGCTCCACGCGGCGATCGTCGCACGCCCGGGAGGCTAGGCGTCCAGCTCGGCGTATTCCGCTTGAGCGCGATCCTCCCAGTCGGTGATGTCGCTCTCCATCAGGTAGCCGGCGCACAGCAGGAGGTCGACGTACGTGACGCCGAGGTGGGGCGCCACGCGCCGCAGCACCCAGGGCGGCGGGTTCTCCTTGTTCTTGTTGATGCTCTGGTAGAAGTAGATCTGGTTGAGGTCGCAGAGAAGCGCGAGGCGATGCAGCGAGAGCCCTCGCTTCTGGCAACTGAGTTTCAAGAATTCCTTGAATTCCATTGACGCCTACCCGCCCGAGAAACCGACCTGGGCTAATGCGCTGTCGCACCGACAAGCGCTGTGTAAGGTTCTACCTCCACGAAGCAGTAGATATTATAGCGCCGCTGTACCGAAAAGTAAGAAAGTAAGTGCGGACAGCCGGTCGATTGTAGAGATTGGGGAGGCGGACGATGGCCCGACGTGCGCATCTGTCCCGCGACGCAGCCACACCGCCTGCATGCCGGCGTTCCGCGCCCCGTCCACGTCGTCGCTCAGGCTGTCGCCGACCATGACCGTCCTGGCCGCCGCCACACCGAGCGCCTCGGTCGCCGCCTGGAAGATCCGCGGCGAGGGCTTGCGCCAGCCCACCTGACCGGAGAACGTGACCGAATCGAGGTGGCCGTCGAGGCCGAAGTGGGCCAGCTGGTCATGCATCGACCGCACCCGATAGGGCGCATTGGAGCAGAGGCCCACCCGGAGCCCGCGGCTGCGCAGGGCGTCGAGGGTGGGCACGGCCTCGGGGTCGACGGTCACGCCCTGCCACCACGCCTCCTGTTCCATGTGCAGGACCTCGTCGAGAAGCTCGTCATCGAGCTCCAGGCCGAGGTCGGCGTACGCATGCCTCGCCTCGGCAGCCAGGTTGATCTCCTCCAGCCGCCCCGACCGCTGGTGTGCGGCGAACGCGTTCTCGACACGGTCGTGCACGTCGGTCAGCAGCACCCTGGAGGGCGGTGGCGCCTGCCCGCGGTCGCGGAGCAGCCGTTCGATCCCGGCGAACGCGGCGTCGAGGGCGGCGTCCGGCCGGTGGAACGTGACGAGCGTGCCGCCGTAGTCGAACAGCACCGCGGCCACATCGGCGCGTTCGGGCGCTGTGGTCACCCGCCGCCGCTGCCGCCCCCGCCGCCACCCTTGCGGCCGCCCCGGCGGCGCCTGCCGCCGCGCCACCGCCGCTTGCTGCCGCGGCGCGAGCCGCCGCCTCCCCCCGAGAGCCGTTCGAGGTAGGCCTCGCCGGGCCGCGGCTCCTCAGGCAGGACCGCCTGGGCATCAGGTGCGGCTGCCACGCGCGCCGCGTACTCGGCGAGCAGGTCTTCCAGCGGACGTTTGTTGCGGCCTGCGGGGGCCCCGGTCTCGGCCCATGGCTGCGCCTTGGGGCTCGCCTCGGCGGTGGCGGTGTCCGCGCCGGCCACGTCCGGGACGGATTCGAGCACGCTCTCGATCGCGCGGGCGATCAGGCGGTCGGGATCGTCAGCCATCGGCCCCAGCAGGCGCGGCGTCCGGCAGCGTCGCCACCGGGAAGCCCGCCACGGCCAGCCCCGCGACCGTCTTGACGTCGACCTCACCGGCGCGGATGCGCCGTTCCGCCTCCTCGGGAGGGCACCAGGAGCGCTCCAGCTGCTCGTCGGGGTCGGCCTCGCCGGGCACGGCCGAGATGCCCTGGGCCAGGTAGAAATGCATCACCTCGCTGGAGTACCCCGGTGCCAGCGGCCAGACTCCGAGGCTCCGCCAGCTGGAGGCGGCCGCGCCCATCTCTTCGCCGAGCTCGCGAGACGCGGTGGTCTCCGGCGGTTCGCCGGCGTGGTCTCGGGTGCCTGCGGGCAGCTCCCAGAGCGCACGCCGCGCTGGGTGCCGCCACTGCCTGACCATGGCCACGCGGCCTTCGTCGTCCACCGCGACGATGCACACGGCGCCGGGGTGCTCCACCACCTCGCGATGCGTGGAGCGCCCATCCTCGAGCCGCACACGGTCGTCGAACACGTGGAGGAGGCGCCCCTGATGGATGCTGCGGCGCTCGATCAGCGTCTCCCGCAGCGGATCGACGGTGTCGTCGCTCACAGCCCCGAGTGTATGGGCCGGCAGCCCTAATGGCGCGCGCGGGTCAGGCGCAGGCCCACTGCCACGCCTGGCCATGAGCCAGCATGCGGGCAGCGACGTTCGACTGATCGGCGGGGTCCCAGATGTTGGTCCCCCCGTTGGCCCTGAAGGTCGACATCAGGAACTGGAACAGCCCGTAGTGCGGTCCCACCGGGTTGTACGCGTTGGAGCGGAGGGTGGACTCGCAGGTCGCGATCTCCACCATCCAGTCGCCGCTGACACCGTACTGCGCCGCCGCGGCGCGGATGATCGAGGCGATGTCGCCGCTGGCGGCCGGCGGGATGGCGATGCGTGGGACGTGCTGCACCGGCGTCGGCGTCGGGGTCGGCTGGGGCGTCGGGGTGGGCGTGGGCGTCGGCGATGGCAGCGGCGTCCGCGGCCGCAGCTCGTACAGGTTCTCGTGCGCGGGCTCCGATGTCTGCTGGTCCGACTCCGCCTGCACCCGGCTGTCCATCACGGCCGGCGGCCGTCCCGCGGGCCCGGACGCCAGCACGATGGCGATGACGGGTCCGGCGATGAGCGCGACGACGCCCATCGCGAGCCCCCTCCATCGTCCGGGAAATCCCACGATGAAGCTCTTCTCCTGCCAATCGGCCCTGAACGGACCGGCCCGCCCCACCCAGGGATACGAACGCGGCCACCCTTCTCCACCGCGTTCATGGGCGGTGGGTCGCAGCCCTCGGCCCGAGCCAGAACTACCGTGTGTGGTGAGTCGACGTCACGAGGGCCTGCGTGCGACCGAGGCACCCTACCACAGCGCCAAGGGGCGTCCGCAAGCCGTGGCAGGCGATTACCAGCCTGCCGACGCCCCCAGCTGGCAGGCTGCGGGGTTGCCGTTGACGATGACCGGAACGGTCACCTTGGCGCTTGTTCCCCCAGGCCAGACGGTCTGCGTCACACCTGCGCCGATGACGCCGCCGCCGCCGTCCGTGCAGACGGCGTAGGCGACGATGGACACGTCCGCAGCCAGCTGCGTGACCGCGATCGGCCCCGACACCGACCCCTGGCCATGTCCCCCGCCACACGCGCCGGCGCCGCACTGGTAGCCGCCGGCCGTGGTGGTGAACGACGGTCCGGACGACGTGGTCCAGCTGCCCACGTTGACGATGACGTCGGTGCGGGTGGCCCCGTTGCAGCCGTCGGTGCAGTCCGCCGCCACCGGGAGGGTCTCGCCCGGCGCCAGGTTGACCGCCTCGGAGTCGAGAGACCCCAGGGTCGCGCCGCCGGGTCCGTGTGTCGTGAAGTGGACCACCACGGTGGCCGCGCCGTGTCGGGTTGCGTTGTTCTTCAGCACGGCCACGGGGATGGCGATCAGCTGCCACGAGCCGACGCCGGTGGTGACGACGCTCACCGACTGGTTCTCCGGCGCCGGGGGGGTGGGAGTCGGCGCCGGCGTGTGCGGCGCCCGCGTCGGCGTCGGCTTCGGCGTGCTCGAACCACACCCGGCCACCAGCACCACCGCGACGGCGGTGCCGATCGACCTGGCGGCCCGGCCCCACGACATAGCCGCCATCGTATGCGCCCGGTGGGCAGGCCCAGCCGCAGGTGGCAGAATTGACATCGGCGTCAACCGACGGCGCCGATTGAACGGATCACTGCCAACGATGCCATTCACCGCCGAGCACGACGCGCTGCGCGAGAGCATCCGCGAGTTCGTCAGCCGAGAGCTGCGGCCCCACGCCGAGGAGTGGGAGGCGGCCGAGTACTTCCCTGACTCCGTGTTCCGGCGCATGGGCGAGCTTGGCTTGCTCGGCCTTCGCTACCCGGAGAAGTACGGCGGCCAGGGCGGCGACTACTTCAGCGCCATCGTGCTCGCCGAGGAGATGTCGCGGGCCGGATCCGGCGGCGTCGGCATGGCGATCAGCGTGCAGGCGGAGATGGCCACGCCCCCGATCTTCAAGTTCGGCACCGAACAGCAGAAGCAGCGCTACCTGGTGCCCGCGATCAAGGGCGAGAAGATCGCCGCGCTGGGAATCACCGAGCCGGACGCCGGCAGCGACGTCGCCGCCATCCGCACCCGGGCCGAGCGCGTCGACGGCCACTGGCGCATCAACGGCAGCAAGCTGTACATCACCAACGGCGTGCGCTGCGACTTCATCGTGCTCGTGTGCCGCACCGGGAAGCAGGAGGAGGGTGCGCACGGGATCACGCTGTTCCTGGTCGACAAGAATCTCCCCGGCTTCGAGGTGTCACGCAGGCTCAAGAAGGTGGGCATGTTCTCCAGCGACACCGCCGAGCTCTCGTTCCACGACGTCGAGGTGGGCGACGACGCCGTGCTCGGCGAGGTGGGCAAGGGCTTCTACGACCTGATGTGGGAGCTCCAGGGCGAGCGGCTGATCGGATCGGCGGGGTCGATCGCCGGCGCGGAGGTCGCGTTCGAGCAGACGCTGGAGTGGTGCAAGGAGCGGCAGGCATTCGGCCGGCCCATCGGCAAGTTCCAGGTGAACAAGCACAGGCTCGTCGACATGTACACCGACATCACGGTGGCGAAGAACTTTGTGTACTCCGTCGCCGAGCGATGGGACAAGGGCGAGTACCCGGTGTCCGAGATATCGATGGCGAAGCTGATCGTCGGCCGCGTGACGACGCAGGTTGCGGACACCTGTCTGCAGCTGTTCGGCGGCATGGGGTATATGGCGGAGACGCCGATCTCGCGGTACTTCCGCGACTCGCGGCTGATCCGGATCGGCGCGGGAACCGACGAGGTCATGAAGGAGATCATCGCCAAGACCAGCCTGGGTCTTTGACCTCCCGCCGCCGCGGTGGCACACTACCGGCCGCAGGGAGTTGTGCTTACGGGGGCGGGCCATGTCGAGGCAATCCAATGCGGTGTCGAGATGGCGTCTGCGCACGCGTGCGCGGCGGTGGCGAATGCTTGCGGTGCTTGCGGCCATTGGGGCTGCGGTGAGCGCGCTGCCGCTCAGCGCACAGGCACAGGGCTCCGACGATTGGCCGAGCTTCGGTCATGACCAGGCGCACTCGGGTGTGTCACCGGACACCTCGCCAAACACCTCGAACGTGTCGGGTCTCACGCAGAAATGGAAGACGCTCGTCACGCCCGGATCCAGCGGTATCGTCGCCTCGCCGGTGGTGGCTTTCAACAGCACGGTCGGCGCCGACCTCGTGTATGCGGCAACCCAGGGCAAGCCGGCCGCCGTGATGGCGATCAACGCAACCACCGGCGTTCCGGTGTGGACATTCAAGGCGCCGGGGGCGGTCCGCGATACGCCGGTGGTTGCGCACGGCGTCGTCTACTTCGGCACCCACGACTTCAAGCTGTATGCGCTCGACGCGACCACCGGACACCAGATCTGCACGTTCACCACGACCGGCTTCATCGAGTCCTCGCCAATGGTCGCCAATGTCGACGGCACCGGTGACGTCGTCTTCTTCGGTGACATCGGCACGGGGGAGAAGCACAACTTCGGCCACGAGTGGGCGGTGAACGGCGTGGGCAACAGCAACGGTCAGTGCACGCTGAAGTGGTCGTTCAACAGCTTTGGCGTGACCCTGGGTGGGACGCGCACCGGCACATGGTCGTCGCCGTCGCTGGTCCAGGACGCCAACGGCCGCTGGCTCGACGTCTTCGGCTCCACCAATCCGGACGACTCCGTGTACGCGCTCGACGCCGTCGCCGGCACGCAGGTGTGGCGGTTTGCCACAACAACCGGCGGCGACGCCGACGTCGGCGCCGGCCCCTCGGTCACTGCCCCCGGAGTGAATGGATTCACCGATGGTGAGGTGTATGTCCCGGGCAAGAACCAGATGTTCTACGCGCTCGATCTCGTCAACGGCACCAAGACATGGTCGTTCAACCTCAAGGCGAACGCGGGCAGCGGAGCCAAGTCGATCTGCACGCCGGCGATCCTGGGTCGCAACGTCGTCTGCCCGTACAACAAGTTCGTCTACGACCTCGACGCGGTCAACGGAACCCTCACCTGGCGGAGTGCGGCAACCTCTGCGGGCACGTTCGTCGCGTCCGCGGCGATATCGGGATCGAGCGGCAGCCAGGTGGTGTTCGCCGGCGACACCGTGGGCACCGAGCACGCCTACTCGCTGGCCTCCGGCGCCTCGCTCTTCTCGTTCGCAGCACCGCCCTATATCGCGTCGTCCACGGCGGTGGCCGGCAACCGCATTTTCTTCGGGAGCGTCAGCGGGTACGAGTACGCGCTCGGCTGATCGTCGGTGAGCCGGCGATGGTGTTCATTCAAGCCGCGGGCTTGAACACCATCACGAACACTGCCGCCACCGCGAGCACGCCGAGAAACATCCCGATGCCGGTGGCGCGCGACTGCACCGCGAGGTACGCCGCGCTCTTCGGGCCGTCGCGGTCGAGCGTCTCGATCTGCCGCTTCAGCGTGGGACCGTAGCCCGCTGCGCCGCCGACCGCCATCGCGATGAAGATGCCGAGTCCGATGAGGATCCACGTCGTTGTGATCGAGTACACGAGAAACGCCATCAGCAACCCGGTGACCAGCAGCAGGCCGTACGCCGGGTTGGCGATGCGGTCGTCGACGAACTTGATGCCGCGGAGCACGAACCCGAGGTGCTCGGCGTCGCGGCCGCCGCGCGCGGACCAGGCGCCGTAAGTGAGGTTCGCTCCGACTGCGGCAATCGCCGACAGGACGTGCACCGTCTTCAGCAACAGGAACCACCACACGCCGAGCAAGTCTAGACTGCGTAGCGGGCGCCCAGGAACCCGGAGGATGCGGTATGCAGGAAAAGATTCTCGGGACCACGATGCCGGTGCTCGAGATCACGCTCGACCCCGGCGAGGCCCTCTTCGCCGAGTCCGGTGAGCTCTCGTGGATGACGTCGAGCATCGCCATGACCACCTCGACGCAGTACGGCGGGGGCGGCGGCATCGGCGGCGTCTTCAAACGCGCGATGGGCGGCAGCTCGATCTTCATGACCGAGTACGCGGCGCAGGGGTCGCCGGGGATGGTGGCATTCGCCACCCGTCTGCCCGGGCAGATCTTCGCAATCGACATAGCGCCCCAGCCGGGAATGAGCTACCTCGGCCATCGTCACGCGTTCGTCTGCGCAAACCACGGCGTCGAGCTCGCGATCGCGTTTCAGCAGCGGCTGGGCTCGGGCTTCTTTGGTGGCGACGGGTTCCGCCTGCAGAAGATCAGCGGTGAGGGTCGCGCCTGGGTCGAGCTCTCCGGCGAGATCGTCACCTACGACCTGCAGCCGGGGGAGATGCTGCGCGTGCACCCCGGCCACGTCGGGCTGTTCCAGGACACGGTGCAGTTCAACATCACCACCGTCCCCGGCATCAAGAACAAAATCTTTGGCGGCGACGGTGTCTTCCTCGCCCAGATGGTCGGGCCGGGCCGCGTGTGGCTACAGTCACTGCCACTGTCCAAGCTGGCTCAGGCGCTCAACGAGTACCTGCCGCAGCAGGCGGCGGAGGCCGGTGCCGCCGGAGCGGCAGGCGCCGCCATCGCCCGCGGGATCTTCGGACGATGATCGGCCGCGCAGCGTCCTTTGCCGCAGTGGCCGCGCTCGCCGGTGGCCTCGCCGCATGCGGCGGCTCGTCCTCGGGAGGCTCGTCGAGCGGCGGCGGCTCGTGCAGCGCCGGCAGCGCTGCCGTGAGCCAGGCCGGGTCGCCGGCCGCGACCGTGGCGGCCACGGACAACCTGGCGTTCACACCGGCGACCACCTCGGTGGGCGTGGGCCTGGTGCTGCAGTGGAAGAACACCGGCCAGATCATGCACACCATCACGTTCGAAAGCGGCAACGCGTCGTGCCTCACCGATGTGTCGTTCAACGGCGGCGGGACGTGGGACGTGACCTTCAAGCAGACGGGCACCTACGCCTACCACTGCACGATCCACCCGCAGATGACCGGCGTCATCACGGTGCACACATAGGACGCGAACCCTTCAGGTCTGCGGCCAGCACACGGCGACGCCGATGGGGCGCAGCAGCGCGTCCACCCGTCTGATCCACTCGCATCGCATCTCTGCCCGCGCGAACGCGTCCTGGATGTACTCGTACGTGGCAAGGTCGCGGCGCAGCTTGGACGCCGCGGGCTTCGGCGGCACATCCTCGGCCGCCAGCATGCCGCGGTCGACCAGCTCCTCGAACGCGAGCACCAGCACCGAGACCGCGGTGTCGACCAGGTCCGCATAGTCGAGCTTCGCGTTCAGCACACCGACGGTGTCGCGGCCGCCGTCGGGCACCCGCCGGCTGTCGATGAACTCCTGGTACTGCTCGATGTCGTCGAGCAGACGGCATCCGGGTTCGTCGGTGCCGACCAGCACGCGGTGGTCGCTCACCCCGACGGTGAACGCGAGCGGCTCGGACTCAGCTGCGCGGCGACGGAAGAGCGGCATCAGGCGCGGGAAACTCGCTGCGGGTGAAGAGCGCGTGCACGGCGAGCCCGGCGTCCTCCAAGGCCTCGCGCCCGCCCTCCTCACGGTCGACGATGCAGTCGGCTTCGACGATCTCCGCGCCCGTGGCGAGCACGCGCTCGCGCGCCTGCAGGAACGTGCCGCCGGTGGTCAGCGTGTCGTCGACGAGGAGCACGCGCGCACCCGGCGACAGCGGCGGTCCCTCGATCACCCGCCCGGTGCCGTGCTCCTTCTCCTGTTTGCGCACGATGAAGGCGGCGATCGCCGGCGACGCGCTGCCGCTGAGCGCGGCGACGCCGGCCGCGATTGGATCGGCGCCGAGCGTCAGGCCGCCGATGGCGTCGATGCGCAGCTCGCGGCAGCGCTGCAGCAGCAGCCGCGACACGAGGTACAGACCGCGTCCGTCGAGCGTGACCTGCTTGCCGTCGAAGTAGTAGCTGCTGCGCCGTCCGCTGGTGAGGACGAAGTCGCCGAAGCGGATGGCGCGCTCGGCGAGCAGCGTGCGCAGCTCATCGTGCAGCGCGGCCAGGTCGTCGATCATACGGGCGGCGACCAGCGCAGCACGGGTTTGCGTGCCGCGGTCACCTCGTCGACCCGGCGCACCGGCGTCTCGTACGGCGCGCCCTGCACGAACGCAAGGTCGCGCTCGGCTTCGTCGACGATGGTGGCGCAGGCATCGGCGAGGTCGTCGAGGCTCTGCTTGGGCTCGGTCTCGGTGGGCTCGAACATCAAGGCCTCCGGCACCGTGGTGGGGAAGTAGACGGTGGGCGCGTACATGCCGAAGTCGAGCAGGCGCTTGGCCACGTCCACGGCGCGCAGCCCCGCCACGCGCCCGCCCTTGGTGCTGGCGACGAACTCGTGCAGGCAGGGATCGCCCACCGCCATGCGGAACAGATCCGCGACACGCGACTGCAGATACCGCGCATTGAGCACGGCGTCGCGTGCCACGCCGTCGATGCTCGAGCCGTACGCGCGGATGTAGGCGTACGCCCGCACCAGCATGCCGAAGTTCCCATAGAAGGAGCGGACCTTGCCGATGCTCTGCGGATGCGAGTCGTCCAGACGAAACAGCTCGCCGTCGCGCTCCACCGTGGGCACCGGCAGGAAGGGCACGAGCCGCTCGACCACGCCCACCGGACCCGCGCCCGGGCCGCCGCCACCGTGCGGCGTGGAGAACGTCTTGTGCAGGTTGAGGTGCACGACGTCGAAGCCCATGTCACCAGGACGCGCCACCCCCACCAGGGCGTTGAGGTTGGCGCCGTCGTAATACAGCATCGCGCCCGCCGCGTGGGCCGCGCGCGCCAGCTCCAGGATGTCCGTCTCGAAGACGCCGAGCGTGTTGGGGTTGGTGAGCATCACCGCGGCGACGCGTTCGCTGAGGTGTGCTTTGAAGTCGTCGACGTCGACCGTGCCGTGGGGGCTGCTCTTCACCGTCACGACATCGAGCCCGCAGGCAGCGGCCGATGCCGGGTTGGTGCCGTGCGCCGAGTCGGGGATGAGCACTGTGGTGCGTGACGTGTCGCCGTGTGCGGCGTGGTGGGCCTGGATCATCCGCAGCCCGGTCCACTCGCCGTGGGCGCCGGCCGCGGGCTGCAGTGACATGCGGGCCATGCCCGTGAGCGTGCACAGCAGCTGCTCCAGCTCCCACATCAATCGCAGCGCGCCCTGCGCGTCCTCTGCGTTCTGGTACGGATGCAGGGTTGCGAAGCCGTCGAGCGCCGCCAGCTGCTCGTCCACCACGGGGTTGTACTTCATCGTGCACGA
>DASUWI010000083.1:0-14100 GCA_036378495.1 Candidatus Dormiibacterota bacterium
TGCACGTGCCGTTCTTCTGCTCGAGGGTCCGCAGGGCTCCCCGACCGGGGACGCCTACGCCTCCTGGTCGCGACGAGCCATCGAGTGGCTTCTGGCCGTCGACTGCCCGGCGCAGCTGCTCACGGTTGTCAGCCACCATGACGGCCATCGCGCGCGTCTCGCGTACGACCGGGCAACGGAGGGCCGGCCGCGGAGTCCGCTCTGGGAGTTCGAGCGGTCGTTGTGCGAGGCGGTGGCGGAGCAGAGCCTCGGGTTTCGTCACCATGTGGTGTTCTCGCCAGGACTTGCGGGCGCCGACGGGATCCCGCACACCTGCAGCCTCCGCACACCACATCTGGCCGAAACGGCGGATTCGGAGGCCGCGCGCGTGCTGAGGCTGGCGCAGCGCCTGGCCACGGGTGCCGGGATCGCCGTCAGCGTGCCCGATCGCGATGATATGGCCGCCCTTTTGCGGCAGACCGTGCTGGGCTGTGCCGAGGCGGCGTCGGATGTGAACGGCGTGCTCCGGCTGGGGGACCAGCACCAGGTGGTGCTGGTGGCGACGAAGCTGCCGCCCGTCGTCCATCCGGCAATGGTGGTCGAGGCGCTCATCCGCGCGCGTGCGCGTGGCGTGGCGACGCTTCATGTGCTTCCCGTCTCCACGGCCGTGGTGCGCAAGGCGCTTGACCGCCGCCTCGCCTTGCAGCGCTATTCCGCGCGTGAAGGCAACAACGGTGTGGACAACCAGGTGGCGGCGGCCGACACCACCGAGACGCTGGCGGCGATCGCCCGGCGCGAGGTCCAGCCGTGCCGCGTCGCCTTGACGCTCGGGCTTGTGGCCGTTGACGGCTGCGGTGCACTCGAGAGCGCCGAGCGAGTGCAAGGGCTGCTCGCGGGCCACGGGTTCGAGACAGTCGTGGCAACAACGCCCGGAATGCTGCCCGCCGTCGCGGCGTCGCCGGGGGGGGCGCCGCTCCGCCGCAGCTTGCTGCTCACCTCGGATGGTGTCGCGGCCTGTCTTCTTCCCGCCCTGGGAACGCCGTTCCTCGACATGCGCGAACCGCTGGTTGGCGTGAGCGAGCTGACGGGGGCGCCGGTGTACGCCTCGGTCTGGACGCGTCCAAACCACAACGCGATCATCGTGGGCAGCTCCGGGGCCGGCAAGAGCGTGACGGCCAAGACGCTGCTGGTGCGACACGTGCTGCAGGGCGCGTCAGCCGTCGTCATCGATCCCGACTCCGAGTACCGCCGGGTGATGTCGTCGATCGGAGGGACGCATCTCGAGCTGGGTGACGACGCCCTCAACCCGCTCGGACCTGGATCCACGCTGGCGCCCGACGTGGCCGCCGGGTTGGTGCTGCCGGTGCTGAGCGTGATGGCGGGCGACGAGAGAGGTGTTCGCGACGGCCGCCCGATACGGCGACTGCCTGACGAGGACCTCGGCTGGCTCCATGGTCAGCTCGCCGCGTTCTTCAGGTCGCGGCAGCCCCACGTCGGGCTCGAACCCGTGCTGAGCGAACTGCTCGCCTTCCTCGACACACAGTTGATGGATCCGGTGCTGTCGGCACGGGAGGTCGAGCGTTGCCGCCTCGTCAGCGCGCGGCTCAGCCGGTTCGTGCAGGGTGACCAGGCGGCGATCTTTGATCGGCCGTCGACATTTGCCGTGGGTGCGTCGTCGATCGCGATCGGGCTCCGCGAGCTGTCACTCGCGTACGGTTCTGACCTGACTCCGGCCCTCGCGGTGGTGCTCACCGCTGTGCTTGCGGCTCTCCGCGTGCGGCACACGCACTTTCTGGTGGTGGTCGACGAAGCACACCGGGTGACGTCGGATCCCGATGCCGGCGATGTGCTGGGGCGGCTCGTGCGGCAGGCGCGCAAGTACGGCGCAGGCGTGTGGATGTGCTCGCAGCGTGTGGATGACTTCGTCGGCACCGATCTGGGACGAACGCTGGCGGCGACTGCCGCGACCAAGGTCGTGCTGGGCGTTGAGGAGGCGTCAGTCTCCGGCGTCAGGGATGCGTTCGGCCTGACCGATGAGGAGACGGCGGCAGTTTGCCCGCCCGTCACGGGGCGCGCGGTGCTTCTCTCCGGTGCTGAGCGCGCCGTGGTGAGCGTGCTCCCGGGTGACGCGCTGCTCGCTGTCGCAGGCACGTCTGCGGCCGCTGATGTTGCCGCAGCCACTCGATCGGAACGCTGATCGATGGCCGCGCCGGCTGTGGGAGCTGCGGCCAGGGCGCTGGCGCGGCAGGCGCTGCTTCGAGCGGCAGCGCGCTCGCGATCTCGAGATCGGCACACATTCGGCTGCGGCTGTGCCGCCGCGGCCGCCGTTGCGATCGCCCTTGCGCTCGTTGCCCTGGTTGCCGCGTTGGTGGCAAGCGCTATTCCAATCGACGCGCTCGGCACAGACGTCGCAACGTCGGGGTCCGGGAGCGATGCGGTCGTGCCGCTCGAGTGCCCGGACCTGCAGGTGAGCCAGGGCTTCGGCGACACACCGTTCGAGCATCCGCACACCGGGATCGACCTCGTCTGCCCGGCCGGGACCCCGGTCCGGGCGGTGGCCGCGGGCACATTTCATGCACAGGACGGTGGCGCGGTGCCGTGCTCCTTTCCCATCGGCGCGCATGGTGGTCTCGGCCACTTTGGCGAGATCGACGCGGGCGATGTGGAGTACCTGTATGGACATCTCGAAGGTTTCGCTGCCGCCGATGGCGCCTCGGTGCAGGCGGGAACCGTCATCGGCTTCGAGGGCATGAGCGGCTGTTCCACGGGCTTTCACCTACACTTCGAGGTCCGAGTCGGGGCGAAGGCGATCAATCCATGCTCGTTCCTTCCTCAGGACTATCCGGCAGCGCACGAATCGGCGGGCAACCGTTGCTGGGGATCCGCTCCCCCATGACGTGCACGCCCTCGCGCGCGATGGCGCACGCATGAGCGGACGCCGTGCGGCGGCGGCCGCGCTGCTCACCCTCGTCATCGCGGCCGTGCTTGGGGTGATCGTCTACACGGAACATGCCAATGCGACGGCGACGATCGGCGTTCTCGTGCTGACGCACAACGTCACGGGGGGTGCGACGTACGCGGCGTCGGACGTGCAGCGTGTGGAGGTGCATGCGAACGGCGACGCATTCAACTACGAGACCCGCGGCCCGGATGCGCACGCGAGCCGGTACGCACGGGATCTGACCGCCGGTGACATCCTGCGCCAGGACGACCTGGTGCCCACCTCGGCGCAGGCCGAGGTCGCCGTCAGCGTTCAGGCCGCGCCGCAGCTGAGTGCGGGAGACACCGTCGACGTCTTTGCCTCGTACGCTGGGCAGCAGGCGCTGATCGGCCGCGGAGTTCTCATCGAGACCGTCAACGCGGGAGCCCTCACGTTGCTGGTGCCTGCCGGCGACGAGCAGGCGTGGGTGGCTGTCGGCTCGTCGAATGTTCCGCTTCATGTCGCGCGCGTTGCGCCGGGGACGCGGGTGGACGGTCCGCCCGTGGGCTCGGGTGATGCCATCCGCCTGCTCTGCGGCAGTCCGTGCGCTGCACCCGGCCCGTCGGCCACAGGTCCGCCATGACCACGACCATCGCTGTCTGCACAACGCGGGCGGGGCAGACGTCGACGTCGTGGGCGGTCAGCGTCGCATGGACGCTTGCGGCGACCCGGACCGTCGCTCTCGTCGACTGCGACATGGAGGGCGGCACGATCGCGGACCTCCTATATCTGCCCGTCGGCGACCGCAGCATCGCCAACTGTCTCGGAGAGCGGCAGGCAACCCCACCGGAGCTCGACGCCCAGTCGATACCCGTGCCGGGACGTCCACGTCTTCGGGTGGTGCCGGGATTGCGCGGCACCTTCGGGTTCGACATCGTCGAGTGCCTCCGGCGGGTGGGCGGAGCGATGCGCGGTCTCGACTACGGCACGGTGGTCGCGGATCTCGGCCACCCGCTCTCACACCCGGGGCTTCGATCACCGCGCGCGGCGGCAGACGCGATCTGCAGCACCTTCGCGCGCGTGTTCGTCGTGCTCCGGGACGAGCCCGCGCTCGTGTCGCGCAGCCTCGACGTGCTTCGCGGCGCACGGATGCGGCGTGGTGAGGTGGTGATTTGTGAGCAGCGTGGTCGCGCGCTGCAGCGGCTGCTTGCGGAGTCATTGCGGCGAGAGCTGCCCGATCTCTCGTTGCGCCGGGGATGGTCGTGGGACGAGCGCCGCGCCGCTCGCGCCGCCGACAGCGGAAGGCCGGTGGTCATGGCCGGCATCGATCGAGACCTCAGCCTGTGATAGCCCTCGGCGCCGATCTGACGCCCGGCCTGGATCCGGAGGGGCCGGCGGCGACGCTGCCGTCGTCGGGGTGGCCCGACGTCTCGGTGGAGGAGCGTGAGGTTGCGGGAGTCATCGCCCGCGACGTGCAACGACGGCGGGAACACGAGCCGGCATCCGTCGTGCACGAGGAACGGCTGTTCTCCGACGTCGAGCGCGCGATCACGCGCGCCATCGAGTCGCCCCAGGCAAGCGGCTTGCCGCTGGCGGCGCTGTCCGAGCTGTCGACGGATCCCGAATACCGGTCGGTGGTTGTGCGCAACGCGGCGATTCTCGCGTCGCACCTCTACCCACTCTCGCTTCTGGTGTACGGAGCCGACCTCGAGAACATCACGTGTTTCCGTCACGACATGTGGATGGTGAGCACGGTAGGGCGGAAGCTGCTGCTGATCGGTGGTCCGTTCGCCTCGGATGATGAGGTGCTGGAGTTCTTCCGGCGTCTGATCCGCCTTCGCGGTGTCACCGGGGACCAGACGATCACCGATGCCTCACCAATCGCTGAAGCAAACATTGGAAGCATCATCCGAATCTGCGTCGCCAAACGCCCTGCCGTCTCCGGGCGTGCCGCAGTCAAGGCTGCGATTCGCGTGCCGGCCCGCTCCAAGGTGCGCGACCTCTCCGACTATGTGGCGCAGCTGGTGATGCCGCTGGGCGTCGCAGAGTTCGTCGAGGCGTGCGTCTGCGGCAGGGCCAACGTGATGATCGCCGGTGGAACATCGAGCGGCAAGACGACCCTCCTTCGCGTCCTGTGCGGCATGGTCCCGCAGACGGAGCACATCGTCGTCGTCGAGGACGGCGCCGAGCTGCATCTCGATCAGGACCGGGGTGACGGCGAACCGTGGCACGCGCTGACCACCGCGATCTCGACGATCCCATCGGTGCGCGCCGAGGCGGCGACACAGCACGTCAGCATGTTCGACCTGGTGCGCCACGCTCTGCGCTTCCAACCCGACCGCCTCGTGCTCGGCGAGTCGCGCGGCGACGAGATGGCCGCGGTCTGCAAGGCGCTCATGACCGGACACGATGGGAGCATGACCACGATCCACGCCGAGGACGCCGAGCTGGCGATCGACCAGGCGGTGCAGTATGTGATGGAGAATGCGCGCTTCGCGGGCAACGACCGCCTTGCGCGTCGCATCGTGGAACAGGCGGTGCACGTCGTCGTGCACATCGCCAACCAGGAGGGCCGGCGTCGTGTCACCGGCGTGCTGGCGGTCGAGCGTGGCGGCAACCACAAGTGGGTGTACCGCCAAGGGGCAGGCGGCGGCCTGCAGCGGATGACCGACCTCGTTGGCAATCTCGATCGGCTGGCACCCCGCATCGGCTCACACCTCAAAGGCGACGTTGTGCCGGTCCCGTGAGTGTCGTGGTGATCCCGGACTCCGTCCTCCTCGTTGCCGGCGTTTCGATCGTTCTCGGGTGCGGACTCGCGCTCTGTGCTCTTGTGCTCGGTGCGGAGATCCCCGCACTCCGGCGCCGTCTGCCGCCGTTTCTTGAAACCGAACGAGATCTCGCTGTTGCACTGGGCTGGCCCTGGAGAGTGTGGGTCGTGGTGCGCAGCACAAGCGTGGCCGCCGCGGCGCTGCTCGGCCTGATCTCGGGTGTCTGGCTCCTGGTTCCGGCTCTGCTGATCGCCGCTGTCGTGGGTGGCCGCTTCGCCGTCGCCGGTCGCGCGGCGCGCCGTCAGCTGCGCATGGAGCGTGCGTTTCTGGCGCAGCTTGTGGCGCTGCGGGAACGCATGGCCCTGGCGCACCAGTCGCTCGACACGGCGCTGCTGGAGGTCTCGAGCGAACCACCGTCTGAGCTCGTCCAGGTGCTGGCGCCCCTCCGCGAGGGCGGGTCGATGGCCCAGAACATTGCCCGCTGCGGCGCACGCTCGCGATCCGCCCTTGTGGAGAGTTGCTGTGCAGTGCTCTTGTGGGCACGAACCCGCAGTCTCGACGCGCTCATCGACGCCATCGACTCGGTTCTGCTGCCGGTCGGCGAGGCACAGCTGGCGGTCGAAGAAGAGTCGCTGGTGACGCTCACCCAACAGCGAGCCGTGATATTCGCGATGGCCGCGCTGCTGAGCGTGATGCTGGCGACGCTCTTGCGCGTCGAATCGTTTCGCGCGTACTACGCCACGCCGGCGGGAGCCCTCGTGCTGCTCGTCGCTCTGGTGCTCTTCTGCGCGCTGACCGTCGCCGTGGGGCGCGTGGTCAGAACGTCTCGGTGGACACGGTGGGATCTTGAAGCGATGCTGTCGCAGGAGTCGCGGCCTCATGCTTGAGGCGCTGCCGTACATCGCCGGGGCACTGGGAGCGCTGGCCGTCTGGTGGCTCTTGCTCTCGCGGCTCGGTGTCTTTCTCCCGGAGGACGTGCGAGCCTGGCGCCGCCTCGCCGCGCTGCGCGGGCATCCGCTCCCCGAGACACGCTTCGAGCAGACCGTCAAACACGCGCGATGGCTGCGGCGCGCGCAGCACGAACTCGACCTTGACCGCTTGCTTGCCCGTGCGTGCCGGGATGACACAGAGCTGGCATTCGTGGGCAAGTCAGCAGCGCTGGCTCTCGTGGTGTTTGCGTTGTGTCTGCTCATCGATGCCGCCGCTCGCGCGGCGCAGGGGACATGGCTCGCGCCGCCCTGGCTGGCGATCGTCCTGGGCTTTGCGGTGCTCCCGATCAGCCTGCTCGAGCTCCGCGGCGCTGCGCGCCGGTCGGGGTTGGCGGTCTCTGCGACCCTCGCCGACATGCTGATGCAGGTGGCCGTCATCACGGACACCCGTGGGCTGCAGCTGCACGACGCCGTTCGCATGCTCGCTCGATGTGCGCACGACCCCTCGCTGGCGCGGCTCGTCGACCAGGAATCGTACCGGCGTCTGGCACCGGGCCCCCACCGCAGCACCGTCGAGATGTACCGGGCGATCGGCTCCGCGTACGGCATCGACACGCTGTCGCAGCTGGCCGATGCCGCGGCGTCGACCAACGTCGGCATTCCTGAGCGCCAGGCCTTCACGCACCTCGCACTCGGCGTATACGCTCATCGTCTTGGGCATGCGCGTATGCGAGCAGCACGGGCCAAGGTGTTGGTGACACTGCCGGTCGCGGCGATGCTGATTCCGCTCCTCCTCCTGATCGCCGCACCTACGTTTCAAGCCGTCAGCGGAGGCCTCGGCGGTGGGTGACGTCCCGGTGATCCGCCGGATCCTCCCATCCGTGCTCCTGGCGGTGGCGCTTCTCAGCGCAGCCTTTGCGGTCCTGGGGCCACCCAACCTTGGAGCTGTCCTGGGATTCTTTGCAGGAGGGATGCCGACGATCGCCGAGGGTGAAGCCGTGGTCGCGCTGCTCAGCTGGACCGTCGTCGTGGCGGTGGCAGGGATCTGCGTCGGTGGGTCGGCCCTGGCGTTGACGCGTTCGGCAGCGCTTCGGCAACGCTCGCGGCGTGGCGTCCTGGTCTTCGTCGCCGGGCTCCTGCTGATCGCGGTCTCGCTGGTGCAGCGGAGCCTTCCCGGCTCCATCAGCGTGTGCTGCGGCGACGACGCCGCCGCCACGCAGGAGGCGCAAAGCCTTGGCACCCGTTGAGGCACCGTCCCACGCGGTGATCGTGCTGGTGGAGGACCAGCGCGATGCCCAGACGCTGGCCGGCGTCATCGAGGACGTGGTCCGTCCCGGAAGCACTGTCGCGCTCATCCCACCGTTCGGGGGCGCGGCCTTCTTCGCCGACGGCAACGCCGCGAACGCCGTGGATCATTGGTGGGCGCAGGTGGTGCCACCCGCGGCGGCGCCGATCTACGTCATGGACTTCAACCCGGCGGCGGTGGCGTGGCTCCCGGGGCTGGATGGACGGTTCATCATCCGCGGCTGTCCGGTCGGCCTCGCGCGCGAGATGGACGCGGCTGTGGAGCCCGCCAACGGGGCGTCGGCTCTGGAGCTGGCCGCCCGCGTGCTCCGCCACCTCGCAGCCGACGGCCTGTGCGACGGCGACGAGGCCGACGGCCTGCTGGCATTTGCGCAGGCCACAACGCCTATCGCGCCCCGAGTCCCCCCGCCGCCGCCTCCACTGCCGCCCCCGAATCCATTCGACCTCCTGGCTGCGATGCCGCCGGACGCGCCGGCACCGCCACAGGTCGCTGCGCCGGCGGAGCGGCACCGATCCGCCCTGTTCGCACCTGCGCCCGAGGCCGGGACCGAGAGCGCCGGCGGCAACGGGACGCGCCGGACGCTCGGGGGTCTGCTGCGGCGTGGGCTGCGCCACGGCCGGGCGGATCCCGGCGTGGACGATCTGCAGCTAGCCAACGAGCTGGCGCATCGCCGATCGACCATCGTCGCGATCGGCTCGCGGAAGGGTGGGGTGGGCAAGACCAGCCACGCGGCGGGGATGGCGATCGTCGCCGGGTCGCTGCTCGATACCATCGGCCACCGGGCGGTGATCGTCGACGCCAACGTCGCCAACCCGGATGCGTGGGGCGTGCTCAACCTGCCTCCGGGGGCGGCGACGGTGCGTGACACGGTGGCGGCGCTGGACGCGCGTCTCGACCCACCGCGCCCTGTCTACGCAACCACGCCGTCGCTGGCCTGCTATCCCGAGGCGCGAGAGACGTCCGACTACTCGCGCCGCGACATCCACGTGCTGGCCGACTACCTGCGCCATGGGTTCACGCTCGCCGTCATCGATCTGAGCAACCGCCTGCCCGACCCGACCGGCGGGCCGGAGGCGGCGGCCGCCGCGTACTGGCTCGAGGTCGCGGACGCTGTCGTCCTGCCCACCGCCTGGTCAAAGCAGGACTTCAACGGTGTGCTCGACTACCTCGAGCTCGACGGGTTGCCACCGGCGGTGGTGGCGTACATCACGCCCCGGACGAGGCGGCACCGCGAGCATCCCCTGACGCAGCGCTACCTCGATTCGATCGCGCAGCGGGCTCACTCCGTGGTGAAGCTGCCGGACGAAGCGGACGCTGTTCGCTACGCCGGCATGGCGGGTGTCCCCATCGACTCCGTGTCGCGGCGCCTCCGCGGGGGGTATCGGTCGCTCGTCGAGGCGGTGCTGCGCGCCGCCCGCTCCGCCGAGTCGTGAGGGCGCTGCGATGAGGAGGGCATCGCAGGCGCGGCTCGGCGACGACATCCGCGAGCGCCGCCTCTGCGACTGCCGGCGGACGGTCGAGGAGTTCCTCGTGGGGCTGGCCCGGATCATGGCCGGGCACGAGCCGGATCTGGGCAGCTGCGCGCGCCGGAGCCTGGTCGCCCGTGTGTGCCGAGCCCTCGGCCCCTTTCTCGCCTCAGGAGCGCTGCTGCGCCCCGACTTCGGCACCCACGGCGAGCTGCGCGTCGACGGCGACCTGCTCGACGCGGGCACACCGGTCGATGCCTGGGTGGAGTTCGACGACCGCTCCATGCTGGAGAGCGACGACCGCCTCGTCGCGGCGCCGCGGCGCCGTGTCCGCCTCCACCTGACACTCGCGGTGCAGCCCTGCGAGGTCACCGACCTGGCCGTCCGTCTGGGCGCACCCGAGTGACCGAGCCCCGCCCTGAGCGCGGGCACCCTTCCTCGCATGGCTGGCGGCGTCCGGCGCAGTACCTCGCGCTCCCTCTGGGTGACCTGGCGCCGGCGCACCAGGAGTTGAACCGCTGGGTTCGCGCCTGGCGGCGACACTCGTCGTCAGTACTGACCGCTGCGGGCTGCGTGCTGGCGGCCGCAGGTCTCCTCATCACCTGGATGCCACGGCCGATCCAGGCGTTCGCCACCCCTTCCCGGCTGCAGATCGCCGGCGTCACCCTGCAACGTGAAGCCGGGCAGCCGGTGCCGGGATACACGCTGTACGGCGGCGACGCGTCGGTCCTTCTCTCCGGGCTCGCTCCATCAGCCCGAGCGGCGGGGGCGGCGACGCTGGGTGGCCGCCGGACAACCGGATCCTGCGCGCCGGCCGCCGCGTCCAGATCAGGGCCCGCGGAGCGCTGCCGGTTTCGGGTCGGCACCGCGGAGGTCACGTCCCTCGATGTGTTCGATCGCACCGCTCGCACCTGGACGCGGCGGTATTCCGACGGCGTGGTCATCACCATCTCGGCCCCGGCCGGTCAGGCTGCGATCCCGGTTCCGCTTCCGCTGGGCCGCTGATCGATCCAATCGACGCGATCTCGGGATCGCGTGGCTGGCAATGAACGTACAATGGTGCTATAAGAAAAAGTGGAGAGGTTGGCGGGCAGAACGAGCCTCTCCAGCTGGCACTCGGTGATGGAGGCTTGCGCGATGATCGGCAGAATGGTTGGCAGGCTCGCAGGGTTCTTCTCGATCCTTGCTGGTGCGCTCGTGGCGGTTGGTGCCTTCCCGACGTGGGTCACGCTCAACTCCGGCGGCGGGCCCACCAGCTTCAACGCGCTGACCATCGTGGGCGACCACCGCGACGCGATCGTGAGCTTCGTGCTGGCGGCCGTCCTGCTGGTCGCGGGATTCGTGCTGTCGGTACGACCGATCCTCATCGCCCGCGGCCTCGGCGCGCTGGCAGGGATCGGCGCGGCCATCTGGGCCGGGCTCCTCTTCTTCTCGCTCGCGCCGCAGGCGCACGCCCTCATCGCGCCGACGGGGGCCTCCCCCTCGACGAGCATCGAGATCGGGCTCTGGATCACCGCGGGCGGTGGGCTGCTTGGCCTGCTGACAGCGCTGACGGCGGCGACGGCACGGTCGCGGCGCCCGGCGATGCTGCCGGCGGCACCGGCAGCAGAGCCCGCGCGGGCTGCGGCTGCACCGCCGGCACCCCAGCTCAGGCCTCCGGCGGCCAACCCCAACACGGCACCACCGGTCGCAGCTCGCCGTTAGCCTGGGCGGGCGATGCCCGCCTGGATCTGCGCCACCTGCGCCAACCAGACGGCGGAGGCGGCTGAGCCTCCGCCCGTCTGCCGCATCTGCGCCGACGAGCGCCAGTACATCGGCCGCGGCGGCCAGCGCTGGACCACGCTCGATGAGCTTCGCGACGAGGGGCGCGAGAGCGACATCCGCGAGGTGGAGCCGGGACTGATCGGCATCGGGGTGCGGCCGTCGTTCGGCATCGGGCAGCGCACGCTGGTGGTCGCAACCGCCTCCGGCCAGGTGCTCTGGGACCCCACCGGCTACATCGACGACGCTGCCGTGGCGGCGGTGCGCGCGCGCGGCCCGCTGCTCGCGGTGACCGCGTCACATCCGCACTTCTACGGGGTGGCGGTCGAGTGGGCACACGCCTTTCCGGAGGCGGAGGTGCTCATCCCCGATGCCGATGCGCAGTGGCTGATGCGTCCGGATGCGGCGGTGCGGCACTGGCGCGGCGAGCTCGAGGTGACGCCCGGGGTTCGGCTCGTCCAGTGCGGCGGCCACTTTGCCGGCAGCGCAGTCCTGCACTGGGCCGCCGGCGCCGAGGGGCGCGGCGTGCTCCTCACCGGCGACACGCTGCCGGTGGTCGCCGACCGCCGCTACGTGTCGTTCATGCGCAGCTATCCCAACTACATCCCGCTTCCAGCCGCTGCGATCCGGCGCATCGTCGAGCGCGTCTCGGCGCTGACCTTCGACCGCATCTACGACGGCTGGTGGACCTCGGTGCTCGACAGCCGGGCGCAGGATGCGGTGCGCCGCTCCGCGGAGCGGTACGCGCGCTGGGTGAGCGGCGACGAGGACCCCGACATCTGAACCGCTACGGTAGGGCGACGTGGACTTCGACCTGACGACCGAACAGCGCACCATCCGCGGCGTGGTGCGGGAGTTCGCCCGCGCCGAGATCGCGCCCACCGCGCATCACCACGATGAGACGGGCGCCTTCCCGTATGACTGGGTGCGCGGCATGGCGCGGCTCGGGTTGTTCGCGCTGCCGTTTCCCGAGTCCGTCGGTGGCGCGGGCGGCGACTACCTCTCGTACTGCCTCGCGATGGAGGAGGTGTCGCGGGCCGACGCCAGCGCCGGGATCACGTTGGAGGCTGCCGTCTCGCTGGGCATCACCTTCCTCGTCGATTTCGCCTCCGCGGAGCAGCAGACGCGGTGGTTGCCACCGCTGCTGGCGGGCGACCGCCTCTGGTCGTTCGGGCTCACCGAACCCGGCGCCGGATCCGACGCGGGTGGCACCGAGACCCGCGCGGTGCGCGACGGCGACGAGTGGGTGATCAACGGGCGCAAGGCCTTCATCACCAACGCCGGCACCGACATCAGCGCCGGCGTGACCGTGGCGGCCGTTACCGGCACCGACAACGGCGCCAAGCGCATCAGCGCGATAGCGGTGGAGCGCGGGACTCCCGGCTACACGCAGGCCCCCAGGTACCACAAGCTGGGCTGGCACGCCTCAGACACACGCGAGCTACTCTTCGATGACTGCCGCGTGCCCGCGGCCAACGTCGTGGGCCCCGAGGGCTCCGGTTACAGCCAGTTCCTGCACATACTTGAGAAGGGCCGCGTGGCCATCGCCGCGCTCTCCGTCGGCGTGGCGCAGGCGTGCCTGGACGCGTCGCTGCACTACTCGGCCGAGCGCAGGCAGTTCGGCGTGCCCCTGGCGCGATTCCAGACGACGCAGTTCAAGCTCGCCGACATGGCGACGCAGATCGAGCTCGCACGCCTGATGACGTGGCGCGCGGCCGCCGCGATCGATACGGGGCAGCCGGCGGCGCCGTGGGCGTCGATGGCCAAGCTGCACGCCTCCGAGGTGGCCACCGCGTGCGCCAACCACGCGGTGCAGATCCATGGTGGCTACGGCTTCATGGAGGAGTCGCCGGTGGCCCGCTACTACCGCGATGTCAAGGCAGGCGAGATCGGCGAGGGCACGAGCGAGGTGCAGCGCATCCTTATCGCGCGGCATCTGCTGCGGCCGTTCGAGATCGAGGCCGGCTGACAGGCGTCGGGCCACTTCCTGGGCGGATGAGCGTGCCTGAGGCGGTGGGTGTGGCAGGCGTGGTGGCTGCCCTTTCCGCCACGAGCGACCTGGCTCGCGGCCATGCCAATGGAGAGGCGATGCGCGCGTGCCTTCTGGCGACGGAGCTCGCCCGGCGCGCCGGGCTCGATCCGATCCGGCAATCCGATGTGTACTACACGACGCTGCTTCGTTTTGCGGGGTGCACCGCCACCTCCCACGAGATCGCGACAACGCTCGGCGGCAACGATGTCGTGGTGCGCGCACGCGGCGATCTCGTTGATCCCACGCGGCCGCAGGAAGCGCTGCGATTCCTCCTGTTCGTCGCGGGACTCGGTGAGGGCCGGGGACGCCTTGACGTGCTTCGCAACCTGCCCCGTCTCGCCATCACCAAGCGGGAGGGAGCGCGGGCCGATTGCGAGGTCGGTGCCACGCTGGTCAGGCGGCTGCGCCTTCCCGCCGCGGTACAGCAGGCGGTGCTCGACGGCTTCGAGCGGTTCGACGGCCACGGCGCCCCAGCAGCGAAGTCAGGCTCGGACATCGCCCTGGCCTCGCGGTTTGCGGCCGTTGCCTATGCGGCGGTCATGTTCGACGTCGTGGGCGGACGCGCGCTCGGCGCGGAGGTGGTGGCCCACTGGTCAGGTCGCGCGCTCGACCCGGAGATCGCCGCCATCTTCCGGGATGCGCCGGACGAACTGCTGGCGCTGTCGGACCCGCAGGAACTGCACGCCGCCGTGGTCGATGCGGAGCCTTCGCCGCGCCGGAGGTTCGCCGACGAACGCGAGGTGGACGAGGTGCTCCTCGCGTACGGCGATGCCGCAGACCTCAAGACCCCCTGGTTCAGCGGGCACTCCCGGGGCGTCGCACGGCGTGTGCGTGCGGCTGCAGAGCGCTTCGCGTCCGCCGATTCGACGTCGCTCGTTCGCGCCGCCGCGCTGCACGACCTTGGCCGCGTGGCCGTGCCCACGGGTGTGTGGGAACAGG
>DASUWI010000084.1:0-8724 GCA_036378495.1 Candidatus Dormiibacterota bacterium
CACCACCGGCTCGGTGCTGCCCGGCTGGCCGCGGTACACCGGTGGTCCGATTCACACCAACCCAACTGTCGCCGATCTCTTCAACGACGGGCACGAGGAGGTGATCGCGACGTCGGAGGCGGGCTGGATCTACGTGTGGAACGGCGACGGTTCTCTCGCACCAGGCTGGCCGCAGCACACCTCGCCCCCGGCGTCGAATGTCCAACCCGGGCTGTTCGGCGGCGTCGCCGTGGGCGACCTGTTCGGTGACGGACGCAAAGAGCTCGTCGCCGCAGCGTGGGATCAGCACGTGTGGGCGTGGGACAGCAGCGGCCACGTGCTGCCCGGCTTTCCCATTCATGTGTGGGACACCGCCTTCGACACGCCCACGCTGGTCGACCTCGAGCACCATGGCCAGCTCGATATCGTCGTCGGCGTCGACTCCACCGGTCCCCCGTACGATCCCTACCCGCCGGGCGGCGAGTACTGGGCGTTCAGGCCCACCGGATGTGTGGCCTGGGCGTACGCCAACATCTCCAACTGCGTGCTCCCGGGGTGGCCGGTCACGATGAACCAGACCCCGTGGTCGTCGAGCGCCGTCATCGACAATGGCAGCAGCCCGGGGATCGTCGCGGGCACGGGACACGAGTTCTCCGAGCCCGCGGGCAACCAGGTGCTCGGCTGGAACGGCGCCGGCGGAACGTTCGGCCACTGGCCGCGTGCGACCGGCGCGCAGAACTTCGCATCCCCGGCGGTGGGCGACCTCTTCGGCAACGGCAGCCGTGACGTCGTCGAAGCAAGCGCCGACGGCTCCCTGTACGCATGGGACTTGAACGGCAACCCGCTCCCCGGGTGGCCGGTGCGCCCCGGCCCGTCGAGCCTCGACGCCTACCCGACCATTGGACCCATCGGCGGTGGGAGCGCCAACGGCGTCTGGCTCATGATCATCAATGGCGGGGTCGCGACGCTGCAGGCCTACAACAACACCGGGCAGATCGTGTGGACGGCGGCGCCACTCGAGTGGGGCGGGTTTGCGGCGCCGACCATCGCAGACCTCGGAAGCGGCGGCCTGAGCGTGGTCACGCTCGACCAGGCGAACAAGGGCGCCACCGGGTGGACAATTCGCGCCTACCCGATTCCGGGAACGACGCGGATGCTGCCGGGCGCGTGGCCCGGCTTTCACGGCGGCAGCCAGCTGTCGGGTCAGGTCGCGCCCACCGCCACGATGACGTCGCTGCCCTCCGTGGAGCTCACCAACAGCGTGTCGCTGAGCTGGACTCACGACGCCGGCAGCCCGCCGGCCAGCAGCTACACCGTGTGGGTGAAGGATCAGAGCGCCGCGCGATGGACGCGGTACGGCACCACCTCGGCGACGAGCATGCCCTTCTTCGGCGTGCCCGGGCACAGCTACACCTTCACGGTCCAGGCTGCCGACCAGGCGGCCACCGCGGATGCCGGCTACTCGACCAACACCGCGACCACCACGATCAGCTCGGCCGCTCTGTGGAGCATGCCCTACAAGGAGATGTACACGGTCAGCGGGAGTGGTCAGCTCGACCCCGGCTCCTCGCCGCCCGTCTTCGGCGAGGATGAATGGGCCAACTGGGACATCGTCCGCGACGTCGCGACCGCCCCGGGTGGCGCCGGCGGGTACACGCTCGACGGGTTCGGCGGCGTCCACGCCTTCGGCGGCGCGCCACCGGTGACGGTGAGCTGGTACGGGCAGGGCTTCGACATCGCGCGCGGCCTGGCGCTGCGCGCCGACGGCAAGAGCGGCTACGTGCTCGATGGCTGGGGCGGGGTGCACCCGTTCGGCGCCGCGGGCGACATGCCGCCGCCGGTCGCGGCCACGGGGTGGTGGCCGGGTTGGGACATCGCCACCGACCTTCAGCTGCGACCCGACGGGGTGAGCGGCTACGTGCTCGACGGGTTCGGCGGCATCCATCCGTTCGGCGCGTCCGGCGACATGCCGCCCGGGGTCCAGGTGACCGGCTACTGGTCGGGCTGGGATATCGCGCACCGCTTCACCCTCGACCCGGCCGGGACCGGGGGTTACGTGCTCGACGGCTTCGGGGGGCTGCACCAGTTCGGCGTTCCCGGCAACTTCCCGCCGCCACCGCAGCAGATCACCGGCTACTGGTCGGGCTGGGACATCGCGCGCGGGGTCGTCTACCTTCCCGGCTCGAGCTCGGCCGGGTACGTGGTCGACGCCTGGGGCGGATTCCACTCGTTCGGTGGGGCACCGCCGGCGTCCTCGCCCAACTACGGGCCCTGGATCGGGGCTCGTGGCTTGGGCGCAGCCTGACGGGACGCTCTCCGCTTTCCGGCGGTCTCGGGCCGGCCGCGCGGATCGTCTGACCGCTGGTCCTCGAACGTCTCCGCGACCAGCCGCTGCAGGTCGTTGAGCTGCTGCACGATCGGGTCCAGCTCCCAGCGCGTCAGGCGCTGCACCAGGCGCTTGAGCGGCGTTGCCCCCGGGCGAGGCGACACGGGCGCGGGAAGCTGGAGCGGCGGCAGGCGGCGCACCAGGGAGCTCGCCTCCGCCTGCGCGGCGCCGTTGCTCGCGGATCGCATCCTCGCATCGGCCGCGACGGCCGGCAGCGTGCCGCGGCGTTCGGCCGCCGCGCGGGCGCGCACGGCCTCCTCGATCGTCGCGCGCGTCGCCTGAGCCGGCTCCGGCCAGGGCGCGCTCTGAGGCGGCGCCAGCGTGACGCCGCGGTCCAGCAGCACGCGACGAATGGCATCCGCCAGCTCCTCGTCGGTGTCGACCAGGACCGTGGTGCCGCGAGCCTGGTCGCGAAGGCCGCCGACGCGAGAGGCGATGACGGGGCGATCGTAGAGCGCGGCGCGCTCGAAGACACTCGACGACCAGATGTAGCGGTAGGGCAGCACCACGCAGTCGGCGGCGACGATCCACGTGTCGAACTCCTCGTCGCCGATGAAGCCCACGTGGAGCTGAACGCCGCTGGTTGCAGCGGCCAGGCTGCGGAGCTCGTCGAGGTACGCAACGTACGCCGGCTCCTCGACGCGCACCGAACCGACGATGTCGAGGCGGGCGTGAGCCGAGCTCGCGCCGCCGCTCGCGGTGAACGCGCGAATCGCCCGGTCGAAGCCCTTGTGGGGCTGAATGAACCCGATCGACAGAAACATCAGCGCGTCGCGGGGGAGACCGAGCCGTTCTCGCGCCTGCTCTCGACTGTCCGTGCTGCGCGTGGCGAAATCGCTGCCATGGGACTCGACGGCGATCCGCGCGCCCGGCAGCCCGTACGCCTCGTGAAACGCCTGCCGCTCCGTCTCGGTGTGCACCGTGATGCGCGACGCCGCCCGCCACATGCTCCGGGTCGCCAGCCAGGCCGCGCCGTGGTGCGTGCGCGCATAGTCGGCCTCATGAACGCGGATCTCGACGTCATGTGCGCGGCGCCAGACATAGGCCATCGCGGCGGCGATGCGCTCACGCTGCAGCGCGCTGCACGACCGCGGAAAGAATATGTCGGGATGGTACTGCACCAGCACCTTGTCGAAGCGGCGCACGAGAGGCAACAGCTCCAGCACGCCGCGCACGCTGTCGAGCTGCAGATGATGGTGCGCGGCGGACGGATACGGCGACAGCACCTCGACGTGGTTGCCGGCGCGACGCAGGCGGGCCACCGACTGCAGCGTGTATGCGGCGATGCCGTCGCGCACCGGGGGATACGGCGCGATCACGAGTATCCGTGTCACGCGATTGCCTCGCTGCGTGGCGGCCTGTCCGCCGCGCCGGCCGCGTCGCCGGCCGCCGTGGCAGCACCGGACTCGGGAAACCAGCGCAGCACCGTCGCCTCCTGGCGTCGCAGCACGGTGTCGGGCGCGTAGTTCTCGAGCACGTAGCCGCGTCCCCGCGCGGCGATCGCCGCGGCACCCGGGGGCGAATCCGCAACGAATGCAAGGCACTCTCCGAGCTCGAGCTCGTCGTCGTAAGTCAGCCCCGCACCCGACCGCCCGCAATGCCAGCGCACCACCTCGCTGGCGCCGTTCGCGATCACCAGCGTGCCGGCAAGCCACGCCTCCATGATGGTTCGCGAGAAGCTCTCGTGCGGTGAGGGCTGGATGTAGGCGTCGGCGGCGGCGAAGGCATCGTCGCGATCCTCGTCCTCGAGGAAACCGAGATCGATGACCCGGTCGCGTATCGATTCCGGCGGATGCACTGTGCCGGTGCCCATAGTCACCAGCGAGAACGGAAGCGCATGACGCTGCACGGCGCGGGCGAACGCATCGAGCATGCGCTCCCAGCCCTTGCCGCCCTCACGGCGGCCGGCAAAGAGGATGAAGCGCCCGGGGATGCCGTGGCGCTTCCGGAAACGGGCGGGGTCGTACGCGACCGGAACACGAACGCCGGAGCCGACGACCTCGTGGTGCTTGGGAACCGTGAACAGCCGGTGCGCGACCGCGTGCTCCGGATCGGACAGGAACCACACGCCCGCGCAGCCGGAGAACACGGGCTGGAAGATGTCGAGGCGCGCATACGGCTCGTCATGCAGGCAGGGCATGAGGATGCTGCGCTCGGGCGCGACCTGCGCGCAGGCGAACGTCGACCAGAACAGATACGGCGCGAACACGAGGACGCGATAGTCCTCGGCGTGATCCAACAAATGATGGAACAGCTCGGGGACGCGCAGGTCGTCGTTGACCCACCGCTGCTGCTGCTCGACGGTCAACGTCTCGCCGGCGAGGATCGCCGCCTCGTAGCGCTTGCGATCCTCACGGTCGGTCGAGACGACGGCAGGAAAGCGCCGGATGGTGACGCCGGAGTCCGTTTCGACACCGGGGCGGTACTCGTTGGCCCACGTGAAGTGGTCGCGCGCGCAGGTGGTGAGGATTTCAACATCCCAGCCGCGCGCAGCGAACCCATGCGCAACCTCGCGGATCACGGCCTCGGCACCACCCACCACCCGATCCCCGTAGCGGGGCGGCACAAAGCCGATGCGGCCGGCGGGGCGGGATGCGCTCACAAATCGGTTCCTCTGCAATGCGGGCACGGGAGCAACCACGCGTCACCCGTGTGCGGGAAGACTCTATGATGCCCGCGGGCATTGAGCACAATGCGGATTCTTGTCTGCGGGGCGCAGAAGCCATTCATGCGCGGCGGTGCCGAGATGCACATGGAGAACCTCGTCACCGCGCTTCGGCGTGCGCACCACGAGGCGGAGGTGGTCCGGCTGCCGGTGGCATGGGACAAGGGGCGGCTGTTCGACGCCGCCCTGGCCTGGCGCCTGGTTCCGCTTGATGCCGACCTGATCATCTGCACGAATTTCCCATCGTATTTCGCCACCCATCCGCACAAGGTGGTGTGGCTGTTCCATCAGCATCGGGCGCTGTACGACGCTGCCGACTCGTCCTGGTCCGACATCGGACTCGACGACGAGTCGCTGGAGGCGGAGCAGCTGATGAGCGACTGGGACTCGCGCGCGCTGGAGGAGGCCGAGCGCCTGTTCACCACGTCGCGGCTGGTGAGTGACCGCCTGCTGAGCTTCAACGGGCTGGCATCGACGCCCCTGTACCACCCGCCCCCGCTGGCGGATCGGCTTCACGGTGGGACCTTCGGCGACTACGTGTTCGCGCCGATGCGGCTGGAGCGAAACAAGCGCCCCCAGGTGCTCGTCGAGGCGCTGGCGCGCTGCCCCGGCCGCGTGCGCGCCGTGCTCACCGGCCCCGGCAGCCTCGAAGCACCCATCCAGGCCGCCGCGACCCGGCTGCGTCTGGGCAACCGCCTGGAGATCACGGGCTTCCTCGACGACGCGCAGCTCATCGAGCGCTTCGCGGGTGCCCTCGCAGTCGTCTACATGCCTCGTGAGGAGGACTACGGGTACGTGACCCTCCAGGCGTTCCTGGCCGGCAAGCCGGTGATCACGGCGCGCGACTCCGGTGGCGTCCTGGAGTGGGTCGAGGACGGCGTCACCGGGCTCGTGACGGACGGCACCCCGGAGCAGGTCGCAAACGCGGTGGCGCGGCTGGACGCGGATCGTGATCTGGCGCGGCGCCTCGGTGAGATGGGGAAGCGCCGCGTCGCCGGGCTCGGGTGGGACGACGTCGTCGACACGCTGCTGGGGGCTTCAGGAACGGCCGGCCGGCTGGCCGGATGACGACGATCCGCGCCCCGGTGCTGGGGCTTTTGGTGACGCCCGACCCGCCGGCGGGGTTTGCCTGGTTGGTCCGGCAGCTGGGCCGGTGGTGCACCCCGGCCGCGGTGGAACGCGGCTCCGAGCCGGATGCCTTTCTGGCATCGTCGCGGCACGCCCGGGGGCTGGCGGCCGCGCTGAGCAGTGGCCGGCCGGTGGCCGTCTGGATAGACGACGACGATCCCACGGCAACGCTCAGGCTTCCCGCAGCGCTCCTGCTGACGGCCGATCTCCGGCTCGCCGGCAGCGATCGCTTCCTGTACGTGCCCCCCGAGAACGGCGTCGACGCCGACGCCATTCCACCCATCGCCCCGTTCCTCCGGGCCCGGATCCGCCGCCGCGAGGGCCTTCCCGCTCGCATGGTGATCGACCTGCGAAGCGGCGAGCTCACCGCCGAGGCGGTGCCGGCGGCGCTCGCGGTCTGCTCCGCCTGTGTCGCCACCGGCGACGCGCTGCCTTACGCGCTGGCCTGGGCCGCACCGACGATCACGGACGCGGCGTCGGCGGGGGCACTGTGCGCACGCGCGGGCCGGGACGTCGAGGTGGGCGAGGATGCAGCGCTCGCGGGGCTCGCGCACCGCGTGGCCGGTGACGAGCGTCGCGCTGCGTCGCTCAGCCGCCGGGGCCGCGGGCTGATCGAATCGCTGCGGCGCCGGGGCCACGTGCCTCCGGCCGTCGCGATGGCGTTGGGGCTGTTCGCCGCTCCCGGGAGCCGTCCGCGCGTAGAGGCGGTGCTCGACACGATGAACACGCCGGGCTCCGCCGCGATCAGGCGCCGGGTTCGCGCGGCCCTGAGCCCGTATGCGAACGCGGGCGCTTTTGTACGCTCGGACTGAATGGACCCCGGGCAGCCACCCTACCTCGACCCCACCGCCTTCGACCGCCTGCGACAGCGCATGGGGATCAGCGGCAACGGCGCCACGCATGTGCCGGCGCGGCACGCGTCAAACCCGGCAGGCGTCGCCAAGAAACAGCTCAAGCGGGTGATTCGCCGGGGCATCGCCTGGTACGTCGACGGGGCCGCCCAGGCGGCCGCGGAGAGGGCCGCCCGCGACCTCGAAGCCAAGCTTCCCGAACGGGAGAGCGAGCGCCTCGTGCAGGCGCTGACGATCAACCAGGAGCTGATGAAGGCCGAGCTGCGGTCGGTGCTCGACGAGCTCAACGACCTCGCCGACGCCATCGCGCCGACGGCGGGCCTGTCAGGCGCCAGGGTGCGCATGGCCGAGCTGCGTGAGCGGATCAACGATCTCGACAGGCGCACACGCCGGATCACCGAGGCCGCGCCCGGGCCGGCGCCCGGCACCGGCGCCACCGTTGACACGGCCGCCCCCGCGGCGCCGGCGGGCTCCAGCGGGTTCGACTACCTGGGCTTCGAGCGCCGGTTCCGTGGCGACTCCGAGACCATCGTCGCGGCGCAGCGCGAGCGCTATCTGTCCGTGCTCCGCGACCACGCACCGGTTCTCGATGCAGGCTGCGGACGCGGCGAGTTCGTCGGCGCGCTGGGTGCCGAGGGGATCGAGGCGGAGGGTGTGGACCTGGACGCGGACGCTGTGGCCGAGGCCGTGTCGAGGGGCCGCGCGGTGCGCCTCGCCGATGCGGTGGCGACGTTGCGTGCGGCGCCGGCCCACCACTACGGAGGCGTCGTGTCGTTCCAGGTGCTGGAGCACCTGCAGCTGGAGCCGCTGCTCGAGATGATCGAGCTCAGCGCAGCACGCCTGAAACCCGGCGGGGTCTTCATCGCGGAGACGCCGAACCCCGCGTCGCTCATCGTGCTCGGCAACTCGTACATTCTTGACCCGACGCACGTGCGTCCCCTGCATCCACTGCTGTTGATCTTCCTCTGCGAGCGCGCGGGGTTTCGCGATGTCGAAGTGCGCTTCTTCGAGCCGGCATCGGCGTACCAGCTGCCACTGCTGCCAGACGACGGACTTCCTGAATGGGCCACGAATATCAACGTCGCGCTGACGCGCCTCAATGACGTGTTGTTCGGTCCTCAGGATTACGCGGTCATCGCCCGTGCGCCGTCGTCTGCCTGACAACACCCCTGTTACACTTGGCCCGCCATGAGTGTGCTCGCACGCGTGAGTCCACGCCTCTCGGCACCCGGTGGCGGCAAGGAGTTTGCCCGCAATGCCGCACTGATTCGAGAGCTCGCCTGGACGCAGTTCAAACTGAAGTACACGGGCTCGGTGCTGGGATACCTCTGGTCACTGCTCAAGCCCGCGATGCTCTTCGGCATCCTGTACGTGATCTTTGTGGTGCTCCTCAGACAGCGCGCCCACGAGTTCGGTCTGCAGCTGCTCGTCGGCATCGTCTTCTTCACCTTCTTCACCGAATGCACCGGCACGGCGATGAGCTCCATCGCGGGCAACGCCGGCCTGATCCAGAAGGCATATTTCCCTCGCTGGGTGCTGGTCATCGCGTCATCGATGACCGCCGCGATGACCTTCCTCATCAACTTCACGCTGATCATCGCCGTCGCCGCCCCGCTGGGACGCGTGGAGCTGGGGCTGCGGTCGCTGGCCGCGATCCCGCTCGTGCTCGAGCTCTACGTGCTCTCGGTCGGCCTGTCGCTGCTGCTGGCATCGCT
>DASUWI010000085.1:0-8676 GCA_036378495.1 Candidatus Dormiibacterota bacterium
GTGGCGCTCTGCAGCACGTCGCCGGCGTGGTGCATCGTTCCGGTGTCCTCCTCCAGGTGCCCCCGGGTGATGCCGCAGCGGACCGACTCGCCGTCGACGGCGAGCTCGAGCCAGCCGTTGCGCGAGAGCGGCATGTCGTACTGCGATATCTGATAGCCCTTGGGCAGGTCGGGATAGAAGTAGTTCTTGCGATCGAACTTGGTGAATGCGGGGATCTCACAGTTGAGCGCCAGCGCCGTGCGTACGGTGAACTCCACCGCCTGGCGGTTGATCACTGGCAGCACACCGGGGAGGCCGAGGCACACCGGGCACGTGTTGTCGTTCGGCGCGGCATCGATGTACGCCGCGCTGCACTGGCAGAACATCTTGCTGCGCGTCAGCAGCTGCGCGTGCACCTCGAGGCCGATCACCGCCTCGTAGCGCTCGGTCGCCGCAGCCCCGCCCGTCATGAGGGGGTTGCGGCGGAGCTCCCCCGCATGTCAGGCCACCTCCGCCAGCGGCGGCAGCGCCTCGTGCCATTCGGTGGCCTGCTCGTAGGCGCGCGCCACGCGAAACACGCGGCTGTCTTCGAAGCGGGGCGCGATCACCTGGAGACCGACGGGCAGGTCGTCGACGAACCCGCACGGGACGGAGATGCCGGGCAGGCCCGCGAGGTTCACCGGCAGCGTGAGCACGTCGCACATGTACATCGACAGCGGGTCGCTGCGGTCGCCCATGGGAAAGGCGACGGTGGGAGACGTGGGGCACACCAGCGCGTCGACCTCCTCGAACACGCGGCTGAACTCGGAGTCGATGACGGTGCGCACCTTCTGGGCCTTGCGGTAGTACGCGTCGTAGTACCCCGATGACAGCGCGTACGTGCCCAGCATCACGCGGCGCTTCACCTCGGGACCGAAGCCGTCCTCGCGCGTGCGCAGGTACATGTCGGTGAGCGATGGCCGTTCAGAACGCTGTCCGAAACGCACGCCGTCGTAGCGCGCCAGGTTCGAGGAGCACTCGGCCGGCGCGATGATGTAGTAGACGCTGAGCCCCGCCTCGGTGCTCGGCAGCGACACGCGCTGCACGGTGGCGCCCTGCGCCTCGAGCACGCGGATCGCCGCCTCCACGCATTCGCGCACGCGCCCCTCGATGCCGTCGCCGATATATTCGTCGGGCACGCCCAGCCGCATGCCGGCGACGCCACCAGCCATCTCTTGAATGGTCTCGCCGAGCGGCCGGGGATCCGACGTGCTGTCGCGCGGGTCATGGCCGGCCATCGCGCCGTACACGAGCGCCGCGTCGTCGACGCTGCGCGCGAACGGACCGATCTGATCCAGCGACGACGCGAACGCAATCAGTCCGTAGCGCGAGACGCGACCGTACGTCGGCTTGAACCCGACGACGCCCGTCAAGGCCGCGGGCTGGCGGATCGAGCCGCCCGTGTCCGAACCGAGCGAGCACGGCACGCTGCCCGCGGCGACGGTGGCGGCGCTGCCCCCGCTGCTGCCGCCGGGCACGCGCTCGACGTCCCACGGGTTTCCCACCGAACCGAACGCGGAGTTCTCGTTCGACGAGCCCATCGCGAACTCATCGCAGTTGGTCTTGCCCACACAGACCATGCCGGCGTCGAACAGACGCTGCACCGCGGTGCTGGTGTAGGGCGGCGTGAAGGAGCGCAGGATCCGCGACGACGCCGTGGTCTCGACGTCCGCGACGCAGAGCACGTCCTTGAGCGCGATGGGTATGCCGCACAGCGGCGACGCCGTGTCGGGCCGGTCGCGCAACACCGCCGCCGCCGCATCCGCCTGGCGCATCGCCAGCTCGGGCGTGAACCGCAGGTACGCATTGAGCCGCGTGTCGGCGCGCCGGGCGTGGTCGACCGCACGCTCCAGCAGTGCACGCGGTGTGGTCGCCCCGCTGCGCAGTGCCGCCGCCAGCTCGCGGATCGTCCTAGGCGTCGAGCTCGTTCTCCTGGATGGCGCCGACAACGAAGTAGTCACCGTCGGTTGCGGGCGCGTTGCGCAGCGCGCGGCGCGCACCCAGGCAGGGACCGATGATGTCGTCGCGCATCACATTGACGAGGTCACCCACCTGCGCGGTCTCGGCGACGCCCGACGTGTCGACCGACTGCAGGCGGGAGATGTGCTCGAGGATGGCCTCCAGCTCGGCGCCCAGCCGGCGCCGCTCCTCGGCGTCGAGCCCGAGGCGGGCGAGCGTGGCGACGTGGTCGACGTCGCCGGGGGTCAGCGTCATCGCGCCCATTATCGGGTGCGCCCCGGCGCGCTCTGTGCGAGGTCAGAGCGGAAGCCAGGTGAGCACCGTCTGCTCAGTCGGGGTGAAGCCGGCCGCCCGGTACACGGCGAGCGCTGCGGGGTTGTCGGTGCGGGTCCACACCGAGGCGAAGGTCACACCCCGCTCGCGGATGAGCGCCATCGCGGCCGCCGCAAGCTGCGTGGCGATGCCATGGCCGCGCGACTCCGGCCGCACGTACAGCTCGGCGATCTCGGCTTCGAGCCCGTTGCCGGGGTCGTACAGCGCCACCCAGCACAGGCCGACGGGCGTGCCCGTTGCGTCGCGGGCCACAAGGAAGCGGTTCTCGCCGGTGTACTGCGGCGAGATGCGCAGCCGCGCCGTGATCTCGGCGGCCGTCTCCTGCGGATGATCGAAGTGCCGCTGCTCCTCGATCGTGAGATCGACGAGGAGATCGCGCACGGCGCCTGCCTCGTGCGAGTCCATCTCCGCGATGCGGATGGAGGCGGTGTCCATCGCCGCCGAGTCTGAGGGGCGGGCGCTCAGCCCGGGGGTGGGATCCCGACGCTGCCGGCGCAGACCTTGTTCGGCGCCCCCGGGGGCGGGATGCACGGACCGCCCGGGTTCACCACCGGAGGCGAGATCTCAGGGCTCGGCAGCGACGGCGGTGATGCCGGTGCGGCGGGTGGCGACGCCGGGGCCGGGAGCAGCGAGACCGTCGGGGTCGGGACCGGCTCCGGCGCTGCGCCGCTCACCTGAGTCCACGTACTGCCGTCCCAGGCATACAGCGCGCTGGACATCTCGGGGGCAAGGGTCTTTCCACCGAAGACCTCGCCGCCGAACAGCAGCACCCGCTGCGACGCACCGTCGTAGACGAGTGTCGCGCCGCTGAACATCGGCGCCGGCGTCGCCCTCGGATGCGGGGCGGTCCAGCCACTCCCCGTCCATGTGAACGTGCCCTGAGGCGAGAATGCGAGCACATCGTGATGGGCTGGGTCACCGGCGAGCATCGCCGCCGGGATGGTGGGGCCTGCGTTGAACGTCACGGGCTGCGACCACGCGGCGCCGTTCCAAACGATCTCGTTGCCGTAGCAGCACGGCACCATTGCCGGAGACACCGCGGGGGGCGGCACCGAGCCAGTCGCCGAGGCGGCGTTCAAAGGGCACGGCACCGGACTGGCGGCTCCGGCGGAAATGGCGCCGCAGACCACAAAGGTGTTGGCACGGAACAGCGCGAGGTGTCCCGAAACTGGATCGGCGACCAGCGATTCGGCGGCCAGGTACGAGCCGGCGCCGCCGGGAGGGGGCGAGCCGCTCCGCTCGGTCCATCCCGACCCGTTCCAGAGCCAGACGCGAAGCTCCTCGGGAGCCGGCAGGCAGTCCAGAGCGGGCGGCCCACCTAGGCAGGCAGGCTCCGGCTGAGGTTGCGTTGACAGCAGCAGCACCTGCCCGGTCGAGGGATCCGTGGCCAGGGCGGGCGCGGTACCCGTGAACAGTGCCGGCGCCTGCGGGGCGGTCGCCCGCCGCCACGTGCTGCCGTCCCACAGCCACGCGTCGTTCTGCGGCGACGGCGACTCCACCGTGCACGGCTGTGGCGAGATCGGCGTCGCGGCCCTCGGCGGCGAAATCGGCGGCTGAACTTGCGTCGAGCCACTCGAACTGCCGGAGCCGCTCGAGCCAATCGAGACACTTGGTCCGGTCGACCCGCCGGCGGCGGAGCCGCTGCCCGAGCACGTGACCGGTGGCTGCTTTGAGACCGCGGCGCCGCCGACCAGGAGGACGTCGTGGGTGTGCGGGTCGTACGTCATCGCCGCGTGGGCTCGGGCGGGCGGAGAGACCGCGGGGTGCTGTTGTGTCCAGGCTGAGCCGTCCCAGGTCCACGTGTCGCCGAGCGCAGCTCCGCTCTGCCCGACGCCGCCGAACAGCACCACCTGATGGGTCGCCTCGTCGTAGGCGGCTGCCGCGAACGCGCGCGCCGGCGGGACCGCGGCGCCGGTCGTGCCCGCGCCGTGAGCGCCGCGGAGGCCGAGGTACGCCCCCGCCGCGGCGCCCGCGAGCGCGATCGCCGCCACGGCGGCAAGCGCCCACGGAGCCCGGTGTCGCCGGGCCTGCGACGGAGTCACCGTCGGATCTGCCACTCGGGCCTCCTCGCGCTACCGCCAACCATGGTGCGCCTCAAGTACAGACGCGGGAGGGGCCCCAGCGGTTCCCGTGCATACACTCTGTGACGGTGAGCGAGACCTCGGAAACGGCGAAGAACCCCGAGCGTCTCGAGGTCGAGGAGCTGACGGCGCTGCAGCCGGGCCTCGCGCGCTTCATGCCGGAGATCGGCGCGCGGTTCTGGAAGTGCTACTACGCCGCCGTCGCCGAGAACTGGCCGATGGCGCGCTGGCAGCTCAGCGAGCTGCGCAAGCTGATGCGCATGTGCATGATCACGCGGCCCAAGTACAGCGACGACCTCCAGGAGTGGATCGCCGACGACCTGGAACCGCTGCTCCAGGCCATCGAGGACCACGACCTGGCTCGCTTCCGCCGCGTCTATCACGAGGCGGTCGACGCCGCCAACGAGTTCCACCGGCGCTGGAAGAAGCAGTTCATCGTGTGGAAGCTCCCCGACGCGCCGCCGCCCGACCTCGACCTCTCGCCCCAGGACTGACGTGGACCTGGAGCCGGCCCGCGACGAGATGCTGGCCCGCCTGCGCGCGGGTGGCGTCACCGATCCGCACGTGACCGCGGCGATGGCCAGCGTGCCCCGCGAGGAGTTCGTGCCGGCCAACGAGCGCGCCGACGCCTATGCCGACCGCGCACTCCCGATCGACGGCGGCCAGACGATCTCGCAGCCCCTGATGGTGGCGGTGATCGTCGAGTCGCTGGAGCTGCGCGACGGCGACGTCGCGCTCGACGTCGGCACCGGCTCCGGGTACCAGGCGGCGGTCATGGCGGCTTGCGGGGCGCACGTGCTCAGCATCGAGCGCGTCCCGGAGCTCGCCGCCGCGGCGGCGGCACGGTTGCTGCGGCTCGGCTTCGACGTCGAGGTGCGCCAGGGCGACGGCAGCCTCGGCGCGCCGGATCGCGCGCCGTTCGACGCCATCGCGGTCGGCGCCGCCGCGCCGCGGCTTCCCGTCGCGCTGGCCCGCCAGCTCCGCGAGGGCGGCCGCCTGGTGGTGCCCATCGGCGCGGGTCCGGACAGCGAGGAGCTCACCCGGCTGCGGATCGCGGACGGCCGCTGGGTGACGGAGAACCTCGGCCCCTGCCGGTTCGTCCCCCTGATCGGCGCCGACGCCTACGAATCGCTTGGCTGAGCGGCTCCGGCGGGCACGCGGAACATGCGCACCCTGGAGCCGGGCGTCGAGCGCTCCACCGCCTGCGCGCCGGCCGCGCCGAAGGCGCCGTCGAGCACCATCTGCACGTCGCTGGCGTCGGGCGGCCGGTCCAGCGCAGTCCGCGAAAGCGTGACGGCGTACTGATCCACGCCATCGGGGCGGTTGGGGTAGCGGGCGCGTGTCACGCTGACGCGCAGCCCCAGCTCCGACAGGTCGCTCTGGTGGCGGCCGGTCTCGTGGTCGCGTGGCGGGTTGACGTAGTCTTCGTCCGCCCTGCTGCGCAGGTCGCGGAGCTCCGCCGAGAAGGCGCCGAGGTCGGAGCCATGGCTCATCTCGTCCGAGCCTAGCAGCGGGCCCCGGCCGACGTTTAGGCCCGCAGCGGCCTACGGTATCCAGTGTTGTGGCAGTCCGCCGGAGCGGCGGCTGCATCCCGCATTTCGCAATCTCATCTCCCAGGAGGGACCATCCAATGGCAAAGACCGTCGGCATCGATCTCGGCACCACCAACAGCGTGGTGGCGGTGATGGAAGGCGGGGAGCCAACAGTCATCGCGAATGCCGAGGGCAGTCGCACCACGCCGTCGGTCGTCGCCTTCACGCGCACCGGCGAGCGGCTCGTCGGCACGCTCGCTCGCCGCCAGGCGGCGGTGAACCCCGAGAACACGATCTACTCGATCAAGCGGTTCATGGGGCGGCAGCTCGGCGAGGTCGAAAACGAGTCGAAGCAGGTGCCCTACAAGGTCGTGGCCGGCAAGGACGGCCGCGTCGAGGTCGAGGTCACGGGCAAGAAGTACACGCCCGAAGAGATCTCGGCAATGATCCTGCAGAAGCTGAAGACCGACGCGGAGTCGTATCTCGGCGAGAAGGTGACCGAGGCGGTCATCACCGTACCCGCGTATTTCAACGACGCGCAGCGGCAGGCGACCAAGAACGCCGGCCAGATCGCGGGACTCAACGTGCTCCGCATCATCAACGAGCCCACCGCCGCAGCGCTCGCGTACGGACTTGACAAGAAAGAGAACGAGAAGATCCTCGTCTTCGACCTCGGCGGTGGCACGTTCGACGTGTCCATCCTCGAAGTGGGCGAGGGAGTCTTCGAGGTCAAAGCCACCAACGGTGACACCCACCTCGGTGGTGACGATTACGACCGTCGCGTCGTCGACTGGCTCGCCGACGAGTTCAAGCGCGACCAGGGCATCGACCTGCGCAACGACCGTCAGGCGTTGCAGCGGCTGATCGAGGCGGCGGAGAAGGCGAAGGTCGAGCTGTCGCAGCGGCAGGAGACGGAGATCAACCTTCCGTTCATCACCGCTGACGCGTCGGGTCCCAAGCACCTGGCGA
Source organism: Candidatus Dormiibacterota bacterium (assembly GCA_036378495.1). Lineage (GTDB taxonomy): Bacteria > Chloroflexota > Dormibacteria > Aeolococcales > Aeolococcaceae > JAFALX01. The sequence goes on from DASUWI010000085.1 coordinate 6,893, forward strand.
TCACGCTGACGCGCAGCAAGTTCGAGCAGCTCACCGAAGACCTCACCAACCGCACGCGCGGGCCGTTCCAGGCAGCGCTCAAGGACGCGGGCATGAGCACGAGCGACCTCGACGAGGTGATCCTCGTCGGCGGCGCCACGCGCATGCCGGTCATCCAGGCGCTGGTGCGTGAGCTCACCGGCAAGGATCCGCATCGCGGCGTCAACCCGGACGAGGTCGTGGCCATCGGCGCCGCGATCCAGGCGGGCGTGCTCAAGGGCGAGGTGAAGGACGTGCTTCTCCTCGACGTCACGCCGCTGTCGCTCGGCATCATGACCGAGGGCGAGGTGAACACCAAGCTCATCGATCGCAACACGACGATCCCGACATCGAAGTCACAGGTGTTCTCGACGGCGTCCGACAGCCAGCCGTCGGTGGAGATCGTGGTGCTGCAGGGCGAGCGTCCGATGGCGCGGGACAACCGCATCCTCGGCACGTTCAACCTCGACGGCATTCCGCCGGCGCCGCGGGGCATGCCGCAGATCGAGGTCACGTTCGACATCGACGCCAACGGCATCCTCAACGTGACGGCCAAGGACCGCGGCACGGGCAAGGAGAACCGGGTGACGATCACCGGGTCCACCACGCTCAACAAGGACGAGGTCGACCGCATGGTGCGTGAGGCCGAGTCGCACGCCGAGGAAGACCGGCAGCGGTCGCAGACCGTCGAGCTGCGCAACCGTGCGGACCACCTGGCGTACCAGGCGGAGAAGGCGCTCAGCGACGCGGGCGACAAGGTGCCCGCCGACGTGCGCAGCGACATCGAGGCCAAGGTCAAGGCCGTTCGTGACGCCATTGCCTCAAACGACAGCGATGCCATCCAGCGCGCGCACGACGACCTGCAGGCGTCGATCCAGAAGATCGGCGAGGCGGTCTACGCGCAGTCGCAGGCAGGCGGCGGAAGCCAGGATGGCTCGTCCGGCAACGGAACGCCGCCGGAGCAGGGCGGCACGCAGAGCGGCGACGACGTCGTCGACGCCGAGTTCAAGGAAGTCTGAGCTCAACCGGCAGAGCCTGCGCCAGAGTGACGCGGGCTCTGCTGGGGCCCGCCCTGGCACAGCTCGTCTCAACGGAAGACGAGCGTGCGACGGGCGGGGCGTAAGCTGTGTGCTTCTGAGGGCGGCCGAGAGGAGGAAGGCTGAGTGACGCGGCGTTCGTGGTGGACGCTGGTTGCGGTGTGCGGAGCCACGTTCATGCTCCTCGTCGACATCACGATTGTCCAGGTCGCTCTGCCAACCGTGCAGCGCGAGCTGTCGGGGTCATTCAGCGATCTGGAGTGGGTGATCTCCGCGTACGGGCTCGCGCTCTCGGCACTCATCCTCACCAGCGGCTCCCTGGCCGACCGTTTCGGGCGGCAGCGACTGTTCGTTGCCGGCATCGCCGTCTTCACGGTGCTTTCGCTGGTGTGCGGTCTGGCGACGAGCTCGGCGATGCTGATTGCCGGGCGCGCCGCCCAAGGTGTCGGTGGTGCCGCGATGTTCGCCACCTCTCTTGCGCTCATCGGTCAGGAGTATCGCGGGCATCAGCGAGCCACGGCCCTGGCGGTCTGGGGAGCGACCGTGGGTGGAGCGGTCTCGATGGGTCCCCTGATCGGCGGCGTACTCACCGGCTCGCTCGGCTGGCGCTGGATCTTCTTCATCAACATTCCGATCGGTATCGCAACGCTCCTGCTGTCGGTGCGACGCATTCCGAACCGCAACGACCCGGAGGCACGACACGTCGACGTCGCCGGCCTCGTGTCGTTC
>DASUWI010000086.1:0-22676 GCA_036378495.1 Candidatus Dormiibacterota bacterium
CGTCGTGCGTGGGCGATCCTGCGTGGCGAAGGGATCACGGCCAACCGCAAGCGGGTGCAACGGCTGTGGCGCGAGGAAGGTTTGCGCGTGCCGCCGCAGCGGATCAAGCGGCGCCGAGTCGGTACCAGCACGGTGCCCGCGGAACGCTTAGTGGCGACGCACCGGAATCATGTGTGGGCGTTGGACTTTCTCTTCGACGCCACCAGTGACGGCAGGCCCATCAAGGCGCTTAGCGCCTGCGACGAGCACACTCGCGTGTCCGTGGGCGGTCACCTGGCTCGGTCGATCACGGCCGACCACGTCGCCGACATCCTCGACGGCGCCGTCGCCGAACACGGCGCGCCTGAGTTCTTGCGTTGCGACAACGGTCCCGAGTTCATCGCCGCCGCCGTGCGCGACTGGTGCAGCTTCTCGGGAGTTGGTACGTCGTTCATCGAACCCGGGAGCCCGTGGCAGAACCCCTACGTGGAGAGCTTCAACGCGCGTGCCCGCGACGAGCTCTTCAGCCGCGAAGTCTTCGACACCGTCCGCGAGGCGCGCGTCATGTACAAGGACTGGCGACATCGGTACAACCATCACCATCCGCACAGCGCGCTCGGCTGGATGACACCGGCAGCGTTCGCGGCCGCGCAGCTGACGGCGACACCGGTGACGACGTGATCGTGCAGCAAACGCGTCGTCGCCTTCAAACGCGTGCCATTGTGCGGCCCGTAGACGTCCGCAACGACGTCGCCATGGCCAGCAGCACCTGGCTCGCGCAGACACTCGCAGCTACCATCCATCGGCATCCCGCTCTCCCCGGAGGGCGGACCATCTACCCGCTGGTAACTCTCATTGAGGGTGGACCAATAAACGGGGTCCGGTCAGTGTCTCCGATGGCGGTGAAATTCCAGAAGGTTTCACTGCCGATGTTGCCGACCAACACGAGACCGGTGTTGATCCCGATGCCGAACCTCGGCGACTGGCCGTCGCCGGCGATCGCGTCGATGCGGCCCTGGATCTCGAGCGCAGCGCGGGCAGCGCGCAGCGCATGGTCGTGATGGCGCGTCGGCGCGTTGAAGATGGCCATGATCTCGTCTCCGGCAAACCCGATCGGAGTCCCTCCCTCGGCTGCAATGGCGGGCACGGCAAGCGCGAAGTACCGGTTGAGCACGGCCACGGCCAGATCTGGCCGCAGCGACTCGCTGAACGAGGTGAACCCCCGAAGATCAGCGAAGAGCACGGTCGCTTCCGTGAGCTCGCCGCCAAGCTGCAGCCGGCTCGGATCGGCCAGGAGTGTGGCTGCCACCTCGACTGACAGGTAGCGACGCACCAGTGCCCGGGCGGCTGCGAGCAGGCCTTCCCGTCCACCCTTGAAGCCCGCGAGCAGCACGAAGGCCACGGCCGTCACACCGCCGACGTTGAGGACGAACAGCACGCCGGCCAGCCACGACGGTACGACGTTGAACGGCCGATCCCACACCGCTCCGGCGGCCGCGCTCATCGCCAGGAGCACAAGGAAGACGGCGAGCCAGGGGGCGGCACGGCGCGGACCAAAGAAGAGAAGCGCTGCGAGGGGCGCGAAGAGTGCCCACATGCACACCGCACTCCCGCCCTGGAATCCCCCGAGGATCCACATGAGCACAAACGGCAGGACCAGATAGGGGACGAGCTGGGTGCCTGCGAGCCAGATGAACGAGCGATGCCGGGAGAACAGCGCGATGCTCGCAACCGCGAGGCCCGCGTACAGCCACGGAATCGACGCGGCCAGGTGCGCTCCCGCCAACCAATACACGCCGCCCCACAACAGGGCCAGCGGCACGATGAGCATGGCGCTCAGCAAGACGAGCACCTTGCGGAGCGCCGTCTCCTCGTCATCGGTGGGATCGGCGCCGAGCCGCAGCGCGCCCCGGGCGATGCTGACGTAAGCGGCGACCCGTTTCCCCGCTCCGCCGGCGCGGTGCGTGTGGCCCTCGGCGTCCGCCGTGAAGTGTGCCGGCTCTCTCATGGCGCCCACCGTACGTGCGCAGGGAGGCGGTGTCGTCAGGAGTTCGCCCGACAATTCGCAGGGACTGTGCGGACGGCGTCGTCGTCGGTATCTCGGAAGATGAGAAGATCGCGCGTCGACGTGCAAAGCGTCACGGTCCGGCTGGAGGCGCGCGCATCAGACCTCGAATCCACGTAATCACGCTGGCCGTTGACGACCTTGACCGCTCCGTGCACTTCTATCGGGATGGCCTGGGGTTTGAAACCGAGGGAATCGTCGCGACAGAGTTCGCCGGAAGCGAGGAATACGCAGCTGGTGCGATAGCCCTCTTCCATCTCGAGGGCGGTCTGATCCTGTCGGTGTATCCGCGCAGTGAGCTTGCGAAGGACGCGAGAATCGCGCCTGGGCCGGCCGTCAGTGGCTCGTTCAGCGTTGGTCAGCTGGTGGCCAGCAGAGAGGACGTTGACGCGCTCTTGGCTGCCGCCGAGTCTGCAGGCGCGCGCATCACAGCTCCTGCCTACGATCGCCCGTTCGGCATCTACTCCGGATACTTCCAAGACCCGGACGGGCATCTGTGGGAGGTGATCTGGAATCCGGCAATGGCGAACGCCTAGGTCGGACGTTGCGCGCCACCGGCCCGCCGTTCTTGCGTCAGTGTTCCCGAGTGGCCCGGCGGCATCCGGGCTGCCCGCCGCCGGCTGCGTCACGGTCGGCGACCGCCGCGGTTGCTGAGTGCGTAGGGCGGGGCACCACATGCCCCGCCCTTCGCCTGTCTTACAGGCAGCGGCGCCCGGTGCGCGCTGCCACCGCGCACTGCAGCGTGAAGCCCGCGGTCAGGATCACCAGGTACGCGGCCACCACGAGCTCCCACCACTCGTGCCACGAGAGGGGAGTGGCGGGCAGCGCTGCCACCGCCAGCCCCACCAGGCCGAGCGGAGTCCAGCCGAGGCCGGTCACCACGCAGTGCGTCTCCCGGCAGTGCCAGAAGTTCAGCACGCAGTACGTGCCCGACATCAGCACCCACGCGCTCGCCACCGCCAGGCCGGCGCGCCCGGTCAGCGCCGAGGTGCCACCAAGGAAGGCGATGGCGAGCACGACGCCGAGCGGACCTCGAACGAGCGATCCGGTCACGCGGAGATAGGCGGTCATCGGGGTCGGCATCGTTCCGGTCATCGGAGGCGCTCCTCTTTGCTGTCCTGGCCCGTTCGTGGGTTCATTGGACTATAGTCCAATCAATGGATAGGAGTCCAGCGACGCGATGGCACTCGATGCACAAGGCGCTGTCCGACCCTTTGCGCATCCGTCTCTTCGAGCTGCTCGCTGCCCGGCCGCAGTCAGCGAAGGAGCTCGCCGCCGCCGTCCGCATGCCGCCCGACCGCCTCTACCACCATCTGGCGCAGCTGGAGGAGGCCGGCCTGATCGTGGTGGCCGACTACCGCCGGCTCGACCGCGGCAAGGTGGAGCGCGTGTACGCGCCCGCCGGCAGCGAGCCGCCCGGCGAGGCGGCGGCACCGATCGAGCTGGCGCAGTTCCTCGGGGCGATGCTCGAGGCCACGCGGGCCGACATCACGGCGGCCGCGATGGCGCGCGAGGCCGGCGAGCGCCGCGAGATCGAGCTGATGCGCAGTGTCGTGTGCCTCAACGACGCGCACGTGGCGGAGCTCGGCGCGCAGCTTGCCCAGCTCGTCGTCGCGGCGCAGGAGAACCCCGACCCCGACGGCGCGTTCACGACCGTCGTGTGGACCCTCGTCGACCGGCAGCCCCGGCAGACGCGGGCAGCTCGGCCAGCCGCCGCTCGAGAAAGCGCCGCTCCGCCCCGTCCTCGGTGAGCGCCAGCGCCCGGTCGTAGGCGGCGCGTGCGTCGTCGACGCGGCCGGCGCGCCACAGCAGGTCGGCCCGGGTTGCGTGCAAGTAGCGGAAGTCGTGGAGCGGCAGCGCGTCCACGATGCGCAGCGCGGCCTCAGCGCCGTCCACCTCGGCCAATGCGATGGCGCGGTTCAGCTCGACAACCGGGGAGTCCGTGAGGCGGCCGAGCTCACCGTAGAGCGCGGCGATCTCCGCCCAGTCGCAGTCGTCGTCGGCGTGCAGCGACGCGATCGCCGCCTGCAGCACGTAGGGTCCGCGGCCACCCAGGGCGACGGCACGGCCCAGCGCAGCGCGGCCCGCGTCGATCTGCCGCACATTCCAGCGCGAGCGATCCTGCTCGGTGAGCAGCACCAGCTCGCCATCGTCGAAGCGCGCGTCACGCCGCGAGTCGTGCAGCAGCATCATCGCCAGCAGGCCGTACACCTCGGGCTCGTCGGGCAGCAGCTCGGCCAGCGCGTGGCCCAGCCAGAGCGCCTCCGAGGCGAGCTCGTCGCGGCCGCTGTAGCCCTCGTTGAAGATCAGGTACACCACCGCGAGCACCGCCGCCAGCCGGTCGGCGAGCAGGTCGCGCGGCGGCACGCGGAAGGGGATGCCTGCCGCCTTGATCTTGCGCTTGGCGCGGACCAGCCGCTGCGCCATCGTGGCCTCGGGGACGAGAAACGCTCGCGCGATCTCGGTCGTGGTCAGCCCGCCCAGCGTGCGCAGCGTGAGCGCCACCTGCGCGTCGAGGCTCAGCGCGGGATGGCAGCACGTGAACACGAGCTCCACGCGCTCGTCGCGGAAGGTGGACATCGTCATCGAGTCCGTGGCCTCGAGGTGGACATCGGACAGCGGCATGCGCGTGATCGTCTGGTCGCGGCGGATGCGATCGATCGCGCGGTTGCGAGCGGTGACCGTGAGCCACGCCCGCGGGTTCTTCGGAATGCCGGAAGCAGGCCAGCGCTCGGCGGCGATGGCGAACGCCTCCTGCGCGGCTTCCTCGGCGAGGTCGAAGTCACCGAGGAAGCCGATGAGGGTGGCCAGGACACGGCCCCACTCCTCGCGGAAGACCTCTTCGAGGGTCGCTACCAGTACGTCTCGCACGGCCGGATCTCGATCGCCCCGCCGAGCCGGGCGGCGGGGACGCGCGACGCCACCTCGATGGCGCCATCGAGATCTTCGCATTCGAGGACGAAGAACCCGCCCGCGGCTTCCTTCATGCCGACAAAGGGGCCGTCCGTGGTCAGTGTCTTGCCGCTCTGCACCCGAACGGTGGTGGCGTTCGCCGGCAGGCCCATGGGGACTCCGGGTGTCACACCCGGGGTCTCGTTGAGCTTGCCGTAGTCGGTGTAGATCTGTTGCTTCTGGTCGGCGGGCATCGCCTCCCAGGCTTCCGAGTGCGGCAGCGGAGTCGAGCCCTGGTAGATCAACATCACGTACTTCATCGCGGTTCCTCCTGTGGTTCTGCGTGGAACAGACCTAGCAGGACGAACGAGGAGGGCCGAAATCGACAGCCGACCCCCGCCCGAGCGAGCGAACGGTTAGGGCAGCTTCTCCGTGGCGGTGACCACCCGGCGGCGGTGCGCCACCATCCAGCCGTCCCGCGAGCCGCCGAGCTCGTGGTGCTCGTCATCGATCTGCGAGAGGACCACATACCCTTACCCCATGGCACGCATCGAGATCGACTCCCGCACCCTGACCGTGCATATGGAAGGCGCCGATCGCCTGCTCGCCCTGAAGAGCTCCGTCAGCGTCCCGCTCGAGCATGTGGCCGGAGCTGACGTCGATCTCGCCGACGCTTCGCGCATCTACCACGGGCTGCGACTGCCCGGCACGAGCCTGCCCGGGGTCGTCACGGCCGGAAGCTTCCTGCGCAGCGGCGAGTGGTCATTCTGGGACGTGCACGACCCGGCGAAGGCGATCGTGATCCGCCTCCACGATGAGCACTACGCCAAGCTCGTGGTCGGCGTCGACGACCCCGAAGCTGCAGTGCAGCAGATCGAGGGTGCGCTCGACCAGCGGAACACCTGATACCGCGCGCCGTCTACAGAAACATCGGCGGGCCGAAGGTGATGAACCGGTCGAACCGTCCGAACGGCCGGCTCGACATCTGCAGGTTGATCCAGGGATCCAGCTGAAAACCGCGGCTCAACAGATGTCGCGTGGCGACCTCGTTCGGAGCGGGGACGTGAAAGTCCAGGCGCGCGACGCCGGCCGTGCAGGCTCGCTCCTCGACGTCGAGCAGGATGCCCGGCGTATCGCGTGAGTCGAGCACCGCGACAGGCCCCACACCACGCTCGCCGACGAACGCGAAGCCGGCCGGCTGATCGCCCCGGAGGTACAGGATCCCCTGGCGATCGCCGAGCAGCCACTGAATGTCGGCGTCGTCGCGCGCGTACTCGAGGACGGCGGACTCGATGCCACGCACCAGGTGCCGGTCGGGTTCCGCGTCGACGTCGATCACTCGCGCCGTCAGGTCACCGTCCATCGACGCGTGCGCAGGTGTGCCAACCAACGAGAAGAAGGGGAAGCGCGCGACGGTGCCGGCGCGTACGTACCGGCTCTGGGCGCGCATGTCCGTCGTCGCGATGATCGAACGCACCTCACCGCGGCCGGCGGGAAACGCGCGCTCGAGCAGCGACCGCCCGACGCCCGCCGACTGATGCCCGGGGAGCACGAAGAACTCGGTCAGCTCCAGCAGGCCGCCGCGCGCGATGGAGCGGGCGTATCCGATCACGTCACCGCTCCGGGGCTCTTGAGCGAGCCACCACTCCGCCGCGTGCGCGGCGAGAAACCTGTGCAGTGACTCACCACCCGCCCACCACTCGGCGGCCGAGCCGTCCAGTGTCACCGCATGCCGCCGGGCGAGGTCGGTGACCGATGCCCACATGACGGCGTGACAGGCCTCGGCGTCGTCGGGGGTGGCACGACGGATGGTCGGTGAGTGCGGCAACGTCATCGCGCATGACGATACCGAGGAGCAGGCAGCAGGGGAGGGTGCGTCAGTGACGTTCAGCCGCTCGCTGCGGGCCGCGCCCGTCGACGGCGCGCCGCTGGCGGGGCCGGGCGAGCATCGCCGCCGGCGTCGCTGCTGACCGGCGCTCGCGCGAACCCGATGCTTCGTTCGCGCTCCACTTGCTCGGCGCGCTGCGAGACATCGGCCCCGATGGCACGCAGCTCCGATACGCAACGCGCGAAGGCGGCCTCGAGGCTCTGCAGGCTGTGGCGCATCGTGTCGCGATCACGCTCGGTCTCGCAGAGACGATGCCGCATCTCGTCGAGGTCACGCTCGCGACTGGCGAGCCTCGCCTCGTACAGGCTGTTCATCTCTGCGCCGAGGCGGTGCAGCTCGGCGAGCTGGTGGCGGTTGGCCGCGACGATTGCCTGTTCAACCGGATCGGCGTCGATGGCGGCGGCCGCCTCCGTCGGGGCATCTGAATCCCCGGGCTGCGCCTGGGGTTCGGCCACTCCGTCCGGCCTCACTGCGATCGTGTCCGAAGTGGCAGCAACGGCGAGGCCAGCCGCAGCGGCAGCTTCGGGAGCGGAATCACCGGAGCCGGCGGTGGCGGCTCCGGTGGCGTGGGCCGGAAGCGCAGTGTCACGCTCGGCTGCGGCGTGCGGCCGCTCGATGCCGAGCCCCGCGCCGCTCTGCATCGGCAGCAGGGACGGCCCCCTGGGTGCCCGTCCTCGCACTGCCGAAGCGACGCCGGCTGCGCCGCGTACGAGCACCCTGAACAGAGCGGCGCAGAACAGGAGCAGCCCAAGCGGGATGAGCAGCCAGAACGCGAGCTGCGCCGCGTCGGCGACCAACGCCAGCGGCTGACCAGCCGACCATGCGTCGCCGAGCTGGTGCAGGAGCGCCGCTCCGCTCGATGCGAGCTGCGAGATCACCTGGCCGATGCCGAGCGCAGCCATCAGAAGCCCCGGACGCAGGAGGAACGCGGCGATGATCGCAAGGTAGATCCAGAGCGCCACTACGGCGGGACGGCGCAACCGCATCAGCGGCTGTACCCGGCGGTTCCGGCGGCGAAGGCGGTTGCGCAGCAGCGGCCCGATCAGGCTCAACGGCTCGGGAACGCCAACGACGTCGGCCATCAGGTAGTAGCCGTCGAAACGGACGAAGGGGGTGAACTCGCGCAGGATGTTGAAGCCGATCATCACCATCACCGGCAGCAGCACGGGCAGGCCGGTGAGCTGAAATGCCACGAACAGGCCCACCGTTGACAGACAGTCGAAATAGATGCCGCCAAGATCGACCCGAATCCGATCGCGCCGGCCGAGGCGGTACGCGTGCGTCACGTCCGTGTAGTAGACGGGGATGATGACGTACAGCGCGACACCGATGTCACCGTGGCGCACCCCCGCACGGCGCATCGCCGAGGCATGGCCCAGCTCGTGAAACAGGCGCAGGGGAATGTCGGCAACCAGGAGCAGCAGCACCAGCCCTGGAGAGAAGAGCAGGACGTGCAAGGCGCCGAGCAGGTTCGCGTGCGTGAACAGCCAGAGGTTCACCAGCACTGCGGCGCTCACTCCCGCCGCCACCACCGGCGGCGCAAGCAGGTGCTGCAGGACCGCGCTGACCGGTGCCGTCAGGCGGTACGGAAAGAGCCGTGCGCGGTGGCGGATCGCGACGAGCGGCGTTGGGGGGCTGGCACCTGACCCGCGCGCCGCGGCCCCGGAGTCGAGCACGACGAGCCCGGCCGGCGCGAGGCGGTCGCGGACCAGGCGCCGCACATGATCCACGCCGACGTTCACGCCGAGATCGGCCGACGTCAGCCGGGCGATCTCGTCGCACGCCGTGCGGCCGTCGGCGTGGCTGAGCACGCGATAGAGGCGCTCGGTGAGGTGGAAGTACCGACCGTTGGCGAGGCTGACCATCCACCGCCGTCCGTCGTACGCCATGTCCTCAACGGGGCCCAGAAGGTCGAGCTCGGGCGCCCTGGCGGGGCAGTCGGGAAGGCCCTCATCCGTTTCCAAGCCGTGCAATGCACGCGGCGCGTGCAGCATCGCCGGGTGGCTGCCGATCATCGCGCCGCCGGCCCTGCCGGCAGTGACGTCGGGCTCGCCTCGCCCTGGAGCACGACCATGCGTTCAGCGGCGCGGCGGGCGCGGAAGCTGTAGCCGACGCCGCGAATGGTGTGGATGTACTCGGGCCGCTCGGGATCGACCTCGAGCTTGCGCCGCAGCCGGCCGATGCACACGTCGACGCGATTGGTGTCGGCGATGAAGTCTGTCGGCCACACCCGATCGATCAGCGTGTCACGAGTGAGCGTGATCGAGCAATTGCGCATCAGCGTCTCGAGCAGACGCATCTCGGTGGGCGTCAGCAGGACCGGCCGCCGGTCACCGACGGTGACGCGAAGATCGCCGACGAGGAGCTCGACGTCGCCGACCTTGAGGACGCTGCCCGCCGCCACCTCCTCAGCGCGGTGACATCGCCGGGCAATCGAGGCGATGCGCGCGATCAGCTCGTGGGGGTCGAAGGGCTTCTGAATGAAGTCATCGGCGCCGCATTCGAACGCGCGCACGCGAGCGGCCGGACCGTGGTCGCCGCTCACGAACACCACGGGGCCGCGGTAGCGGCGACCGCGCAACTCCTTGCACAGCTGGAACCCGCTCATTCCGGCGAGCTCGGTCTCGGTGAGCACCGCGTGCGTCTCCCGGTCCACGGCCTCGTTGATGGCCGCCGCGGGATTGTTGACGAGGGCTACCGTATGCCCCGCCTCGGTGAGGACGAGACTCAGCACCTTGGCGGACAGCAGATCCGTGTCGAGGACCAGAGTCCGCCCCGCCGCCCATGCCTTGGTGCCCACTTGCGACCCCCGCCAACCAGGACGCTCGGTTAAATGCCGTTGCTCGCGTCGCTGGCCCTACGCCGTCCAACACGCGAAGATGTGTTGCTTTCCTGAAAGTGTCAAGTTTGATGACAACACCTTCAGAGAAGGCTGTCGGCCGGCGTCACGAAGCCGTCACACCCGGGTGGTGCAAATGCGCCGCGCCACCTGGATTTCGGCCCGCGGTGTGCGCAGCCTGAGTGTCAGGTTCGCGAACCTGACTGTCAGGGGCCTGACGGAATCCGCGGGTACGATCCTCGACGGTGACGTCACAGCAGGCTGAGGGCTCGTCGGGGCGGTGAGATGAGATGGCAGCGGCGGCTGAGCGCGGCGGGCGTCATGGCCGCCGGTGCGATGGCGGCGATGTTCGCGCTGGCGCCGTCGGCGGGCGCCGATGGCAGCCCCGTCACGGTCAACGTGGGCCAGAACGCGACGGGCATCAACGTGTGCGCCGCCGGCGCGACCTGCACCCAGAAGGTCGATGTGCTCAACGTCAGCGTTGTCATTGTCGTCACCGGTGCCGTGCCCGCGCCGGCTCACGTGTCGCTGCTGCCGGCCAACCTGTACTTCGGCGACGCGATCATCGGCCACGCCGGCCCTGTGCGCTCGGTCGCGCTGGCAAACACGGGGGGCCTGCCCGCGGTGATCGTCGGCCTGCAGATCTCCGGCGGCGATCCGGCGTTCGCGGTTCAGCCCGGGAGCTGCGGCACGGACCACGGCGCGGTCATCCTTCCCGGACGCCGCTGCAATCTCAGGGTCAGCTTCGCGCCGACCACCCTGGGACCGAAGCGCGCCCGGCTCCTTGTCAACATTGACAATGCGGCAACCCTGACGAGCGGGCTCACTGGGTCGGGGGTGAGGACGCTGCCGCTGCCGGTGCGACATGCGGCGGTGGTGACGCCGCCACCGCCCACGCCGAATCCGTCCCTGCCGCTGCCCCTAAATCTCGCCGCCGCCACGCCGGTCATGTCCGGGAGTCCTCCAACGCCGGCCGGCTGGCTCGCCAACCGCACCCGGCTGCCGCGTATTCAGTTCGTCGCGCCGATGGGAAGCGCGCGGGACGAGCTCGCGAAACTCGTGACCCCGGCGTCTCCGGCGCGGTCCACCGCCGGGGCGCACAGCGCCACCGCGGCGCCGACCACGTCGACGCTGGGACCGTCTGGACTCGCGCTCTGGGCTGTGATTCCAGCCCTCGCCGCAGCCCTCACGTTTGCCGGCACCCGCCTGCTGGCGCGCGCCCGGCGACGTCCGCGCTTCGGCTTGGTGTCGCAGACCTGACGTGCTGGCTGATAGGCAACAACCATGTCACCGCTCACGGGGGCGCCGCGCACCCAGCTGACAGGAAGCGCCGCCAGAATCGGCTGCCTCGCATCGGTTGAAACCCGAGGAGGGGCGCGCTATTCAGGAGGAACACGATGGATCACGACGACTGTGAAGAGGATGCCGTCCTTGCCCTGCCGGCACGGCTCGAGACGAGCTCCTTCTTCAGCCCGGTGATCGTCGTCATGCCGCAGATCGCAGTCGCGGTCAACGGCGTCGACTTCGCCGGTGGGCAGGTGGCGAGCGCGATGAACGCGCTCCAAGGAGCACTCTCGTTCGCCTGAGCGAGCACAGCATGCAAATGGCCCCCGCGACGGGGCTTCACAAGGAGACACAGGGAATGACGTTGGCAGAACAGGAACTCGAGCTCGAGACACTGGTCGAGCTCCCGCAGCGCTTGGAGACGACGACCTTCTACAGCCCGATCACCGCGACGATCACGCAATCAGCGTGGGCCCTCAATGCGGCCGCCCTCGGGGGCAGCCAGGCCGCCACCGTCAGCAATGTCGGGACCTTCACGCTCACCGTCAGCTGACCTGGCGCGTTACGTCGATTGTCGAGCGGCGTCTCGCTGAGACGCCGCTCCCGCAACCCAAGCCACCCGGCCGGTTGCGATGGCAGGTTCGCTGGAGGCCCCGGTGCGCAGGGTGGTCGTCACGGTGGTCGGGTCGCGGCGGCGCGTCAACGTCGCGCTTCCCGCCGAGCCGCCGATTCGAGAGCTCGTCGGCTCGCTGGCAGAGCGATGCGGCGAGCGGGCCGTTGCAATCGCCAACGGCGACAGCCAGGCGACCTGGGTGCTGTCGACGTCCGACGCCCGGGAGCTGTCCAGCGAGCAATCGCTTGACGATTGCCGGGTCGAGGACGGCAGCGTCCTGTATCTCCAGGCGGCGCGACACGGCACTCCCGCGCTGACGCCGGCGGACCTTGCCGGTCCGGAGAAGCGACAGGTGCTGCCGCGCCGGATGAGCCGCGCCGGCCGCGGACTCGAAGCGCTGATCGCGCTGCTGCCCGGCGGCGGCCGGTTGCCACGACCGGTTGGCGATGGCGCCAATGCCGGCGCGTCGGCCGTGCAGGAGCTGATGGCCCGGCGGCCGGTCTCACCCCTGATGCGGGCCCGGCGCGCGTGGTCGCAGACGTCGTATGCCGCACAGCTCGACGCCGTCATCGCGGCCCCCCGGCTGTCGCGCTGCGTCACCGTTGCCGTCATGTCGCCAAAAGGCGGCGTGGGGAAGACGGTGATGGCCGTGCTCATCGGCATGCTGCTCGCGTCATTGCGGCGCGACCGCGTCGTCGCGGTGGACACCAACCCAGACCATGGATCGCTGGGCCGCAGCCTTGCTCCCGATCACGCCACGTTTGTCGACGATCTCCTCTATCTGTTTCAGACGCCGTCGATAACGGCCACCGCACTCGACCGCGCGCTCGGCCGCGGTCCGGCCGGCCTCATGGTGCTGCCCGCGCCGACGGACCCGGCGCGAATGGCGCGCCTCGACGAAGACGCGTACGTGCGGGTGATCCGCCGTCTTCAGGAGCTGGTCGGCGTGGTCGTGCTCGACTGCGGAACCGGGCTGCAGGATCCCGGCGCGCTGGCCGCGCTGCGGTGCGCGGACTCGGTGGTGCTCGTGACCGATGCGGAACCGGCAACGGCGAGCATCGTCGTCGAGGCGTCGCAGGTGCTCACCCGCGCGCGTCGCCCGATCCTGCTCGTGGTGAACAAGATGCCGCCACGCGGCGCACGGCTCGACGTGTCCGCGCTGCTGCCTCGTGTGCCCGCGGCGAGCGGCGTAATCGTGGTTCCGTGGAACACCGACGCCGCCAGTCGCGTGGGCGTGGGCGACTTCGAGTGGGACGAGGCACCCCACACGTGGCGCGTGGCTGTGCGCGAACTCGTTGCCGTGCTGTTCGGGACATGGAGGGACGCGGGCCTGGCGGTGTAGGGGCATCATCCCCGGGGTGAGGCACGATCCCGTCGGGAGCACGGGGGCGACGACCGGCTGGCTCGCGCCCTCCGAGTCGCGCGTGGGCCTGGGATGCATGCGGCTCTGGACGGGAAGCGGTGACGATTCGGCTGCGGCGACCGTCGCCGCCGCGGTCGAGGCCGGCATCACCGTCTACGACACAGCGCGGATATACGAGGGGCCCGGCGGCGAGGCCGGCGGCAACGAACATCATCTGGCGCAGCTGCTGCGAATGCAGGCCGCCGGTCGCTCGATCCGCGTCGTCACCAAAGGAGGGATGCGACGCCAGGGAACCGCGTGGATTCCCGACGGACGGGCGCGCTCCATTGCGGATGATTGCGAAACGAGCCTCGCGGCACTCGGCGGCATCCCCATCGACCTGTACCTGCTGCACACACCGGATCCGGCGAGGCCGTGGCGCACATCGCTTCGCGCGCTCGCGCGGCTGCTGGATGAGGGTCTCGTCCGCCGCGTGGGGCTCTCCAACGTCACCCGCGTGCAGCTCGAGGAGGCCGCCGGCACGATCCCGGTGACCGCCGTCGAGGTGGCGCTGAACCCGTTCGACGACAGCCGCCTGCGCGACGGCACCGTGACGCTGTGCGGCGAACAGGGCATCACGGTCATCGCGCACTCGCCGCTCGGCGGTCCGCGACGCGTGGCTTCGCTGCAGCGCAACGCGCAGCTGCGCGATCTGGCCGAGCGCCACGGTGTGTCCGCGCAAGAGATGACGCTCGCGTGGGAGCTCGGTCTCGGTCCCAACGTCGTTGTGATTCCTGGTGCGCGGCGGCCGCGCAGCGTGCAATCCGCCGTGCGGTCGGCGCTGCTGCAGCTGGCCGGCGCCGAGCGCGAGGAGTTGCGCCGCACGCTGGGACGGCCCGCGGCTGTTCGTGTCGAGACCTCGCGACCACGCACCGCAGGCGACGTGATCCTGGTCATGGGAATCCCCGGCGCGGGGAAGAGCCGCATCGCTGAGGACTGCGTGCGACGGGGGTACGCGCGTCTCAACCGCGACCTCCGCGGTGGATCGCTGCGCGATCTCTGCACGGCCCTCGATGACCATCTCGAGCGTGGCACTCGCGCCGTCGTGCTCGACAACACGTGGCTGACGCGCGCCATTCGCAGCCGAGCGGTCGAGGTGGCCGCGCGCCACGGCGTCGCGATCAGATGCGTATGGCTCGACATCGCGCTCGCCGACGCCCAGCGGAACGCGGTGGAGCGCCTCCTCGCACGGCGCGACACGCTGCCGGCGCCGGAGGAGGTCCGGGGCTTCGACGGGCGCGACGGCATGATCTCGCCGACGGCGCAGATGCGTGCACTGCGCGAGCTCGAGCCGCCGTCGGCGGACGAGGGATTCGTCCACGTGGAACGCAGGCCCTTTGTGCGCTCGTCAGCGCAACCGCCCGGGTCACCCGGCGTCTTCGTCGCGGCTTCGGCGGTGTGGCAGCCGGATGCGACGCAGACGCTCGCGGCCGAGGGATCCGCGCACCCGCACCTCGTGTTCGACTGGCGGCCCGACGGAAACGAGGTGCCGCTGGAGATGGCGGTGACAGGCGTGCGCGAGGTGGTGTCGGGTCCGGTCAGCGGTTCGCTCTGCCCCCATCCGGCGGGGCCGCCCGCGTGCTGGTGCCGCCCGCATCTGCTTGGGCTGGTGCTGCAGTTCGCCCGCCGTCGCGGCATCGATCCGTCGCGTTCGGTGCTGATCGGCACGAGCCCCACGCATCGCTCGATGGCCGGCACGCTCGGCTGCCGCTACGTCGCCGTCTGACCGGGTGCCCGCGGAACCACCCGGAAGCCATACCGCGACAGGACGGACGTGCCACCATGCCGCGCATGGCAAGGACAGAGGGGTTCTTCACCGCCGCCACGTTCGACTTTCTCCGCCAGCTCACGGCGAACAACCGAAAGGACTGGTTCGACGCGAACAAGACGACCTACGAACAGCAGGTCAAGGCACCGGCGCTCGCGTTCATTGCGGCGGCCGGGCCGCGCCTCACGAGGATCAGCCAGGAGATCGTCGCCGATCCGCGGCCCGTGGGCGGCTCGCTCATGCGCGTGTATCGCGACATCCGCTTCTCCAAGGACAAGACGCCGTACAAGACAAACGTGGGCATCAGCTTCGGCCACCGCCAGGCCCGCGACACCGCCGCGCCCGGCTACTACCTGCACCTGGGGCTGGACAGGCAGTGGGGGAACTTCAGCGGCGGCGGCATTCACATGGCCGACACCACCACGCTGCGCGCCATCCGCGACGCGATCGTCGAGGATTCGGCGGCGTGGAAGAAGGCGGCGCACAACACCAAGGTGGCGAGCACGCACACGTTCGGGGACGACGCACTCAAGCGAGTGCCACCGGGGTATCCGGCCGAGCATCCCTTCGCGGACGATCTGAGACGAAAGGGCTTCTTCGCCCATGTGCGCTACACACAGGCGGAGGTGACCGCACACGACTTCCTCGACCGGTTCATCGAGAACTGCCGCATGGAAGCGCCGATGCTGGCCTTCCTCGCCAACGCGGTCGGCGCCTCCTGGTAGCGATCAGCCAGTCAGGATCGCCCTCCGCCATACCGGGAATACCTGCGCCGTGAAACAGACGAGAACCTGGAAAGAACAGCTCGCCTTCGACACCGACGGCGGCTACTACCAGATGCCGGGCGAGCACACCCAGGGTGTGCCGGTGCGCCTGTTTCTCACGCCTGGCGCTGCTCGACGAGCTCGAGGACACGGTGTACGGCCAGATCATCACCGCAACGCTCTTTCCGGGCGTGCGGCTCGTCGTCATCACACCGGACTGCCATCACGGGTACGGTGTGCCCGTCGGCTGCGCGATCGTCACCGACCCCGAACGCAGCGCGGTGGCGCTGGGTCCGGTGGGCTTCGACATCGGCTGCGGGATGGTCTCGCTGCGCTCCAGCGTTCCCGCTGACGCAGCGACGGAACAGCGGCGGCTCGCGTTCAACCGCGCCGTGATGCGGCGCGTGTCGATGGGGCAGGGCGAGCGTGGCGTCGGGCGCCTCGCAGGACTCACAGGAGCGGAGTTCGAGCGTCTCATCCGGGGCGGCGCCGACTATTACAGCGCCCGGTACGGCGACCGCATGGACCGCACCAAGGCCGAGCGGAACTGCATCCCGGTGCCCGACTCATGGCAGCTGCCGCGGAGCCGCGCCGATCGTGGCATGGGACAGCTCGGATCGCTCGGCGGCGGCAATCACTTCATCGAGCTGCAGCGAAGCGAGGAGGCGGCCACGCTCTTCGTGCAGATTCACACGGGGAGCCGCGGGTTCGGCCACGGTCTCGCCGAGCACTATTTTCACGTCGCCAAAGCGGCGCAGCCGGATGTCATCCGCAACCTCGATGAGGCGTGGTTCGCACCCGGCACCGCGCAGCGCGAGGACTACCTTGGAGCGGTGGCGGCCGGTGGCAACTACGCGATCATCAATCGCCTGGTCATCGCGGAGGAGGTCGGCGCCGCGTTCCGCGAGGTGTTCGGTTCGGACCTCGAGCTCGTGTACGAGATCAGCCACAACCTGGTGCAGCGTGAGTGGAGCGACGAGTTCGGCTGGGTGAACGTGCACCGCAAGGGCGCGACACGCGCGTTCCCGGCGCACCATCCCGCGCTCGCGGACACGCCGTGGTTCGACACCGGCCATCCGGTGCTGATCCCGGGCAGCAATCGCGATTGGTCGTACATCCTCCGGCCCACCGGGTCGAGCAAGAGCGCGTACACGGTGAACCACGGCGCGGGACGTCGCATGTCTCGCACCGCGGCCAAGAAACGACTGGACCAGACCCTGATCGACGCGGATTACCGGCGCGCGGGCATCGTGGTGAACCTCGATGGGCGCGTGCCCATCGACGAGTCGGGCCCCGCGTACAAGTCAAGCGCAGAGGTGATCGGGGCGATCACGGGTGCGGGGCTGGCCGAGGTCGAGCACCGGCTCTGGCCGCTGGCGTCGCTGAAAGCGCGCTGAGCGATCGGGCTCCACTCCCGGCTCAGCCCGGCTTGCGCTTTCCCCCGATCCTGGTATGTTATTCAACCTTATGGTTGAGAAATCATCGGAGGCTCTCGACAGCTCGTACGCCGCGCTGTCGCACGCGATCCGGCGCGACATCCTGGCCCGCCTGGCTCGCGGCCCTGCCCGCGTCACCGGACTCGCGGCCCCGTACCCGATGTCGCTGGCCGCGGTGTCCAAGCACATTCACCTGCTCGAGGCGGCGCACCTTGTCGAGCGGACGGTGCAGGGTCGGGATCATGTGATCGCCGCGCGGCCGCAGGGCCTGGACGCGGCAGGGGAGTGGATCACGGTGTATCGGTCGTTCTGGGAGTCGCGCCTCGACGCGCTGGACAGCGTGCTGCGCGAACGCGCGCCATCGTGAGCGCCATCCCGGTTGCGGTCTTCGTCGAGCGGGAGGTGGCGGCGCCGATCGCTGATGTCTACGCGGCCTGGACGACGCCTGCGCTGATGGCGCGGTGGCTGTCGCCCACCGGGCGCGCCGAGGTCGAAGCCGATGTGCGCGTCGGCGGCACGTTTCGCGTCGCGATGGTCGGCGACGGCACGCGCATCGAGCACACCGGTGAATACCTGCGGCTCGACCCGCCACATGGGCTGGCGTTCACCTGGCGGTCCGCGTACACCGGTCCCGACGCCAACGTGGTCACCGTGACGCTCACCGCGCGCGAGCAGCACACGCTCGTGCAGCTGAGCCACGAGCGGCTTCCCGCTGCAACAGCCGAGTCGCATCGTGGTGGATGGGGCACGATTCTGGACCGCCTGCAGGCGGTGCTCGCGGAGTCGGATGGACGTTGACGTCACGACGGAAATCGAGATCGCGCGTCCGCGCGAGCGAGTGGCTGCGTTTGCCACGGATCCTGCACGCGCAACGCAGTGGTACGCCAACATCACATCGGCGCGGTTGCTCACACCCGCGCCGATCGCCAACGGTTCGCAGATTGCGTTCTCCGCGAAGTTTCTCGGCCGCCGCCTCGACTACACGTACGAGGTGGCGGAGTACGTCGCCGGCGAGCGGCTGGTGATGCGCACCACCGACGGGCCGTTCGCCATGGAGACGACGTACGAGTGGAGCGACGTCGGCTCCGGCGGCACGCGAATGCTGCTGCGCAATCGCGGCCGCCCCTCGGGGTTTGCCGCGATCATGGGCCGCGCGATGGAGGGTGCGATGCGCCGCGCCAACCGCAAGGACCTGGCGCGCCTCAAGGCGATCCTCGAGGCGGCCTGATCCCTCTCGGAGCGCCGGGCGGTCAGCCGGCGTGCGCCGCCGGCTGCGCGTACTCCTTGGCCTTGCCGCCCCAGTCGAGCATGCGCACCGCCTCGTCGCCGACCACCCAGGCGTCGTGACGCGGCGGGATCACGAAGACGTCGCCCGAACGCAGGTCGAGCGTCGAGCCGTCGAGCAGTTCGACATGCAGGGCGCCCGACAGCATGTATCCCCTGTGCACGAAGGGACAGCTCTCGGTGCCCACCAGCGGGCGCACATCGTTGGACCAGCGCCAGCCGGGCTCGAACGTCGCCAGTCCGACGCTGGTCCCGTCCAGATCGACAACGTGCTCGTGCCCGTGGGTGAACGTCGTGGTCTGCGCGGGATCGGCGAAGCTCAGCGCCGTTGCCGTCATTGGTGTTCCTCCTGGCGCCGCGGCGCGATGTGGGTTACGTGCGCACCGTACGGAGCATCCGAGGCGCGGTCATGAGGACTTCTCCTCAGCCCTCAATCGGTTCGAGCGTGGCCAGCATGCCGTGCTGCATGGCGAACAGCGTTGCCGTCGAACGGCTCGACGCGCCGATCTTCGAATAGATGCGCTCGATGTGGTTGCCCGCAGTCTTGGGCGTGATGTTGAGAAGGCGCGAGACCTGCTGCGTGGTGGCGCCGCGTGCGATCAGTACCAGCACCTCGACCTCGCGGGGTGTCAGCCCGGCGGGCGCCGCAACTGTGGTGGCGGCGCGATGACCCGCAACGCCGAGCACCGCTTCGACGGCCGCATGGTCGAGCTTGCCGTCGTGCACCTGCGTCCGCATGTGCCTGACGGCCTGCCTCTCGCTCATCGCGGGACGGTACGGGCGCTCCTCTTGCACCGCATGGAACACGTCGGCCGCGGCGAGGTAGCGCCCCAACAGCGGGATCTCCGCTCCCCGAACGGCGCGGTGGTAGCCGGAGCCGTCGAGGCGCTCGTGGTGTGAGGCGGCGATCGCGGAGAGACCTGCGAGCAGCGCCGGCCGTCGCAACATCCGTTCCGTGTAGTACGCGTGCAGCCGCACGCGTTCCTGCTCACCGTCGGTCAGCGGCCCCGGCTTGTCCCAGACGCTGTTGGCCACCGCGGTGCGGCCGAGGTCATGGAGGAGCCCGGCCCGCCGCACGGTGGTGATGTCAGCCGCGGGCATCCCGGCCGCCGCCACCGCGCGCGACGCAAGCGCCGAGACGCCGCGCGAGTGGCCGGCGAACCATGGGGACTTGAGGTCGGCGATGTCGGCGATGACCTCGAGCACCTCGTCGACCTCGGACTCGCTGAGCGGTCCACGGGTGCTCGGCTCGGCGGCCACAACCCGCTCCCAGGGATCATCGAGATCGGTCAAGACCTCGGGCGCCGACTCGCAGAAGGCGTGCACCACGTCGGGCGCGAGCAGCTTGCCCGAGTGCTCACGTGCCACGGTGATGGCGGCCTCGAGGCCACCCCTGCTGTTGTGCACCTCCGCCATGTCGGCGAGGTGCATCAGATGGATGGGCATCGGGATGTCGCCACCGCCGACGCGTCGCGGGATTCCCTTCCCGTCCCAGCGAGCAAAGGTGTTGGGCAGCGCCTGCGTCACCCCTGGATCGAGGCGGAAGCGGCGGGACACCGCGGTGGTGACCGCGCAGTGCGCGATGAAGATCGACTCAACGCTGTGACCGGCGCTGCCGACGATCCGGGCCGCGGTGCCGGCCCGCGAGAGGGGCGAGCGGCCCGCGCCTGCCTGTCCCAGCGCATAGAACATCACGGCGAACTGCGACGGCCCCACGTGGTACATGCCGGACCGAAACGCGATGTCGTCACCGAACAGCTTCACCATCTCGAAGGACTCACCGGTACACACGGTGGCCAGCAGCGTCACCCAGTACGCGTCCGCGCGTGTTTGCTCGTCCACACCAAGCCGCTCGCCGACGCGAAGGGCGATCAGGCAGGCGCGCAGCACGTGTTCCATCGGTTGCGCGAACGCGAGATCGGTGGTCAGTGACTGCGCCGCGATGAGCTCCGACAGCCGCGTGCGCGGTGTCGCGGGCGCGGCCGCCACAACGCGCTGGGCCGTCGTGTTCTCGTGTCGGGCGGGCGGCATCGTCTGCAGTCTACCGGGCGCCGTGTGCGCCCGATCACGCAGCAACGGGCGGGACGGACGTGTGTCCGGCCCGCCCGCGATGGCCCCACCCCGAGCGGCGAGGCTGCGTTGTTACTGCGCCGGCGCCGACTGCGCCGGTGGTGCCTGGCCGTTGGTTCCGCTCATATGCGGGCACGGGTTGGTGCTCGAGGAGCTCGAGCTGCCGCTGGGGCTTGGCGTGGCGGAGCTGGAGGCGGCGTGCGCCACGATGGAGCCGCCCGCGACGCCGCCGAGAAGAAGGCCGGACGCGGTGATGACGATTGCGGTCCGGCGGCGGAGCCCGAGCAGACGGCCGGCATGTGGCGCCGGCGTGTCCGGCGGCAGGGGCGGGGGCGGCGGCCCGAGGTCCGCGGGTTCGATGTTGTCGGTCATGTCAGTTTCGACTCCTCCTGGCGGCGTCCGATGTCATGTGCCCAGCATCGGACGCGCCGATCAGAGCGCTCCGGGGTTTGGCTGAGAAGGGGCTGGGAAACCGCGCCCGGGGGCGTTCAGCCGCACGACCACGACACCTCGCCACTGATGCTCGCGGCGCTCCCGGTGTCGCCGCGCACCTCGTCGCTGCCCCACTCCGCGAAAGTGAACGTCCCCGAACCGTTCGGCCTGACCGTCATCGCGGACGAGCCCCCGATCGAAGACCGGAAGATGCTGTACGTGGGCTGCTCGCCGGCCTCGACGTTCACACCGATCGAGATCGTGCCGGTGAGCGAGCCGGTGCCGGCGCTCTGATAATCGCCGGGACCGTGGTATCCCGTCGCCGTGGCGGCGAAGTACATGCTGTGGCCGGCGGAGGTGATGTCGAACTGCGGCGGGACGAACACGCCGCTCGCCGCGGCCGCATACATCCCGCAGGTCACCCCGGGCTGCCGCGTCGCGTTGCCGCTGCTGCCGGCCACCTCGACGGGTGCATGAAACGGCGCGTTCAGCGAGACGTCCTCCGACGTCTGCACGATGCCGGACAGCATCGGCCCGGATGGTGTTGGTGCTGGCGTCCGCGCCGCTGGTGATGGTCGTGCCTGCGGTGCACCGCCCGTCGCGCCGCACGCGGTCGCCCACATGGCCACGATCAGAACCGTGCACGCGCGACGCACCTGCGCTCACCGTAGCCGGATCGAGCCAAGCCCATCCATCCCTCGATGGGATGAACTTCCCCCGGCTGCGTCGGCTCGCGGTCAGGCGCGGCGGAGCTTGATGTCGAACTCCATCGTCGCCGAATCCTGGACGCTCACCAGTCCCGCAATCGACGGGGGCGTCATCCCGAAGCGTTCGAAGGGAAACGTGATCGACCCCGCGACCTCGATCTTGTTCGCCGACAGACGTGCGGTGAGCGGAATGGTGACTGTCTGTGTCGTGCCGTGAATGGTCAGCTTGCCGGTGGCTTGCACGGTGATGGTGCCGCCGCCGGTCGCGTTCGCCGGCAGCGAGATCGGCTGCGTCAGCTGGAAGGTGGCCCTGGGGTACGTGTCGCTCTGCAGCCCGTCGACGTGGATGCGCTGGTCGCGCATCGGCCGGTCGCTGGTCAACGTCGACACATCCACCGTCAGATTCGCTTCAGGCACCGTCAGCGCGCCGCTGGTCCCGGCGATCGTGACGGTGCCGGTGACGTCGGACGTGCGGCCCACCGCATCGCTCGGCGCGGGGAGGAAGCCGAGCTGCTCGCGCACGCGGTAGCCGGCGACCGATCCCGAGGCGATCGTCCAGGTCCCGGCAGCTCTGGTGGCCGATGCGGGGGAGGCCGACGGGTCGGCAGACGAACCCGCGGTGCTCAGCGTCAGCGGCGCCTTCGACGAGCCACCGAGGAGCCCGAGGTACACGCCGAGGAAACCGCCGGAGAGCACGACCACCACGGCGACGGCGACGGCGACGCGCCCGTGAGTCAGTCGGGGTGGATGCACTGGCCCAAGCGTGCCGCATCCGCCTTGGGGCCCGATGTGGTCACTCTGTGAGAACGCTGGGAAGCGTGGCCGCGACGTCGTCGCCCATCTCCGGCCAGCCGCCGACGTGACGCACGGTGCCGTCTCGGCTCACGAGCCGCGCAGGAACGCCCCGCTCCGCCAGCCAGTCCTCCGCGTCACGCCCGAGCACGATCGCCGCGGTGCTCGCAGTGTTCGCCAGCACACACGTGGGCGCTGTCGTGCTCACGGTGCGCCACACCACCGCGGCCGGCGCCCCGGTGCGCGGGTCGACGATGTGATGCATCGATCTGCCGGCGGCGGTCCAGGCGCGCACCGTGGTGCTCGACGTCGCCAGCCCGCCGCCGTCGATGGTCACGGTCTGGCCCGGCGAGTCCGGCGGCGCCGCGTGGTCGTCGGTGACGCGGACGCGCCAGCCGCCGGCCGGTGCCGGGCCCGCCACCGCGATGTCACCGCCGAGGTTGACCAGCACGCCGGCGCCC
>DASUWI010000087.1:0-4318 GCA_036378495.1 Candidatus Dormiibacterota bacterium
GTCGGACGACGTGATGGCAGCCGTGTTCCCGGCACTCACCGCGTGTCAGAACGAGAACCCGACCGGACCGATCGAGATCCCGGATCACCCGCTGGTCGAGCAGACGATGTACGACTGCCTGCACGAGGCGATGGACGTCGACGGTCTGCGTGAGCTCGTCGGGTCGCTGGAGTCAGGGAACGTGACCGTCACGTGTCGCGACACCACCGAGCCGTCGGTGCTGGCGCACGAGATCATCAACAGCCAGCCGTACACGTTTCTGGACGACGCTCCGCTCGAGGAGCGTCGCTCGCGGTCCATCACGCTGCGCCGTGGTCTCCCGGTGGACGCGCACGACCTCGCCGCGCTCGACCCCGACGCAATCGTGCGTGTGCGCGCCGAGGTGGCGCCGGAACCGCGTGACGCCGACGAGCTGCACGATCTCCTGCTCGCCACGGTGGTGCTGCGCGCGGATGCCGCGTGGCGCCCGCTGTTCGATGAGCTCGCGGCGTCGCGCCGCGCGGTTGCGCTGCAGCGTCACGACGCGCAGCTCTGGTGCGCCGCCGAGAACCGCCGCGCGGTCGAGGCGCTGCTGCCCGGCGCCGAATGGCAGTCCGACGTGCGCTACGACCTCGATGACGGCGAACCACCCGCTGTCGACGAGGTCGCTGCGGCGATGATCGCCGGCCACCTGGAGCTGGGCGGACCGACAACCACGGCCCTGCTCGCCGAGACCACCACCGCCGAGGAGCCGCTGGTGGCCATCGCCATGGCGCAGCTCGAGGGCCGGGGCTTCGCGATTCGTGGCAGCTTCGATCCGGCGCTCGACGGCGAGCAGTGGTGCGCGCGGCGCCTCCTCATCCGCATCCACACGTACACGCAGCACCGGCTGCGCCGCGAGATCGAACCGGTCACGGCGCAGGACTTCATGCGCTTCCTGCTGCGCTGGCAGCGCGTCGCACCGGACGCGCAACGCGAGGGCCGCGCCGGGCTCGCCGCCACGATCGCGCAGCTGCAGGGATTCGAGATCCCCGTGGGCGCGTGGGAGTCCGAAATTCTGCCTGCGCGTGTCACCGGGTACCACGCTGCGTGGCTGGATCAGCTGTGCCTGTCCGGCGAGGCTGCGTGGGGCCGGCTGCGTGTGCGCGAGGCACCCGACGATGAGACGGCCGGCGCACGCAGCAGCGCGTTCCCGTCGCGCGCCACGCCGGTGACGCTGCTGATGCGCGCCGACCTCCCATGGCTGCTGCAGGCGGTGCGCGGTGAGGCTCGCCCGCTCGAACCCGGCGCGGGCGCGGCACGTGACGTCCTCGACGCGATGCGCCGTCACGGCGCGCTGTTCACGGGTGACATTGCGAGCGCCACTCGCCGTCTTCCCAGCGACGTCGAGGCCGGGCTGTGGGACGGAGTCGCCCGCGGGCTGGTGAGCGCCGACGGCTTCGCCGCGGTGCGCGGGCTCCTGGTCGGGCGCCGCTGGTCGGGGCCGCAGGCTCGGCGCCGCGGCTTGCGGCGCGGGGTCAGCGCGCTGTCATCGGGGGAGGGGCGGTGGTCGCTGCTGCCGGAGGCCCTGCCCGTCGACGATGCCGACGAGCTCGCCGAGGCGGTGGCGGAGCAGCTGCTGGTCCGCTGGGGCGTGGTGTTCCGCGACCTGCTGGTGCGCGAGACGCTGGCGCTGCCCTGGCGCGAGGTGCTCTGGGCCCTGCGCCGCATGGAGGCGCGTGGCATCGTGCGTGGCGGGCGGTTCGTCACCGGATTCGCCGGTGAGCAGTTCGCGCTGCCGGAGGCCGTCGACGCGCTGCGCCGCGTGCGCCGTGCGGAGCGCGCCGACGAGACGGTGCGGATCAACGCCACGGATCCGCTCAACCTCGCCGGCATCGTGTTGCCCGGCCCGCGGATCCCGTCGGTGCGCACCAACGTGGTCACGTATCGCGACGGCGTGATCGTGCCGGCCGACCACGAGTCGCTGGACGTGGCCGCGCGCGCCATCGCCTCGTAAGGGTCCTCGCCGAAGAGCGAACGCGCTCGTACTCTTAGCGCATGGCTTTCCGCCGCCTCGGCCGGGCGATTCCTGAACCCCCCGAGCGCACCCACGGACCCGTCGCGTTCTTCAAGCGCTGGACGATCCCCATCATCGGCGCGCTCACCCCTGTGGGGTTGATCGTGGTCAACATCTCGGTGTTCATCGTCAAGAACCTCGCCGAGTTCCGCTGGGCGATCACGATCCTCGCGTTTGTCAGCGGCCTGATGCTGAACTCGTGGGCCGCCATCAACATCTACCGCACGCTGCAGCGGCGTCGCCCCGAGAGCGCGCTGGTGAGCGAGCGCAACCAGGAGATTGCCCTGGTGCTGGGAATGCTCGTCGTGATCGTCGCGGCCTTCCTCACCGCGCTCTTCTGCTACATGGGATTGTCGAGCGAGGCGAATCTCCCCAACGGCGTGACGTTCATCACCGGCGTGGGCGCTGTGCTGATACCGATCGTGCTGCAGGGGTTCTTCCGCCGCACGTTGCGGCGGTCGCACGACCGCTCGGGGGCGATGGGCGTCGGCGGTCTGCCGTCAACCCCACCGTCGAGCGAGCAACCGCCACCGCTGCCCCCGTCGTTCCGCGGGCCGCCTTCGCGGAGCTGATGGCAACCTCGTTTCCCAGCGAGGGGATGGAGCTGACGCACCTGCTCGTCGTGGCCGACGCACAGCGCTCGCGCGACTTCTACCGCGACGTGCTGGGCGCCGAGGTGTACCGCGAGTACGGCGGCACGTCGGTGGTGCTGCGCTTTCTGGGCAACTGGGTGCTGCTGGTCACGGGTGGCGCACCCACGGCGGACAAGCCGACGGTGACGATGGCGCCCCCGTCAGATCCCGACGTGGTGAGCAGCGAGTGGACGATTCGCGTGCCCGACTGCCGCGGAGCGTACGAGACACTGCGCGGTCGCGGCGTGCGCTTCCTGACGGAGCCTGTGGAATGGGACCACGAGGTTCGCTGCTTTCTGCGTGACCCCGACGGACACCTGATCGAGCTCAGCGAGTACCGCGGTCAGCCGGCTCCTGGCGCCTGAGCGAGCAGGCGGAGCAGCGTGATCAGGAGCACGGCGGCGAGCAGCG
This sequence comes from Candidatus Dormiibacterota bacterium, assembly GCA_036378495.1. Lineage (GTDB taxonomy): Bacteria > Chloroflexota > Dormibacteria > Aeolococcales > Aeolococcaceae > JAFALX01. Next base: position 3,079 of record DASUWI010000087.1, read on the forward strand.
CGACGAAGCAGGCGAGGAGTGCCGTTTGGCGTCCGTTCTCCGCGACAGCAGCGGCGTCTTCGACAGGGATGCGGCGCCGCGCGAGGACGCGCCGGAGGAGCACGACCTCCAAGATCAACAGCACAGCGACTGCGATGGCCATCGCCGCGACCATCGAGCGACTGTACCACCGCCACTCGCGTGCGACGGGAGCCCAGGAGCCGTTCGCGCCCTGCGGCGGCTAACTGCTTTTCAGTGCCACGCAGCAGCAGCCCGGGTGCCGGTCGATCGTCGCCTCCACGCCGGTGCCGCCCATGCCGTCGAGGACACCCTCGATGAGGCCCAGATTCATCGAGCAGATGAGATCCGGTTGGCTGCTCGCCAGCGTGTCGAACGGACAGTTGCGCATCCGGATCACGCCCTCCTCATCGACGAAGGGCTGGTACCCCTGCTCGTCGAGGATCGAGAGCAGGCCGTCGCGCGGCGACCCGTCGGTCCGCTCCGGCTGACCCGACGTGCGGGCGATCGAGAGGCCGAGGCTTCGCGCGGCCGAGGTCACGGCGTCCTTGACGCCTGCAGACGCCGTGCCGACCACCGCCTCCACGAGCAACCTGGCCGCGCGCAGGTAATCGCGCGGGGGAAAGCTTGGGGTGAATTCCCGGCCGGAGCGCTCGTACAGCTTGGCGGGGCGACCCGCCCCGGGGCCCGCGCGGCCGCTCACGCGTCGGTACGACGCCTGAAGGAGTCCGGCGCGCTCGAGACGGTCCAGGTGGAAGGCGGCCAGGGGACGCCCGATGCCGGCGGCGGCCGCAGCCTGGTCGCGACCCACGGGCTCCCGCTGGGCGGACACGTACTCGTAGAGCCGGCGCCGCACGGGATCGTTGAGTGCGGCCAGCGCCTCGTTGCCCTCGCCGCCGCGTTCCCGAGCCTGGTTCCTTGCCATGGATCTATTGTAAGTGAGGGTTATTTTAAGAGTTGACAGGCAGCGGACGCCGTGTCTAAAATCAGCACATACTAATTATAGAGCGCCGGCATTGGAGGTGCTGATATGGACATCCGGACTCAGATCGACATCGCGTTGGGTGTGATGGCCTTCCTGGCCGCCCAGGCCCTGGTCGCAGCTGGGGTGGTGATCTTTCGCCTGATGCGGGGACCCGCAGGTGCTCGCGAAGCCCATGCACTGGAAGGGAGCCCGAGCGACGCGTTCGCCAGGCACCCGTAGCAGGGCTACGAGCGGGTGGCCGCGGGGCGGCCACCCACC
>DASUWI010000088.1:0-7086 GCA_036378495.1 Candidatus Dormiibacterota bacterium
CTACCATGACTGCCCTGTGGGATGCGGTGTGGGGGATGGGTTGTTCTCACGCACGCGGTCGGGCAGCCGGTGATGAGAGTGCTGTGCACCTGCCTGCCCGGGTTCGGCCACTTCCTGCCGATGCTTCCGCTCGCCCGCGCCCTCACCGCGGCCGGTCACGACGTGGCCTTCGCCAGCGCCGCTGACTTCTGCCCGCAGATGGAGCGAGAGGGGTTCGTCACGTTTCCGGCCGGCATCAGCCTCGCCGATCAGCTCGCGGAGGCGGCGAAGCGCTATCCGGAGCAGCACGCAATGCCGCATGGCCTGGAGCGCTTCTACACGTTCGTCCCGCGCATGCTCGCGGGCGTGGCGGCTCCGCCGCGCGCCGCCGATCTCATGCCGGTCGTTGACGAGTGGCGTCCCGACGTCGTCGTTCACGACGAGGCCGACTTCGGCGCCCCTGTTGCCGCTGCCGCACACGACGTGCCGTACGCCGATCACGGCATGGGTGTGTTCCGTCCCCTGCACATGGCGCGGCTCGCCGCCGAGGTGGCAGCGCCGCTCTGGCAGCGCTTCGGCGTGGACCTCGGTCCCTACGGCGGCCTCTTCCGTCACCTCTACCTCGACGTCTGCCCCCCGAGCCTGCAATCGGCGGAGATCGGCCAGGTGAAGACGGCGCGGCCGATGCAAAGCGCGCACATCGTGATGGGCGACCAGCGCCTTCCGGACTGGATGCCGGCACTGCGTCCGGTTCCCACGATTTACGTCACACTTGGCACGATCTTCAACCAGAACCCGCGCGTGTTCACGACGGTGCTGGAGTCGCTCGGCGACCAGGACTGCAACGTCATCGTCACGGTCGGGCCGGAGAACGATCCCGCGGTGCTCGGTCCCCAGCCCGGCCACGTGCACGTGGAGCGATTCATTCCCCAGGAGGCGCTGCTGCCGCACTGCGATCTCGTCATCAACCAGGGCGGTACCGCGATCCTCTCCATCCTCGCGCAGGGCCTCCCGCTGCTGGTGCTGCCCCAGGGCGCCAATCAGTTCTTCCACGCGCAAGCGTGCCTCCGGGCCGGCGTCGCGCGAGTCCTCAACCCTGGCGAGATCACCATCGACGCCGTGCGCCGCGACGTCGACGCCCTGTTGACGCACGCGGAGTACACGGCGGCCGCGCGCCGCACCGCCGCCGAGATCGATGCCATGCCAGGCCCGGATGGCGGCGTCCGCCTGCTGGAGGTGCTCGTCGCCGAGGGACGGGCTGCCGCCGGCGAAGCGGTGACGAGTTGACCGAGGTGCTCGCCGGCGCACCGGCGCTCGGTGATCTGGACGAGGCGCTCCTGCCCCAGGTGCGCACCGAGATCCCCGGGCCTCGCTCGGCGGAGCTGTGGGAACGCGACGCCCGTCATCACGCGAGCAACTCGTCGCTGCCCGCGCAGTCACTGCGGCTCGTCGTCCACGACGCATCCGGCGCGCTCGTCCGCGACGTCGACGGCAACGTGTTCATCGATCTCTGCTCCGGCATCGTGGTCACCAACGCGGGACACGCGCCGCCTGCCGTCGTGGCCGCGCTGAGCCAGGAAGCCGGCCGCCTGATGCACTTCTTCGACTTCGCCACCGAGCCGCGCGCCCGGTTCTTCGAGGCATTGGCACAAACGCTGCCCCCGAGCCTCGACACCTTCCAGATGTACACGACCGGTGCGGAGGCCGTCGAGGCGGCGATGCGACTGGCCAAGTCCTACACCGGCAGGTACGAGTTCATCTCCTTCTACCAGGCGTGGCACGGCCGCACGCTCGCCGCCATGTCGCTGATGGGCGGGTTCCCCTTGAAACACGGCTACGGTCCATTCCCGCCCGGGTTTCTGCACAGTCCCAACGCCTACTGCTATCGCTGCCCGCTCGGTCTGACGCGCGAGACCTGCGAGGTCGCGTGCGCGCGCTTCATCGACCGCGTCTACGAGCAGGAGAGCGAGCGCAGGCTCGCTGCCGTGATCATCGAACCGGTGCAGGGAGTCGGCGGTGCCATCGAGCATCCGCGAGAGTTTCTCGAGCACATGCGCGCGTTCTGTGACCGCACCGGCGCGCTGCTGATCTTCGACGAGATCCTCTGCGGCGCCGGGCGAACCGGGACGATGTGGGCGTTCGAGCACTCGGGCGTGGTCCCCGACGTGCTCATAGCCGGCAAGGGACTGGCGTCGGGGTATCCGGTGTCGCTGCTGGCGTCGCGGCGCGAGATCCTCGACAAGCCGCCGTTCGGCCAGCCCGGCGCGGGTGCCTCCACGTTCGCCAGCGGCAACCTCGCGTGCGCGGCGGGGGCCGCCACCCTCGGCCTCCTCGCGGACGGCACGGTCCTCGAGAACACGCGCCGCGTGGGACGATCGATGCTCGCCGCGCTGCGGTCGGTGCAGGAGCGCCACCCGATCGTGGGCGACGTCCGGGGAGTCGGGCTGCTGCTGGCAGTGGAGCTGGTGCGCGATAGGGCGACAAAGGAGCCCCTCCCGCAGCCGCTGGCGCGCAGGCTGCTCCGGGCGCTGGCGCAGCGGGGCGTCCTCGCCGCGGGCGGCAGTCACGTCGTGCGCATCACTCCGCCGCTCGTCATCAGCGAGCGGCTGGCCCTGCGCGCGGTGGAGCTCTTCGAGGAGGCGCTTGGCGAACTGGAAGCGGAGCTGGCGGCGTGACCGCGGCGTCCGAGACCAGGGCCTCCGCGCTGTGCGCCGTGCATCACGTGGGTGTCTCGGTCGCCGACCTGGAGCGGTCGATCGCCTTCTGGCAGCGGCTGCTGGGCACGTCGCCGCGCAACCGCCAGCTCCTCGACGGGCCGATGGTAGGAGTTCTCGTGGGCTACGAGGGCGTGCGGATCGACTCCTGCTGGTTCGACCTGCCCGGCGGCACGGCACTCGAGCTGCTGCAGTACCTCGACCGGCCCGAGCCGCCGTATGAGGAGGGCACGGCGCACCCCGGCAACGTCCATCTCTGCCTGGAGGTCGAGGACATGGCCCAGGCCCACGCCCACGCCGTCGCCTGCGGCGCGCGCCCTGTCAGCCCAGAGCCGATCCGCGTGGCTCGAGGCCCTCGGGCCGGGACCGAGGTCGCCTACCTGCGCAACCCGGACGGCGTCACGATCGAGCTCCACCGTCCGGCCCCTGTGTCGTGAGCACCTCTGAGGTCAGGCTCGTCCTGCTCGGGACCGCGGGGGGGCCGCTGCCGTCGCCGGTCCGCTCGGGGATTGCGCAGGCCGTCGTCGCCGGCGACCGCGTGTACCTGGTCGACTGCGGCAGCGGAGTCACGCGGCAGCTGCGCCGCGCCAAGCTGCTCAAGAACCTGCACGCGGTCTTCCTCACCCACCTCCACTCGGACCACGACTGCGACTACTTCAATCTGTTCCTGCTGGGCTGGCCGATCCTGCAGTGGAACCCGGCGGTGAGCGTGTACGGCCCGGGGCGCGCCGGCAGACTCCCCGACGATTGCGACCCCGCCGAGACGGGCGCGGCGGCGCCGGTCGTCAGTCCCGAAAACCCGACGCCCGGCCTGGCGGATCTCACGCGTCTGCAGATCGACGCTCACGCCTACGACCTCAACGTGCGCATGCGCGAGACCGGACGTGCCGACCTCACCAAGCTGATCGACACGCATGAGATCGAGCTGCCACCGGACGCGCATGCGCGCCACAACGGCGCAAGGCCGTCGACGCCGATCCCCGTCTTCGCTGACGATCGCGTTCGCGTCACCGCCGTTCTGGTGAACCACGGGCCGGTCTTCCCGTCGTTCGCGTTTCGCTTCGATACCGACTCCGGCGCGATCGTGATCTCCGGTGACACGGCGCCGTGCGCCGGCCTCATCTCGCTCGCCTCCGGCGCCGATGTGCTGGTGCACGAGGTCTACGACGACACCGGCACGACGGATCGCGGCGGCGATGGCAGCAGGGAGTCGCGCCTGCGCGATCGCCATCTCCTTGACGCGCACACACCGCTGAGCCGGGTTGGCGAGGTCGCCTCCCGGGCGCGCGTGCGCCGGCTGGTGCTGACCCACTTCATTCCCGGTGACGACGTGCTGCCGGACGAGCACTGGGTGCGCGGGGCGGCGTTCGACGGTGAGGTGATCGTCGGACGCGACCTGGCGGAGGTCGCGCTGTGACCCTCGACGCGATCGTCGTGTCGCAGGCGCGGCGCACGCCGGACGCGATCGCGCTCCGGCACGCCGGCGATGAACTCTCGTACGCGGACCTGGTGGCACGCGCAGCCCGCCTCGCGGCGCGGCTTCAGGCACTCGGGGTCGCGCCTGACGTCCCGGTGGCGATCAGCGGACATCGCGGTGCGCCGATCGCCTGGGGGCTTCTCGGCATCCTCATGTCGGGAGGGGCATGCCTGCCGCTCGACCCGGCGCAGCCGGAGGCCCGCCTGCGCGCCATGCTCGACGACGCCAAGCCCGCCGCCCTCCTGACGGCAATCGGAGCGCCGGAGCTTCCGTTCGCGGGCCCGGTGGTCGCGCTGGACCGTGACGAGTGGACCGAGGGAGACGAGACCAGCCGCGCCGAGCCGCGCTCAAGCCCCGACACGCTGGCCTACATCCTCTACACCTCGGGCTCGACGGGCGAGCCCAAGGGAGTGATGCTCCCGCATCGCAGCCTCGTTCATCACGCGCGTGCGGTCACCACGCTGTACGGCCTTCGCCCCGGAGATCGCGTGGCGCAGTTCACCTCGATAGGGTTCGACGTCAGCATCGAGGAGCTGTTCCCGACGTGGGCCGCCGGTGCCACAGTCGTGCCGCGCCCCGACGACGTGCCCATCCTGGGACGGGAATGGCTGCGCTGGCTGGCCGGCGAGCGCATCACGATCCTCAACCTGCCCACCGCGTACTGGCACGAATGGGTGCAGGACCTGCAGCGGCTGGGCGAGCGTCCTCCGGAGTCGCTGCGCCTCGTCATCGCGGGCGGGGAGCGGGCCCTCGGGCCGGCGTACCGCGCCTGGCAGCGCCTCGGTGGCGAGCACGTGCGCTGGATCAACGCCTACGGACCCGCCGAATGCGGGCCGATCGCGACGGCGTTCGAGCCGGATCCGGTACGGCCGTGGCCTGAGGACCGTGACCCGCCGATCGGCCGGCCGGTGGGCGAGACGACGCTTCGGGTCGTCGACAGCGCGGGGCGAGCGGTGGATCCCGGCGGCACCGGCGAGCTCTGGATCGGCGGACCCGGCCTGGCGCGCGGCTATGTGAACCGGCCGGAGCTCACCGGGGAACGCTTCGTCCGCGACCCGGAAAGTGGCGCGCGCGTGTACCGCACCGGAGACCTGGTCCGCGTCCTCGACGGTGGCGAGCTCGAGTACGCCGGGCGCAGCGACGGTCAGGTGAAGATCCGCGGCTTTCGCGTCGAGCCCCAGGAGGTGGAGAGCGCGCTCGCGCGCCATCCGGAGATGGCCGGGGTCGCGGTGGTCGCGCACCAGGCTCGCTCCGGCTCCCGGCAGCTCATCGCCTATGTGGTTCCGGCCGAGGGGTGCACCCCGACGGCCTCGGAGCTGCGCCGGTTCCTCGGCGCGACGCTGCCGCCGCAGATGCTGCCGGCGGCGTTCGTGCCGCTGGCAGAGCTGCCGCTGACCCCCAACGGCAAGGTGGACCGCGACGGGCTTCCGGTTCCCGATGACACCGGCCGCCCGCCGCCGGCCGAGGGCCGCGCGCCGCGAACGCCGCTCGAGACCGCGCTCGCCGCCATCTGGTCGCGCGTGCTCGGCATCGACGGCATCGGGATCGACGAGAGCTTCTTCGACCTCGGCGGGCACTCGCTGCTCGCGACCCAGGTGGTCGTCGCGATCCGGGAGGAGCTGTCCGCCGGCATCGGCGTGCGAACGCTGCTGGACGCGCCGACCATCGCCGGTCTTGCCGCCGCCGTCGATCGGTGCCGCGCTGCCGGCGACGACGTGCCGCCCCCGCTGCGGCCGCTCCCGCGAACCCCGGACGAGCGCTTCCCGCTGACCCTTTCGCAGCAGCATATGTGGCGGCTGGAACAGGCGGCGGATCCGCCGGGCCTGTACAACATCACGGCGCTGCACGAGTTCTCGGCGCCGGTGGATGTGCACGCTCTCCATGAGGCACTGGCGCACGTCGCGCAGCGGCACGAGATCTTGAATGCGTGCTTTCACGCCGGCGGCGAGCAACCGCTGCAGTCGCTGAGCGCGGCCACGGTGCCGGCGCTCACACACCACGACCTTCGCGCGCACCCCGCCGACGATCTTGCAGCACGGCTGCACACACTGGTCGCCGAGCAGGACGCGGCGCCGTTCGACGTCTCACGAGCGCCGCTCTGGCGAGCTTGCCTGATCGTCACAGACGATGCGCGCAGCCTGCTGGCGGTGACGCTCGACCACCTCGTCTGCGACGGCACCTCCGCATACATCCTCCTCAGCGAGCTGACCGCTGCGTACGAGTCCCTCAGCGCCGGACGTGCGCCGGCACTGCGTCCGCTGCCGGTGCAGTACGTCGACTTTGCGCGCTGGCAGCGCGCGTGGTTCACCGAGGAGCGCCTGCGCCCGCAGCTCGACTACTGGCGTCAGGCGCTGGCGGGCATGCCGCTCGGGCCAGGCTTGCGCTTCGATCACGTGCCCGAGCACCCGTCGCGGCGGATCCGCGTTCATCACGTTCCCATCGGCCGGGCCCTGTACCGCGAGATGGGCAGGCTGGCCAGGGAAACGGACAGCACGCGCTTCGTCGTCACGGCGGCGGCGGTGCAGGCACTGATCTGCCTCACCGGCGGCCGGACGGACACAGTCCTCAGCACGACGTTGAGCGGCCGGCAGCGCGCCGAGGTGGACGGCCTCATCGGCTGCTTTCACGGAATCGGTCGCATCCGCGCCAATCTCGGCGGCGATCCGACATTTGCGGAGGCCGTCGGCAGGGTGCGTGAGGCCGTGGTGGGGCTGTTCGAGCACCAGGACATCCCCTTCATGCGCATCCGTCAGGCGGTGCTGTCCGATCTCCCCGCCGGCGGTCCGGCGCTGCTCGCGGCTGTGCCCATCGAGCTGCAGTACTTCCACACGGCGCACGACGAGTGGGCCCCAGGCGCAGGGGTCGTCGAGCGGCCAGGGTCACCCCCGGGGCCGGACCGCCTGTTCTTCCGCGGCC
>DASUWI010000089.1:0-39727 GCA_036378495.1 Candidatus Dormiibacterota bacterium
GCACTTATCGAAGCATCTCCTGCGCGGTAAGTGCAGCGCGCACTGAATCCAGTACGCGGACATCCCTTATTTGTGCGGGTGCGCCGGCGCGAGCTCAGCGCGCGCCTCAGATTGAACCGAGAGCAGCGCGCACGTCAGATTGAACCGAGAACGGCGCAAGTGTCGGATTGAAGCGACATCGACGTGCGGCGCAGATGGAACGAGTGACGCGTCGCGAAGTTCGTGCCGGGAATGGCAGGTTCAGCCGAAGGTTCTGGCCAGCCGCTCGGTGGTGCACTGCGCCGCGCGGGCGGCCGACTTGTGGCACCAGCAGTCGGGGTCGCAGTCGCCGTGGCCCTGGCTCAGCATGCCGTCGAACTCGAGGGCGAAGCTCCGCTTGCCAGCATCCTTGCCAAGCTCGGTGAGGCGGTAGGCGCCGGGACCGGCAGGCTCGAGAAACCGCTCCTCGGTGACGCGCTCCATCACGGCCGAGATCAGGCGCGCCGGAGCGCGGAGGAACGACACCAGATCGCCCGGCGCGACGACGTCGCCGAGGCCCTCCCCCGACATCCAGTACATGACCTGGAGGACTTCGTCCCGCCAGAACAGGTAGTCCTCAGTGACGTGCGATCCCGTCCCCGTGCTCATCTACTGCACTCCGACAACGCGCGAGAAATGCGTCGAGACTGGCCTGGACACCTTCGAGGAGGCCCACCCAGGCGCGCAGACGCTCCTGCCCCCGCTCAGTGACGACGTAGCGCCGCCGATCCGGTCCGATCAGCGACGCCTCCCACGCCGAGGCCACCAGGCCCTCATGCTCGAGCCCGCGGAGCGCCCGGTACAAGCTTCCGGCGTCACGGCCGACGCCGATCGCGTCCAGCCGCTCCACCAGGTCGTAGCCGTGCGCCGGCGACTCGGTGAGAAGCAGCAGCAGCCAGGCCCGCAAGAAGTTCTTGGGCTGGCCGTCCTCGTTGCGGTTGACGCGATCGTCGCTCATCACGCCGCCAGCCGCTGGGCCACGCCGGCCAGCGCCTCCACCGCCGGCGACGCCGGCGCCAGATCGATCGGCGACACGCCCTGGGCGTCAGCCGCCAGCACGTCCATGTCCTCGGGGATGACCACTACCTCAATTCCCTCCGCGGCGATGATGTGCTGCAGCGCGGATCGCACCCGCTGCAGGTCCTCATTATCGCGCGCCTTGTTGGCCAGAATCACGATGCGGGTGGCGATCTTGCGCTCGACGATCAGCTCGGCGGCGCGCCGGATCACCTCGATCGCCTTCGGCGTCGGCTCGGTGACCAGGATGGCGACGTCCAGCGACCCCTCCGCCATGCGGGTGATCGTGCCCAGGCCCGCCTCCATGTCGGCGATCAGCGCTCGCCGTCCGTTGCCCGGCGTCACCGCGCCCGATGTGCCGTCGGCCGGCGAGCCGTTCTCGGCCTTGACGGTCTCCAGCTCGGACAGGAGCTGCTCGGGCGAGATGCCGCAGCAGGGGCAGCCGCCGCTGGGCTTGTCGATGCGCGTGACCACGGCCACCCGCACCCGGTCGGGGCCCACGCTGCCGAACTTGTGCAGCACCTCCTCCGCCGTGGGGGCGTGCTCCTGGCTGCCCTCGTCGAGAGCCTGCCGGATCGCCGCCAGCTCCAGGGTCTGGTCCAAGCCCAGGCCGAGCGAGATGCCGAGGTTGGGATTGGAGTCGCAATCGATGGCGACGACCTCCCAGCCGTCGCGAGCCAGGCTGCGCGCGAGGACCCCCGACACGGTGGTCTTGCCGCTGCCTCCCTTGCCGATGACTCCGATCTTCACAAGCTCATCTCCGCCTTCCTGACCGCATCTATATGCAATCTTCACACACCTCGGTCGGAGACGACACCCTTCAGGCCGTCGCCGCTTCCTTCTGCTCGAGCAGGTCGAGCACATGGCGTGCCAGCGCGCGGGCGGCAAGGACACCAGGCGCGTCAGGCGCTTCGTCGATCGGCGCTGCCTCGTGCCCCTCCGCCTCGGGAAACGCCGGCTCGTAGGGCACGGTGGCGATGAGCTCGAGGTTCGATTCGCGGCAGAATTCCTGGATCGCCGCCAAGTCGTTCTCGTTTCTGACTTTATTGGCTACAACATAGCGGCGCGTGATGCCCAGCTCGCCGGAGAGCGAGACCACGGTCCGCGCCGTGACCAGCGACTTGTAGAAGGGCTCCACCAGGATGAGCAGCGCGTCGACGTAGCGCAGCGTGCCGTTGGCCCGGGAGAAGTGCTCGACGCCGGCCTCCATGTCGACGAGCACCACGTCGGAGGTCTCTGCGGTGATCGCCGCCAGCACCGCGCGTACGGCGGCGTGGGTGGCGCAGTTGCAGCCGCGCGCCGCGTGCTCCACGCGTCCGGCGACGACGAGGTTGATGCCGTCCGGGCCCGGGAGCCCCACGGTGTCGAGGACGTGCTGCACGGGGATGGTCAGCTCCAGCACGGTGCTACCGTCGCGGACGACGCGCTCGAAGGCGTCGAAGGGCAGCGTCTTGGCCGTCTCCACCTGATCCAGCGAGACGCCGATGGTGTTCGCCAGCGTGGGGTTGGGATCGACGTCGAGGGCTGTGACCTTGTGCCCCATGTGTGCCAGCTCGCGGGCCATGCTGCCGACGAGCGTGGTCTTGCCCGTGCCTCCCTTTCCAGCGATCGCGATCTTCATTCGAGGGTTCCTTCTCTGACCTGAACCGGGCATTGGCGCCAGCCCTGCAACCTAGCCTACCGCAGCGCCGGCAACGGTGTCCCTGAGGCTCTGGGACACCTCGCGCGCCGACCCCGTACCCTACGCGCGTGCCCGACGAGGAGACGGCGCGCGAGCGCACACTCATCGCGGCGCCGGAAGCGCCGTACTTCTCCATCGCCCTCGCCGTCTTCGGGGTGCTCGACGCCGTCGCCCCGTACGCTTCGAACGCCCTCGGGCTGCCGCTGGCGACGCTCCCGATCAACGAGGTGGTGGATCACGTCGTCCCCGGCGCGGTCGTCATCCTGGTCGCCTGGGTGTCGCTCCTCCGCGGCCGGCGCTCGCTGGTGGGCTCACTCGTCTGCCTCGTCGCGGGCACCTGGATGACCGCCACGCACGTGCCGCTGCTGGTGCAGGCGGGTCAGGGGCTGGTGCCGTGGGAGACGGCGCTCATCCACTCGGTGCCCGGCATCCTCGTGCTGATGGTCGCCCTCATGGCAACACTCGTCGACGTGGTGGCGGCCGGCGCCGCGCGCGCCGGCTGAGCCTCAGGCGGCCGGCGTCAGGATCTTGTCCGCCAGCTCGCGAATCGCGGCCACCGCCGCGCTGTCCGCGGCGGCGTCCATCGGCGCCCGCTGGCTCTGCTCCGCGTCACGCAGCTGCTCGTCGAACGGCACCTCGGCGATGATCGGCACCTCCCAGCGCTCGCAGGCGTTGCTGATCGCGGTGCGGTCCTGGTCGTTGCGCACCTTGTTGGCCACCGCCACGATGCGGCCGATGCCAAGCTCGCGCGCCATCTCCACCACCTTCTGCCCGGTGTAGATCGACTTGTAGAAGGGCTCGACGACAACCAGCAGCATGTCGACGTCGGAGATGGTGGCCCGGCTCAGATGCTCGATGCCGGCCTCCATGTCGGTGAGGGTGACGCCGTCGCTGTAGGCGATCAGCTCCCGCAGAATGCCGCGAACTGCGGCATGAGTGCCGCACATTCAACCACGGGCGGCGTGGTCGACCCTCCCTGCGATCAGCAGGTTCACGCCGTCCGGCGCCTGCGTGCCAAAGCTGTCGATCAGCGTGGGAATGGGCAGGCGAAGGCGGCGCACCGCGGTGCCATCGGGCGCGGCGACGGTCTCGAGGAGGTCACGCGGGATGGTGGGGATGGAGTCGACCTCCTCGGCGGGAATGCCGAGCGTGTAGCCGAGCGTGGGGTTGGGGTCACCGTCGATGGCGAGCACGGACACCCCCCGCTGTGCGAGCGCGCGGGCCAGCGTGCCGGCCAGCGTGGTCTTCCCCGAACCGCCCTTTCCCGAAATTGCAATGCGCATCCCACTCACCGAACAGCGCGGCCTGGATGCCGCTGCAGGCTAGGATAGCAGTCAGTCGGAACACGACTACCAGGAAGCGATGGCACCGATGAGCACGTTGCGGATCACGGTCGCGGGGAAGGGCGGCACAGGCAAGACCGTCGTGTCCGCCTCACTGGCGCGCTTCTTCGGCCGCGAGGGCCACCGCGTGCTGGCGGTCGACGGCGACTCCAACCCCGTGCTCGCCGTCAGCCTCGGCGTCCCCCTGGAGCGCATCGCCGAGCGCACGCCCATCCCCACCGACTTCTGGGTGGCCGTGGAGCGCCTCGGCGAGGGCCGCGTGGCGGTGCTGGTCGATGACCCGGCGGAGCTCACCGAGCGTCACGGGCTGTCCGGGCCGGACAACGTGACCCTGCTCGCCGCGCCCGTCGAGCTCAACGAGGGCTGCACCTCTGACGCGGGGGTCCGCTCGATGCTCGGCGTGATGCTCGGGAAGCACGGCTTCGACCGCGTCATCACCGACTTCGAGGCCGGCATCGACGAGCCCGCGTGGGCGCTGGGCGGGTTCTTCAACCCGGCCGACGTGCTCGTGGTCGTGGCCACGCCGAACCCCATCGCCATGAAGACAGCGCGGGTCATCATCAAATTCGCGCGCGAGGCCGAGGTGCCGCGGATCGTCGGCATCGCCAACCAGCTGACGAATGACTACGAGCGGCTCGAGGTGGAAGGGGGCTTCACCGAGGCCGGCGTCGAATGCGTCGCGCGAATCCCCTGGGACACCGCCATCGCCCGAGCCGACGCCGACGGCGCGTCCCCGCTGGACGGAGCCACCGGGTCGCCCGCGCTGACCGCGCTCCGCGACCTGGCGCTGCGCCTCGAGCGCGACGCCTCCACCACGGCCGCCTGATCATCACGGCGTGACGGCGGCAAACGGCACGGGCGGCGGCCGGCCGCGGGTGGCGTTCATCGGCAAGGGTGGCAGCGGCAAGTCGTCCATCGCCGGCACCGTCGCCCGGCATCTGGCTCGCCGCGGCTGGCCGGTGCTCGCGCTGGACGTCGACACGCTTCCCGGCCTCGCCTACTCGCTTGGCGCGCCACCGGGGAGCGCGCCGCGCCTGCCGCTGGGACTGGCCAGGGTCGTCGAGGGCAAGAGCGGGCGGTACTGGAAGATCGACAAGGGCGCGGGCCCTGCGCGCCTGGTCGACAGGTACTCGCTGGCCACGCCCGACGGCGTGCGCCTGCTCGAGCTGGGCAAGCTGCCCGGCCACGTGAAGCCGGAGACGACAGTCGTGTTCCGCCGGGTGGTGCTGCAGTTCAAGCGCCCGGGGTGGGCGATCGTCGGCGACCTCGCCGCAGGCACGCGACAGCCGGTCTTCGGCTGGTCGTCGTTCGCGCCCGTGCGCATCGCCGTGCTCGAACCGAATGCCAAGGGTTTGATCACGCTGCGCAACCTGCGCACCGTGGCCACGCATGTGCTGATCAACAAGGTGCGCAGCGACGCCGACATCGAGCGGGTGCGCAGCGCCACCGAGCTGCCCATCGCAGCCGCCGTGCCCTACGACCCGGCGCTCGCGGAGGCCGAGCGGCATGGCGCCGCCGCCATCGACTACGCCCCCGATGCGCCCGCGGTGGAGGAAAGCCGGCGGCTGGCGGCGTGGCTGGAGGAGGCCGCCGTCTGAGCGGCGACTAGAGTCGTCTGCGGGATGCCGCGCATCAAGTGGGTCGAAGACGACGACGCCAGCGGGGACCTGGCCGAGCTGTACGCTAAGTTCCGTGCCGATCGGGGTGGCAGCCCCGTGCCGGCGATCCTGCGGACGATGAGCCTCCGCCCCGACTTTCTCCGCGCCGTCGATGCCGCGTCGCGCATGCATTTCAGCGACGGAGCCCTGACGCGCGCGCAGCACGAGATGATCGCCTCGTACGTCTCCGCGATCAACCGCTGCCACTATTGACTGTCGAGCCATGTGTGGTTCCTGCAGTTGCAGGGAAGCGAGTACACCGAGCTCGGCCGCGCGCTGCGCGACGGGCGCCTTGACGAGCTGCCGGTGCCACCGGCGGAGAGGATGCTGCTCGACTTCGTCGGCACGGTCACGCGGCACGCGTACAGGGTGACGGACGAGCAGGTGCAGGAGCTCCGCGACTCGGGGTGGAGCGACGAGCAGATCGCCGAGGCTGTCTATGTCGCGGCACTGTTCAACCTGTTCGTGCGTCTTGCCGACGCGTTTGACATCCATCCGCCAGCGGAGCGCGAGCCGGAGGGCGTGCCGCGCGCAGTCATCGGCGACTGAGACCAGCAGCCTGCGCCGCGGTGCTGCTCGGGGGCACCGCCGCAACCATCCTCACCGCCTGCGCGCCGGGGCCGGCGGCGCCGGCGCCGCGGGTCGCGTCGCCCACCGCGCGCACAGCGCCCACCCCGCGCGTGACACCGGTGCCGCTGCCGCCCTATGCGATCGCGACACTGCGGCAGCGGCCACCCGCTGCCGGGCAGATCTCGGTGGGTGCCCAGATGGACGCGGGCGCCGGCTTCACCAAGTACCACGTGACCTGGGTGAGCGACGGCAGCCCGATGACCGGCGTGCTGGACATTCCCGCCGGGGGCGGCCGCTTTCCGGTCGTCATCGTCAACCACGGATATGCGCCGGTCGATCAGTACTACGTGGGCCTGGACACCGCGAAATACGCCGATCCCATGGCGTCGGCGGGATTTCTCACCATCTCGCCCGACTACCCGGGGTATTCGGGTTCAGGTCCCGGGGCATCCGGTGTGCCGTCGATCGACGCCGAGGCGATCAGCGACCTGGACCTGATCAGCGAGCTGGCCACGCTGCCCCAGGCCGACCCGGCGCGCGTGGCCGTCGCCGGGCACAGCAACGGCGGCGGCGTGGCCGAGATCCTCATGGCCGCGCGTCCGAGCCTCCGCGCCGCCGTGCTCTATGCGCCGGTGAGCACCGACATGGCGGACAACGCACGCAAATGGTGGGTGCACGCGCCCGGTGGCAGCGGCGCCGTCCCCGATCCCGACACCGATCCGGCGGCGTATCGGCTCATGTCGCCGCGGCCCTGGTTCGGCCCCGCCACCCCGCCTGTGCTGATCATGCAGGGAACCGTTGACGAGGACATTCCCGCGGCCTGGACGGCCGCCACCGTGTCGGCGCTGCAGGCAGCCGGAGCTCACTCCCAGTTCGTGAGCTTCCCCGGCGCATCGCACATCTTCGGCGGCGCCGATCTCGATCGGGCCAACACACTGGCGATCGACTGGCTGCGCAGCTGGATGCGCTGAGAAGCTCGAGCGGCTTACGCCGACGGGCGCAGCCGGCCCCGAGCCAGACGGCCACTGACGAGCAGCGTGATGCCGATGCCGGCCGCGAGCGCAGCCAGCGCCACAACGACGATCACGATGACCAGGTCGCCGGTGGTGTACGTGCCTGCCGCGGCGGAGCCGGAGAAGCTGACCACCGCCGAGTAGATGTCCTGCGCCTGGCTGTCGGTGTCGCCGTTGCGGGTGTCGGTCCAGGCGATGACCGCCGTGTTGTCCGACGACGCCACTCCCGGCTGGTCCACCAGGTAGTACAGGTTGAAGCTGAACGTGCCGATGTTGCGGTTGGACAGGCCGTCGGTGAGGCGGATGTTCGGGCCCCAGGTGGCGCCACCGTCGCTCGACGACACCATGTACGTGTCGGACCAGTTGCCGAAGCCGCCGTTGGAGGCATCCGGTGGCGGCGTCGGGTCGTTGCGGAAGTCGTACCAGGCAACGTCGATCCGGCCGCTCGGGGACAGTGACATGTGCGGGAACAGGTGCCCGCGACCGTCGGTCGCGGGGTCGCTGTTCAGCTGCTTGGGCTTGCTCCAGCTGCGCGTGTCGGAGGACGTCGCGAAGTTGATGTGCCAGTTGTTGCTGGTGCCGACCTCCGCGTCCCACACGACGTAGAACTGGTTGCGGCTGGAGTCGTAGGCGAGGCCGACGGCGTCACCGGAGGTTGCGCTGCCGAACTTCGTCTGGGTCCACGACTGCCCCTGGTTCGACGAGTACGAGACATAGAAGTCGGCGGAGCTGAAGTTGTTGACGTTGGTGAGGAACGAGGCGTAGATCTTGCCGTTGGCGGCCACCAGCCAGGGCGCGTCATCCTCGACGTCGTTGTCGGTGATCATGCGCGGGGTGCCGAACGTGGCGCCGCCGTCGGTTGACACCACCAGGTACGGCCGGTTGGCCGGCTGCGAGCTCCCCTTCGGGAAGTCGCGCCGGAAGTCCGCGTACACCAGCTTCGGATTGCTCGGGTCGATCGCGATGTGCGTGATGAAGTCGAGCTCGTAATTGGTGGACGACGTCCCGTCCGGCGCGTGGGCGATGTACGTCGTGTGCCACGTCTTCCCCTGGTCGGTGGAGCGTCCCACGAGTGCGCTGCGGCTGCCACCGCCGTTGGGGTTGTTGGCCGAGAACGCGTAGTACAGCGTGCCGTCGGACCCCTGGGCCAGTTGCGTCCTGATGTACTCGGGATGGAAAGCCCCCGGGCCGCAATTGCCCGAGGAGGACGTTTGTGGCGATGCGCCCAGCGCCCATGTCGAGCCGCCGTCCTGCGACACATAGAACCGGCACAGGCCGTTGTCGGCCTCGACCTCGGAGAGGTAGACGGTGCTCGAGCTGCTTCGGTCGACGAGCGTGAACGGAGCAAGGTTGGTGCGCGATGGTGTCCTGTCCTGGGTCACCTGGACGTTGGGACCCACGATCGGCGTGGAGCTCGCCAATGCCGGGACGACCATGACGAGCGCGGCCACGCCGCCGAGGACTGCGCCCGCCCGAAGTCGCAAACCGCTCAGTCCCGCCCCACGCGCCACCATCGCCCGGCGATGTACCACCCGGGTGATGGGTTTGTCAACGCGTGAGCCTGCGCGGCCGGACGGGATCGCTCACCTCGCTGCCGGCGTCGTCGGTGCGGCCTCCGCTGCCCGCCTCCTTCTGAGCGCCATCAGCAGCATCGCGACGCCGGCGCCCACGAGAATTCCGGTGACGCCGACCACCACGCCGACCAGGGCGAGGTCGCCCGAGCCGTACCCTCCCGTGCTGGCTCCCCTGAGGCCGGGCGGAATCGTCGACGCGTCGTACGCGATGGGTGCCGCGTAGAGGTCCTGGGCGTTGGTGACATCGTCTCCGTTGCGGGTGTCCGACCAGACCGCGATGTCAGCACCGTCCGACGCCACGAGCGCCGGCGGCACGACGATGTAGTACTGGTTGTTCCAGGTGCCGATCGTGCGGTTGATCGTCACGTCGTTGAGCCGGATGTTCGACGACCAGGTCTTGCCACCGTCGGCCGACGAGGAGAAGTACACGTCCTCACGGTTGCCCACGTTCCCCGGGCCGGCCGGGGGGAACGGGTCGTTGCGGTTGTCGTACCAGATCATGTCCGTGCGGCCGCTCGGCGTCAGCGACAACACCGGGAACTCCTGATCCCGGCCGGTGTTCCGTGGGTCGTCGTTCACGCGCACCGGCGAGGTCCAGCTCTTCCCGTCAGCCGACGATGAGAAGAAGATGTCGAGGTCGGCCACGCTCGCGCTCGGATTCGAGTTCCCGTTCGCGTCCCAGTACATGTCGTAGCGGTTGCGCGTCGTGTCGTACGTGAGCAGTGGCGTGTCGGCGTCGATGCCCGTCGCGACCTGGGTGTCCGTCCAGGTCTTGCCGTTGTCCGACGACGTGCTGAACAGGATCTTGTCCGAGCTGGAGAAGTTGCTCGAGGACGGCAGCGAGCTGGTCTCGTGCCAGGAGACGGCCAGGGTCCCGTTGACGATCACGGGGTAGGGCGGGTCGAAACCCATCGCCTTGTCGAACATCATCGCCGGCTGCGAGAACGTCGCGCCGCCGTCCGTCGACGTCGCGATGTAGGGCCGGGTCGGCGTGTGCTCGATCGAATGGCGCCACACGACGACGACGTGCTTGGCATTGGACGGATCGACGGCGACGTGGGGCTCGAAGTCCTGCTCCGGCTGGCTGCCCGCCGCCGGCTGCGAAGGCGCGTCGACGGCGGTGACGGTCCAGTTGTGGCCACGATCGGTCGACCGGGCAAGGAGCGCGTTGCGCGGCCCGCTGGCCTGCGGATTCTCGGCCGCGTACGCCAGGAAGAGGGTGCCGTCCGAGCCCTCCGCCATCGTCGTGCGGAAGTTGAGCGGCTGACCGGATCCGGGCCCGCAGTCCGTGTAGGGCGCCAGGGACGGGGCGGTCCCCTCGGTCCAGGTGTAGCCGTGATCCGTCGAGGTGAAGAACCGTGCCGTCCCGGTGCGCAGCTCGCAGCCCGACAGGTACACGAGGTTGGGGTCGTTGCGCTCGGCGAACAGAGTCGGCACCTCGAGCTGATGCGCCAGCACCGCGGAGTCCCTGTCGACCTTCACGGAGGCGCCGACGATCGGTGTCGTGAGCGTCGCCGAGCCGCATGCCGTCATCACCGCCAGCCCGAAGGGAACGAGCAGTAGCAATCCCTTGGTCACACGCTCGCGCATGTCGCCGCCTCCGTCCATACCTGACCTGCCGCCTCGCCGAGATGCCGTGTCATACCAGCGAGCCTGTTCAGCGTCAATAAATGCGCGGCGCACATACCGGGTGTGGGGGCGCAGCCCACCCGGTCGTCCACCGGGCGGCGATAGTTGGCGGATGCGGGACGCGCTGTCCGGGTATCGCCGCGCGCTGCGGCATCGCGACTACCGGGTTCTCTGGCTCGCCGCAGTGGTCAGCCGTGGCGGCGACACGCTCAACTTCACATCGCTCCCGCTGTTCGTCTACGCAGCCACGCGTTCCGCGGCGGCGGTCAGCGTGCTGGTCATCGCCGAGATCGTGGGCGCGGTGGGCGGTGCCGTGCTCGCCAGCCCCTTCGTGGATCGCGTGCCACCGCGCACGCTCCTGATCCTCGCGGACATCGTTCGGCTGCTCGCCGCCGCCACCCTGGCCGCGGCGCCGACGATCGCGTCCGCCCTCGCCGTCGCGCTGGTGCTCGCGGTGGCGACCGCGGTCTTCTCCCCCACCAGCTCCGCCCTGGTTCCGCGAATGGTGAACGCCTCCGATCTCACCGCGGCCAACGCGCTGCAGTGGACCGCCGGTGTGGTGCTGCAGCTCGTGCTGGCGCCGCTCGGCGGGCTGCTCGTCGCCGTGACATCCGTGCGCGTGCCCTTCGCCATCAACGCCGCCAGCTTCGGCATCTCGGCGCTGCTCCTCACGCGGCTGCCGGCGCAGCCGGCGCTGTCGATCGGCACACCCGCGCTGCGCCAGCTGCCGGACGCGCTGCACGCCTTCCGCCGTTCGTCGCTGCTTCGCGCACTGGTCACGATGCAGACGCTCGGCGCGCTCGCCGTCGGAGCCACATCGGCCCTGCTGGTGGTGCTGGCGCGCCAGGGATACGGTCTTTCGCCATCGGGGTACGGCCTCTGGCTCGGGGCGATCGGCGCCGGGGCGCTCGCCGGTCCGCTGCTCGTGACCGGGCTCCGCCGCCTGCGTCCGAAGACGGTCGTCACCGGCGCGTACGCCATCCGCGGCGGCGGCGACGCGCTCCTCGGGTTGCTGCCCAACGGCGCCGCCGCCGCCGGAGTTCTGGTCGTGTATGGCGTGAACACGTCGAGCGGGATGATCTCCTTCCAGACGCTCGTGCAGCAGGGCGTCGCCGCCGAGCTTCGCGGCCGGGCCTTCGCGCTGCTGGACAGCGTGTGGCAGTCGGGCCGGCTGGTCTCCATCGCCGCCGGCGGTCTCGTCGCAGGCGCGGTCGGGGTGCGGCCGCTGTACGTCGCCGGCGGCGTGCTCCTGGTTCTCGCCGCCGGGGTCGGGGCCCTGCTGCTGCCACGCGTCGCCGTACACTGACCGCCACCGGCACCGCCGGCTCAAGGGATGGCACAGATCGGCGCCGCCTCGCGGCAACCAGCTCGCGCACTCGGATGGCTGCTGCTGCTTCCGCTCATCGCCGCGGCGCTCTTCGGTGGCAATCTCCTGGGAGTGCGCGACCGCGTGTTCCCGGCGCCCACGAAGCTGTCGACCACCACGCTCAACAATGCCGCGGGACAGGCGGTGAGCGGCGAGAACGAGCTGCCCGCCGAGCCGTACTGGGTGCCGCTCACCACCTCGACGTCGTCCGGCACCGGAAACGGCACGACGACTGTGACCATCGCCGCCGACGCGCTGCAGTGGAAGGTCGACTGGCAGTGCGACAGCGGCACGATCAGCATCGATGCGCGCCGCGCCGGCGCCGCGTCGCAGCCGATCGCTCAGGCCGAGGCGTGCTCGGGATCAGGTGAGGGGTTCGGCGTCGACTCGGGCACGTTCACGCTCGCAATCACCACGTCGAGCAGGTGGAGCGTGAGCGTGCAGCAGGAGCTGGACCGGCCGCAGGTCTCTCCGCCGCTGCCGGCGATGACCGCACCCGGCAGCGCGCTGCTCGCCAGCGGCACCTTCTACGGCATCGACCAGCAGGGCCAGGGCACCGTGCGCATCTACCGTCTCCCCGACGGCAGCACCGCGCTGCGGCTCGAGAACTTCTATGTCACGCCCAACACCGACTTCGTGATCCGTCTCAGCCCGTTGCCACACCCGAGCAGCACGCCCGACTTCCAAGCGAGCCCTTCCGCGGACGTCGCGCTCCTGCCGATCACGGCGGGATCGATGAACTTCTCGATGCCGTCGAACGTCGACCCGCGCGCGTATCACTCGGTCGTCATCTGGTGTCAGCGATTGATCTCCGCATACGCCGGAGCCACGCTGCAACCGGCATGACGGCCGCGAGCGCGCCGGTGGCCGCCGGCGCTGCCCCCACGTTCCGGCTGGGCAGCCGCGACATCAAGGTGATCAAGCCGTCGATCCACGACGTGCGCATGCGCCTGGCCGCCGTGATCATCACGCTGCAGGTGCTCGGACAGACGCTGCTCGGGTTCAAGATCTCGGTGGCACAGATCCTGATCACGATCGGCGTGTGCGCCGTGCTCGAGTTCAGCGTTGTGCTGTGGCGCGACGGCATCCTCGCGTGGCCGGCGAGCGGGCTGCTCACCGGCAACAGCACGGCGTTCATCCTGCGCACGACGGGCACGCACCACGGCGACTGGTGGAGCCTCAACGGCATCGAATGGTTCATCGCGGCCGGGGTCGTGGGTCTGCTGTCGAAGTACATGATCCGCGTCGAGGGCAAGCACATCTTCAACCCGTCGAACGCAGGTCTCGTCGCGATTCTGCTGATCGCCGGCGTGACCAACGTGTTTCCCCAATACCTGTGGTGGGGACCGCTGAGCGTCGGTGTGGGGCTCGCGTTCGCGGTGATCCTGTTCGGCGCCTGGTGGATCCTCCGCCCGGTGCGCATGCTGCGCATGGCGGTGGCGTTCTGGGTGACGCTCGCGGTGCTGGTCGGCATCCTGGCCGCCACCGGCCGCTGCATGGTCGCCGTGTGGCACCCGGGAGCGATCTGCGGGGCGAACTACTGGGTCGACATCTGCACCTCGCCCGAGGTGCTGATCTTCGTCTTCTTCATGATGTCCGACCCGGTGACGGCACCGAAGTCGCAGCTCGGCCGCGTGGTGTACGGCGCGGCCACAGCTGTCATCGCCGTCGCGCTGCTGTCGTTCCAGCCCGCTGAGTTCGGGGTGAAGCTGGCTATCCTCGCCAGCCTGATCGTGACGTGCGCGATGGTGCGCAGCATCAACCGCGTGTTTCCCGCGAAGGCGGAGCGCAGCTTCCAGCCCGAGGCGCTGCTCCGCGGACGCCGAGGCGGGCTCACCTGGATCACCCCGGCTATCCTGGCCGTCGTGATCATCACGATCGCGGCGCCGGTGGACACCGCGGTCCTGGCGGGCAACTCGCGCGTCACCGCGGTGGAGCTCGGCCTCGGAGGCACTCAGTGATGACCGCGGTGCGCGGCCGCGGGCTGCCGCTGCTCGGCGGTGCGGCTCTGCTGACGCTCGCGGCGATCGTCTTTCTCGTCGTGATGCTCGTGGCGCGCGGCCCGGCGCCGCAGCTGACGAGCAACACGCTGCTCGGCGGCAGCGGCCCGAACGCGATCGTGCAGGCGAACGACAGCCCAACGGTGGTGCGCAATCCCACCAACACGCAGAACATCGTGGTGACCAACCGCATCGATCGCCCCGGCTACTCCGCCGGCGTCCACTGGAGCAGCGACGCCGGCCGGACGTGGCATTCGAGCGCTCTGCCGCTGCCGCCGGGCCGCGACCGGCCCTACGCACCCGACCCCGCGTTCGCGCCAGACGGAACGCTGTACGTCGTGTACGTCAACCTCGAGGGCACCGGCAACGATCCGCAGGAGCTGTGGATCGCCCGATCCGCAGACGGCGGCGCCACGTTCCAGGGCCCCTTCCCCATCACCGGCCGCTACGCGTTCCAGGCGCGCCTCGCGATCGACGCCGGCGGAACGATCTACGTCACCTACCTGCACGCGACGCAGGTGGGCCTGCTCACGCTCATTCCGCCGGCGGGCATTCAGCTGCAGCGCTCGACCGACCGTGGCGAGACGTTCTCCACGCCCGTTGCGGTGAGTGACGCGGACCGCGTGCGTGTCGGCGTCCCAACGCCGGTCATCGACTCCAGCGGCAACGTCGACGTGCTGTACGAGGACTTCAAGGGCGACGCCCGCGACTTCCTCAACCTTCCCGGACCGGCGTGGGAGAGCCCCTTCGCGCTGGTGCTGTCACGCTCCACGAACCACGGTGCCAGCTTCAGCCAGGGTCAGGAGATCGACAGCGACCTGCTGCCGTCGGGGCGCTTCCTCGTGTATCTGCCCCAGGTGCCGTCGATCGCGGCCGGGCCCGACGACACGCTGTATGTCAGCTGGGCCGATGGGCGCAGCGGCACCGACCGTGTCTACCTGCGCAGGTCGACCGATGGCGGACAGGCCTGGCAGGCGCTCGTGAATGTGACCAACGGCATCACCGACAAGACGGTGTCGGCATGGCTGCCCGCTGTGGGGGTCGCGCCCGACGGACGCGTGGATCTCCTCTACTACCAGGGACATCGCGACACCGGTGACAACCTGATCCGCGCCGACATCGCGACGTCTGGCAACGGCGGCGCAAGCTTCACGTCGGTCGCCGCGTCCGCCACCGCGTTCAACTCGTCGATCGGCCCGCAGACCGGGCCCACGTACCTGCCGCCCGATCTCGGCTCCAAGCTGAGCCTCGAGAGCGCCAACTCCGGTGTGCTGGCGGCGTGGACGGACACCCGCCTGGGCACCACCGACACCGGGCGGCAGGACATCGGCGTGGGTGCGGTGAACATCGGCGCCGCGCCCGTCGCGGCGTGGCAGTGGGTCGTGCTCGCCGCGCTGCTTCTGGCCGGCGAGGCGCTCGTGCTGCTCTGGGTGCTCCAGCAGCGCCGCGCGCGGCGCGGCGCCGAGTCCCGCCGCACGAGCGTGCCCACAACGCCGGGCTGACCGCGCTGTCACGGAGTCGCGACGCGCTCAGACACTCTCCCTGTTTGGTCGCAGTGTCGTCGGCATGCCACAGCTCGTGCTCGCCGCGGCGATCACAGCGATGGGCCTGAGCTTCGTGTTCCGGGGGACACGCGCAGCCGCGGCCTCACGGCAGTTCGCCGGTGCTGGAATCGTCGTCACCGCCGCCGGCGCGGTGATGATCGTGCTCAGCGCCGTCGCCCTGGCCACGGGCCGGTAACCTCAGCAATCTATCTACACGAGCATCGCAACACCGGCGACCGCTCTCGTCCGCGAGTGGAGCGCGACCTCGGCCCTGACGTAGCTTAGCCTACTGGGCTTTGCGCCACGAACACCTGTTCGTGTATTCTACTGAAGTGTCGACGCTGGGGCCCGTGCTGGGCGAACCCGCCATCGGCGACCGTCAAAGCGCTGTTTTCATTGAAGTGGAGACCGAAGACGCGTCGAGCCCGCACCGCGAGTACGTCCGCAGCCAGCATCCAAGACGCAATGCTCGCCCATCGGGTAGATGCCACCGCTCAAGACGGCGCACAGTGTTGAACCGCTTTTCACGCCCAGGTGCGACCGCAGGCTGAGCCGTCGCTATGACCCTAGCGCTGACTGTCGTTTCTCGCCATGGAATCTGGCAAAGCTCTGACATCCGCCTTTATGACGCCGTCGCGCAGAAGCCAGCCCGAGATCGTTCGACCAAGCAGTTTCGCCTTGAGCTTCAGGACGGCGTCGCCCTTGCTACATACGCCGGAGTCGGCCGCCTGGGGACAACGCACGTCTCTGATCTCATCGTGGATCTACTGCGCGGCCAACAGCGGACCATCCACGGAACGCTGGCCGCTCTGGCTGCAGTTGCCAATGACAGGATCGCCCCTGTGCTACGAGGTCTGCCCCCCAAGTATCGAATGCATGTGTTTGTTCTCGGTGCATTCCGGCAGGGAGCGCCTCTCCTCGGCGAGGTGCGCAACGTGGACGTGATACGTCAGACCGCAGCGCAGACGTGGGTCACGCCTCGCAGCGACTTCACTGTTTCGATTACCCCGATTGGTGATCGCGAGGGAATCGCCAGTATCGCCGGGATGCGTAGCTCCGTTCCTCCCGGTGGTTTGGCGCTGCTTAATCGGCTCAGCGCTCGCAAGCCACGGAAAAATGAGGATCGTTTGGCGGTGCTGGCCTCGATCAACGAGTGGACATCAAGAATTGCTCCAGAACTGGTGAGTCGAGAGTGCTGGACCTGGCATGCTACGGGACGCTGGGAGAAACGTCCGGAAGAACCAAGAGCGTTCGCATGGGGAGGGAATATGCCAACTAGTTCGAGGCCGAGGGTGCTAACGCATGGCTTGGACTTTCACGCCATGATGGAGTCCATGTCGCAGTTCATGAAGAGCACACAAGCGAAATTCGGCGAGCCGGATTACGTTGCGGGTATGTCTGAAGCTTCGCGGCGCGGATTGGAGTTGGCCAGGCGGCTAGAGCCGGGGTTGCACATCCACGATGAAGCAACGGGACGACGTGGCATCGTGACACTCGATCCTGTGCCAGGAGGAGAGGTTAACGACATCGGGATCGGATGGGACAGCAACCCAACCACTACAGAGATCGTGAACCGGGCCTCGATCGTGGTCGATTACTAGCAGTCGGGGCCACAACGCTGACGACGCTTTGGGCAACGCTGCACCCCGCGTCGCGTACGAATCGCGGTCGAGCCGAAGAGGACCCGGTACACGAACGCCAGGCGAACGGATAATGACGAGCTCGCCCGCATGCTCTGCCCTCCAGCCGCGGACGTTAGCGGCGCGGCGGCGAGCAGTTGCACGCCAGAGTTGGACGCCGCCTCTCAGCACGAGCCGGCGCGCGTCACGATGGAGCGGGTGGCGCTTGACGGTGTGCAGTGCTGCCTCTGCGCTGCGAGGTGCTGAGCCGGTCGGCCCCGGCGGCGGGCACCAGAGGCAGCATCGAAGCAGTTGCATTAGCGGCGGCGGCGTCATGACGCCCATCGCGCCCGGCGGCGACGCCGCAAGCTGGCGGGCCGAGTCCGCCGACCGCCAATGTAGAGGGCCGCAAGGGTGGTCAGTGGGCACTGCTGCATCCGGAGCAGGACGCGAGGCACACACTCGTGGCGCTGGCGTGCAACCTCGTCGGCGACGGGCTGCGCGACGCACTCGACCCGCGTCTGCAGCGCGACGTGATCCGCTGACGGTGCGCTCGCGCGGCGCGTCAGCCGCGCGCGCCGGAGGCGACAAGCGGTGACGCGCTGATCTCCTCGAGGCGGCGGTCGCGCGTCTCGATGCCCGCCGAGCCCACGGCGACGGCCGCGACCAGCATCGCGCCACCGGCGATCGCCGCGGCGCCACCGAGGGCGGGCGGCGCGATACCGAGCACGGCGATGCCCAGCGCGATCACTCCGCCGAGCTTGCTGGCGCCGGCGGCGAGTCCAGAGCCCCGCCCACGCAGCGCCGTGGGATACACCTCGGTGCTGTACGGCGCCAGCACGGCGATGACACCCCACAGCGTGATCAGCAGGCAGACGACGAGAATCGTCAGCTCGGTGATGTGCTTGGCGATGTCCGGTCCCACGAGCGCAAATGCGGCGAGCGCCGCCGCATCGGCGACGGCGACGAGCACCATCGTCCACTTGCTGCTCCACCGGCCGTAGAGCCACGCCACCACCACGGCGCCCGGCAGCGCGAAGAACGAGGCGTTGGTGAGGATGCCGCTGATCTTCGCCGCTCCGATGCCGCGTCCCGCAAGGTCCACCGGGAGCCACGTGAGGAACCCGAAGTCGACGATGCCCCACGCCAGCCCGTAGAGGACCAGCGCGACCGTCAGCGGCAGCAGCCGGCCCTGCGCCAGTGTCCGCCAGCCGACCCTGGCCGCACTCGTGACCTCGGACACGGGCACCGCTTCGATCACTGCTCCGAACCGGCGCATCACCGCGTGTGCCTCGAAGCTGCGCCCGTGGTCGATGAGAAACCGCGGCGACTCCGGGATGAACCGGTTGAGCGCGATCAGGATCACGCCGGTGGGCAGGCCCCAGAACCACATGACCCGCCAGCCCAGGATGGGCAGCTGCCAGGACGCGATCGCGCCCGTGATCAGGAACCCGAGCGCCGTGCCGGCGCCGGCGATGAGCACGACGATCATCCCGCGATGCCGAGCCGGCATCGTTTCGGACAGCAATGTGTACGCGATCGGCAGCAGGCCGCCGGCGCCGATCCCCATGAAGAAGCACATCACGAGGTTCAGGACAAACGCGGGCATGGCGCCGCAGATCGCGGTGGCCATGAACAGGATCACCGCCAGGAGCACGGCGCGGCGGCGGCCGAACCTGTCCGCCACCGACCCCCAGAGGAACGAGCCGATGACGGTACCCGTGATGCCGCAGAAGGGATAGAGCGCCACCGGCAGCGCGCCGTGGACGGCGTGACCCGGGGCACTCAGGCCGTACTCCTTGGCCACGCCCGGCAGGATGAAGGTGAAGGTGAAGGGCTTCATCGCATCGATCGCGATCGCCACGACGAGGATCAGCAGCAGCAGCACGTGCGCGCGGCCGATGCGCGTGGTGTCGAGCGTGCCCACCCGGATTGCGTCGGTGCGCACCGTCGCCGCCGCGCGAACCGGCGCGAGGCCATACACCACACCGATGAGCCCGAGGCCGATGAGCACCATGCCCGTCGTCATCAGCCCGTCGACGGGCATGCCGACCAGGCGGTAGTGCGTCGCGCCGGCACCCAGCAGCATCGGCAGGTGGAGGCACACCCCCGCGGTGACCGCAGCCGAACCCACGATGAACGCCGCCGCCTTGCGGGGGCTGGTGAGCCGGCTCGACGCGGCGCTGCGCAGATCCATGCCTATCGACCTCCACCCGTCCGTGCAAGGCGCCAAATTGGGCGCCCGCCGGAGGGTGACTATAGCCGCTCGCGTGACCTCGCGTTAGCGTGCGTAGCGGGCTATCGCTAGAGGGGCGAACACGGCGAGGAGCCCCACCGACCAGATCACCGCGCGGATGACGAAGTACGACGTGGGATGGCCGAGCAGCGCCTCGGCGGCGTGGCCCTCGGTGAGGCAGCGCACCGCGTCGACCATTGCGGTCATGGGCTGGTTCTCGGCAATGCCGCGCAGCCACGTGGGCATCGTCGCCACCGGGACATACGCGGACGACACGAACGTCAGCGGAAAGATGATGATCGCGAACCCCTGCGCCGCCTGCGCCGAGCCGGCGATCATGCCCATGAGCAGGAACAGCCACTCGAACACGAGGCCGAAGAGGATCACGAGTCCGAGCGCGGCCAGCGCCGCGCCCGGCGACCCGTGCAGCCGGAAGCCCACGGCGAAGCCGATGCCGATGGTGATGGCCAGGCTCCAGAACTGGAGGCCGGTGTCCGCCAGCGCCCGCCCCACCAGCACCGCGCTGCGCGGGATCGGCAGCGAACGCAGCCGTGCCACCAGGCCGCTGTGCATGTCCTCGGCCATGCCCACCGACGAGTACATGGCGTTGAAGAGCACGCCGGTGGTGATGAAGCCGGGGACCACGAAGTTGACGTAGTCGATGCCTCCGGTGGTGATGGCGCCGCCGAACACGTAGCGAAAGATCAGCAGGAACATCGCGCCCTGCGCGGTGCCGAGCACCACGAGCTGCGGCGAGCGGATGAAGTTCAACAGCACACGGCGGGCGATCTGACCGGCCGACGTGGCCAGGCCGGTGCTGTTGCCGCGCGGCCGCGCGATGGCCATGCTCATGCCACGTCCTCCTGAGGCGCGCCGGTGAGCGCGAGAAAGGCTTCGTCCAGCGTGGGCTGCCGCACAGACACCTCGTCGATGACGCTCCCGGTGTCATCGAGAGGTCGCAGCGCGGCGAAGACGCGCTCGGTGCCGGCGTCGAGCCGCACCCTCACGCTGCGCGTGGGCACGTCGATGACCGGCGTGTCGCCGCCGAGGGCCTGCAGCGTGGTCGACACGCGCGCGAGCGCGCCTGTGTCGCGCAAGTGCACCTCCACCACCGTGCTCCCCGCGCGGCGCTTCAGCTCGCGGGGCGTCCCCGAGGCGATGACGCGGCCGTGGTCGATGATCGCGATCTTTGCCGCGAGATGGTCGGCCTCGTCGAGGTACTGCGTGGTGAGCAGCACGTCGGTCCCGTCGGCCACGAGGGAGCGAATGACGTCCCACAGCTCGATGCGGCTTCGGGGGTCGAGCCCCGTCGTCGGCTCGTCGAGCAGCAGGATGTGCGGCCGGCCCACGAGGCTGGCACCGAGGTCGAGCCGGCGGCGCATGCCGCCGGAGTAGGTGCGCACCGTGCGGTCGGCGGCGTCGTCGAGGCCGAGGCGCTCCAGGACCGCTGCGGCATTGCGGCGCGCGTCGCTGCGCGACTGCCCGAACAGCCTGGCGATCATCTCGACGTTCTCGCGGCCGGTCATGGCGGGCTCCACCGCGGCCGACTGACCCGCAAGCGCCACCAGCCGGCGCACCGCGGCGGGCTTGGCCGCGACGTCGTATCCGCCCACGTGGAGGCTGCCGCCGTCGGGCCGGATCAGCGTGGCGATGAGGTTGATGAAGGTGCTCTTGCCGGCGCCGTTGGGCCCCAGCACCGCCGTCACCTCTCCGGAGTGAACGCTGAGGTCGAGGCCGTTCAGGGCCCGGACCATGCCGAAGTGCTTGGCGAGGCCCTGGGCCTCGACGATCGTCTCCTGTGTCACCAACGCTCTCCTACCGCTCGATCGGTTTAACATCCTGCGGCGGTCATGCTAGGCTAACGCCGTTAGATATGTCAAGAGCCCTGACGGCGTTGTACCCTTCAGAGCGACTACGAGGCTAAGACCGAGATGACACCCGAGATCAACGAGCCCTCCGGGCTCAACCGCCAGGCGGTGGTCGATGCGGCGCTGGCGCTGCTGCAGGAGGTCGGCGTCGCCGGCCTGTCGATGCGCGGCCTGGCCGAGCGGCTCAACGTCAAGGCCGCCTCGCTGTACTGGCACGTTCGCGACAAGGACCAGGTGGTGGAGCTGGTCGCCGGCTCGCTGCTCGAGCGCGTCGCCGTGCCCCCGGTCACCAACGGCTGGCGTGACTCCGTCACCGCCGCCTGCAACTCCCTCTCCGGCCTGCTGCGCGATCAGCCGGCGGCCGCCGAGGTGCTCATCGCCTCCCTGCCTGCCGTCCAGCGCAGCCGGCTGGCGCACGACCTCGCCGGCACGCTCCGCGACGCCGGCGTGGCCGAGGCGGACGCGGCGGCATTCGGCCTGCTCGCCGACATCGTCGCCGCGGCCAGCGTGCGCCCGCAGGCCCCGGCTGCCGCGGACCAGCAGGCGCTGACGCTGGCGATCGACTCAGGGTCGTGGCGGGTGGCGGTCAGGGCCGGTCCGGACGACATGTACGAGCCGGCCAGCTCGGTGGGTGGCGGCGGCGCCGCGGGGCTGGAGATGCGCGAGGAGGGCCGCGTGATCGTCAAGGGACGCCGTGGTGGCGACCGCGGCGCCGTGCTGCTCAACCCGCGCTACACCTGGTACATCAAGGTGCACGGGGGCACCTGGAACAACGTGCTCGACCTCAGCGGGCTGCGCGTCAGCGGCATGGAGCTGGACAGCGGGGCGGGCAACGTGATCTGCACCCTGCCGGCGCCGATCGGCGTGGTGCCGTTGAAGGTCAACAGC
Organism: Candidatus Dormiibacterota bacterium; assembly: GCA_036378495.1. Taxonomy (GTDB): domain Bacteria; phylum Chloroflexota; class Dormibacteria; order Aeolococcales; family Aeolococcaceae; genus JAFALX01. Next base: position 22,025 of record DASUWI010000089.1, read on the forward strand.
GGGCTTGTCGGGGTGCAGCTGCACCGCCCGGCGGGCGCCGCGGTCCACGCGCTGGTGTCGAGCGGCTCGGTGAAGGTGCGGTTCGATGGCACGGCGATCAAGGTGACGGCGATGGACATCGAGTGGGAGACCCCCGGCGGCGCCGCCTCGCGCGACCGCTACGAGCTGACCGTGCACAGCGGCTGCGTCAAGGTCTCGATGGACGACAGGGCACCGAGCGTCCCGGTGCCGCCTGCGCCGCCCGCCCGCAGCGAGCCTCAGCCGCCGGCTGCGGCAGTCTCGCCGGAGCCAGCGGACATCACCGCGCTCATCCTCGACGGCATCGAGCAGCGCCTGACCCGCCTCAACTGAACGGCACGCACGGGGTTCCCACACACCGCGCTGAGCCCGGGGTCACCCTCGCTCGGCAATGCCCAACACGCGGGCCGCCAGATTCTCGCGCCACGCCCAACGCGCATCGAACGCTGCTGTGCCACGCTGAGCCGCGTGACCACCACACCACTGCGCCGCCGCCCCCGCGCCATCACCCCGGCCGCCCCGCCCCCCTCCATCGTCGCGCGAGACCGCCGGCTGCCGGTGTTCACTCCATGCGGCCCCATTGACGCTGACGTTGCGGTCGCGGCCGACGTTCTGCTGTGGGACGACAACGCTGTCGTCGCGAGGCTTCTCCACATTGAAGGCACCTCCATCGAGCGCCCCCGGCGGAACGCCTCAGCTGCGTAGCCGCCGGGGGCACAATTGCCGGTCCTGATCCCGGCTACCTGATAGTGTCGTCACTGGTCCGCGTATGACTCCGGGCGCCCTGCTGAGGGGATTCGGCGACTGATCGGTAGTACCCTGGCACGGCGCCAGCACCGCAGCGGCGACGTAGCCAAGTGGTAAGGCAGAGGTCTGCAAAACCTTCATCGTGGGTTCGATTCCCACCGTCGCCTCCAAATCCCTCGAAGCAGCCCGCGCCTGCCCGCGGAAATGCTCCGGCGGGCAACAGCACGCTCTATCCTGGCTGTCGGTGAGCGCTTCGCCGCAGGTCCCATCCCCCGATCCCGCCCAGCTCGCCGCCCGGGCCCGCCGCGTGCTCCCGGGCGGCTCCACGCATGTGGCGCGCAGCTACGCCCCCGCCCTCTACGTCACCCGGGCGCAGGGCGCACGCAAGTGGCTTGTCGACGGGCGCGAGATCGTCGACTACACCATGGGCCACGGGGCGCTCCTCCTCGGCCACTCGCACCCGGCGGTGGTCGCCGCCGTCCAGAGCCAGGTGGCCAGGGGCACGCACTTCGGCGCGGCCAGCCCGCTCGAGGTGGAGTGGGCGGAGCTGATCACGTCGATGGTGAGCTCCGCCGAGGAGGTGCGCTTCACCGCGTCGGGCACCGAGGGCGTGATGCTGGCGCTGCGCCTCTGCCGTGCCGCCACCGGGCGCGACGTCGTGGTGAAGTTCCACGACCACTTTCACGGCTGGTACGACGCCGTTCGCGTCGACCTCGACAGCAGCGGGCGACCCGAGCGGGCGCCCGGGGTGCCGGCGTCGATCGCCGCGGACACGCGCGTCGTCCACGCGGAGCCGCCGGAGGCACTGCGCGCCGCGCTGGCGGACCGCCGCGCCGCCGCCCTGATCCTGGAGCCCTCCGGAGCCCACTACGGCCGCGTTCCGCTCGACCCTGCGATCGTGCGGGCGGCGCGGCAGGCGTGCGACGAGACGGGGACGCTGCTCGTGCTCGACGAGGTGGTCACCGGATTCCGTGTCGCCCCGGGCGGGATGCAGTCGCTCATCGGTGTCCGGCCCGACCTCTCCGTGTTCGGCAAGGTGATGGCCGGCGGGCTGCCGGGCGGTGCCGTCGCCGGCCGGCGCGAGCTGATGGAGCTGCTGGCGGGACCGATCGCCCACCCGGGCACCTTTAATGCCAACCCCCTCTCGGCCTCAGCGGGCATTGCCACGCTCAAGCTCGTGGCCGACGGGTCCCACCAGCGCACCGCCGACGGGTACGCGCGCACCCTCGAGGAGGAGTGGCGCGGCCTGCTGGCGGCGTCCGGCGTGCCCGGCCGCATCGGGCGGCTGAGCAGCATCCTCCACGTGGCCCTCGACGACCGGGCGCTGCAGGACCGCCTCGCCGGAGTCCTCCGAGAGGAGGGTGTCGACCTGCTGCACACCAGCGCCTTCTGCTCGTCGGCGCACTCGCTGTCCGACCTGGACATGTCGATCGCCGCGTTCTCGCGAGCGCTGGGCCGCCTCGCGCCCGCCGCGGCGCCGTCGGGCTGAGCCGGCCGCGGCTACGTCAGCCCGTGCTTCTGGGCCCAGATCGCGGCCTGGGTGCGGTCCTGCACCCCGAGGCGGGCGAAGATGCTCCCCAGGTGCGCTTTCACCGTCTTCTCGGTGATCCCCAGCCGCCAGGCGATCTGCTTGTTCTGCATCCCCTGGCCGACCAGCGTGAGCACGGCGCGCTCGCGCTGCGTCAGCTCATCGAGCGGCCGGCGCTTGGCGCGGTCCTGGATCAGCTCGCGCGCCGCCTTCGGTGATACGGGAGCGTCGCCGCGGGCCGCCGCGCGGATCCCGTTGATCAGCTCCTCCGGCTCTGCGTCCTTGAGCAGATAGCCGACCGCGCCGGCATCGAACGACTCGACCACGACGTCACGCTGCGAGAACGATGTGAGCATCACCACGCGCGTGTCCGGCTGCACCTCGAGCAGGCGCCGCGCTGTTTCCACGCCGCCCATCCCGGGCATGGAGACGTCCATCAGCACAACATCCGGCTTGCTCTCGGTCACCCGGTTGAGCGCCTCTTCACCATCGGCTGCAGCGCCGACCACGCAGATGCCGTGCGCCGCACTCAGCAACGATGTGAGTCCGCGGCGCACCAGCGGATGGTCGTCGACGATGAGCACACGTATGCCTGTCTCGGTGGGCTCTGTCACCTTTCCTGCCAGGTTAGGCGATAACCGGGGTGTTGTGCTCGAACGCATCGCGGCGAAGGGGGCGGGGCCCCGCCCGGGTACCTGGGGTGGGGCTTGCGGTACCGGGCGGGGGCCCCGTTCTTCTCGGCTTGGGGCCGATCAGGGGAAGGAGTTCCGAACGATGCGACGATGCGTCGATGCGCCACCGACCGAGCCATGCATTCACGCAATGCACGATCGTGGCTGTTCGATGCAGCCAGTCCCGACGTGGATGTGTAGATCGTGGCGCATCTCCCTTCCCAGTGGCACTCGGTCGATGGTCTTAAGACCCGGAGTCCTCCTCCGCCAGCTGTTTGCGTATCGCAGCGAGCCGCCTGGTGATCGCGGCCTCAGCGCCATGGTCGCCGGGCTCGTAGTAGCGCCGGCCGGCGAGCTCGTCGGGCAGGTGCTGCTGCGCGACGATCGCGTCCGGCGCGTCGTGCGCGTAGCGATACCCGCGGCCGAAACCATGCGATCGGTCGAGCGGCGTCACCGCGTTGCGCAGGTGCAGTGGCACCGGCTGGTGCAGCGTCGCCCGAACGTCCTCGCGGGCCGCGGCGTACGCGCGCAGCGCCGAGTTGCTCTTCGGTGCAGTCGCCAGGTACAGCGTCGCCTCCGCAAGCGGCAGGTATCCCTCTGGCATGCCGACGAAGTGCACGGCCTGCTGGGCGGCGACGGCCACACCGAGCGCCTGCGGGTCGGCAAGGCCCACGTCCTCCGCGGCGAGAATCACCAGACGGCGAGCGACGAAGAGCGGATCCTCTCCTGCCTCCAGCATGCGTGCCAGCCAGTACACCGATGCGTCGGGATCGCTGTCGCGCATCGACTTGATGTAGGCCGAGATCAGCCAGTAGTGCTGATCGCCGGCGCGGTCGTAGAGCAGCGCAGGCTGCTGCAACGCGCCCTCCACCGCATCGGTGGTGACGCGGGCCGGCGCGTTGCCGACAGAGCTGGCATGAACAGCGAGCTCGAGCGCGTTGAGCGCCACGCGCGCATCGCCGCCGCTGAGTGCGATGAGCCGGTCCCGCGCGGCTGCCTCGAGGTCGATGTGCCGGTCGCCGAGGCCGCGCTCAGGGTCGTGCACTGCACGGTCGATGAGGAGACCGAGCGCGTCATCGTCGAGCGCCTCCAGGCGCACCACGCGCGAGCGCGACAGCAGCGCGGAGTTGACCTCGAACGACGGGTTCTCCGTGGTGGCGCCGAGCAGCGTCACCAGCCCCGACTCCACGTGCGGCAGCACCGCGTCCTGCTGCGCCTTGTTGAAGCGATGGATCTCGTCGATGAACAGCACCGTGCGCCGTCCGCTGCGCGCACGCTCCCGCGCCCGCTCGACGGCGCGACGCAGGTCGGCCACGCCGGCGTTGGTGGCGCTCACGGGCTCGAAGGCGGCGTCCGCACGCTCCGCGATGAGCAGTGCGAGCGTGGTCTTGCCACTCCCGGGCGGCCCCCAGAGGATCATCGACGGGATCTCGCCGGCGTCGAGCGCGCGCCGCAGCACGCTCCCCTTCCCCACCACGCGGTCCTGCCCGGCGAGCTCGTCGAGGGTGCGCGGCCGCATGCGCGTCGCCAGCGGTGCATGCGCAGCGCCGTCTCGCGCCGGTGCCTCGCGCTCGGCGCCGCGCGCCGGCTCGAACAGCATCTCCTGCTCGCTCATCTCGCCGCTCGCCGTGGCGGCGTCAGCTCGGCGGCTTGGCAGAATCCAGTCCCGGCGCGTCGGCCAGCACCGAGCGCAGCGCCTGCGCCGCCCCCAACAGCCCGGCGGACTCCGCGGGCACAACGATCTTGGTGTTGTCGCTGTCGGCGAACTTCGAGAGGGTGTCCAGCTGCAGGATGGCCACCAGCGTGGGATCTGGCTGCGCCTGCTTGATGGATCCGTACACGGTCTGGATCGCCTGGGCACGGCCCTCGGACTCGAGGATCGCCGCCTGGCGGTTGCCTTCCGCGCGCAGGATGGCCGCCTGCTTCTCCCCTTGCGCCTGCTTGATCGCCGCCTGCGCGTTGCCGTCGGCGATGTTCACCGCGGACTGCTGCTGCCCTTCCGACTGCAGGATGCGCGCGCGCTTCTCCTGGTCGGCCTGCTTCTGCAGGGCCATCGCCTGCAGGATCTGGTTCGGCGGCGTGATGTCGACGATCTCGATCCGGTTGATGCGGATCCCCCACTTGTCAGTGACCTGCTCCATCTGCTGCTGCATGCTGGCGTTGATCTGCTCACGCGAGGAGAGCGCCTCATCGAGGGTCACGTTGCCGAACGCGTTGCGCAGCGTGGTCCGCGCCTGCTGGTCGATGGCGACGTAGTAGTCGGACACGTTGAAGAGCGCGGCGCGCGGCTCGATCACCTGGCTGAAGATGGTGGCGTTGACCGCGACGGCGACGTTGTCGCGGGTGATCACGTCCTGGCGGTCGCCGGTGCGCGGCGTCTCGCGCATGTCGACACGCATGAGCCGGTCGAGGAACGGGGTGATGATCGTCAGCCCCGGCGTGGTCTCGCGCCGGAAGCGGCCGAAGCGCGTGATCACACCCGAGTACCCCTGCTGCACGATCTTGATCGATGCGCCCAGGATGATCGCGACCACGATGACGACGACCGCGACGATGACGCCGATGATGACGCCGCTGTCCATTTCTTCTAGCTCCCCATGAACGGCATGACCACGAGCGTGGTGCCGCGAACCTCGACCACCATCACCTGCGTGTGGGCGGCGACGCCGCCGGGCTCCTCCGTCACGGCGAGCCAGCTCTCACCGGCGAGCCGCGCGTGACCAGGATGGTGCTCGTCGCCCACGGCGTCCACGGTCAGCGCACGGGAACCGATGAGGTTGTCCGACGCCCCGGGGAGCGCCAGCCGCGGTGTCGCGTGCCGCTCCGACAGACGCTTCACGCTCGGCCTGATCAGCGCCACCCCGCCCAGCGCGACAGCGGCGAAGGCGACAGCGCTGAGCCAGATCGGCGCGCCGACTCCAACTACGATCGTGGCCGCGAACGCCCCTGCGGCCAGGAAGATGGCGAAGAACGCCTGCGAGTGCACCTCCAGGCCCACCAGCAGCAACCCCGCTACCAGCCAGACGACCCAGAACCACATGTGCTGAGTGTACCCGGGGCTCGGCGGCGCCAAGCTGCTCTTTGCCGGGCTTTACAGCCCCTTTAGAACAGCGGCAGCTCGGGGAACGAGGCGCCCAGCACCGACGTGGAATCGCCCTGCAGCCAGTCGCGGATCACCGTCTGGTACACGCTGCGGAAGTCGACCGTGTACCGCAGGTTGCCGTTGTCGATCGTGCTTGTGAGCGACGGCGGCTCGCCGTAGAGGCCGCCGTGCAGCGGGGCGCCGACGATGAACACCGGGGCGGCGGCGCCGTGGTCGGTGCCCTTGCTGCCGTTCTCGCCGATGCGGCGGCCGAACTCCGACCAGGTCATCACCACCACGCGCCCCGCCATGCCGTGTGCGGCGATGTCCTGCATGAACGCGCCCAGCGCCGCGTCGACTGACGCCAGCAGCGCATCCTGGCGCGTGGTCTCGTTCTGATGCGTGTCGAAGCCGCCGAGCACGACGTGGCACACCTTCACCGAAGGCTGCGTGGTGATCATCGAGGCGGTGAGCTGCAACGACGTCGCCAGCGTGTTCGCCGCCGTGTCGCCGGCGGTGCGCATCCCCGTCGGGTACGCGACCGCCGGCTTGTACGTGCTCGCCGACTGCTTCACCGCGGCGATGCCCGTTTCCGCGGTGGAGAGCGCCGAGTCGAACAGCACGCCATAGATCCCGGGCGTGCGCGCGTACAGCGCCGGCGCGGCGCTGCGGTGCTGCGCGCTGCCGGCGACGTCGTACATCTGCCCCGAGGAGATCACGCTCACCGTCGCCTGCGGCGCGGACATCTCGGGCGGCACCGTGGTCTCACCGAGCGCGCAACCGGTCAGCGGGTGTCCGTGCGTGTCGAGCTCGGAGGCGAGCAGCGAGCCCAGCCATCCGTCGGTCTGGCGGCGCGCCGGGTCTGCGTGCTGCCAGACGTACATGCCCTCGAAGTGCGAGTACGTGGGGTTGTCGTAGCCCACGCCCTGCACGATGGCCACCTGGCCCGAGTCGTACATCGACTTGAGGTTCTTCAGCGCGGGGTTGAGTCCCACCGTGCTGCTCAGCGGCACCACGGTGTCCGGCGCCACGCCGATCGTGGGGCGCGCCGCCATGTACACCGGGTCCGCGTACGGGATCACGGTGTTCAACCCGTCGTTGCCGCCGGCCAGCTGCAGCACCACGAGCACACGGTCGTTGTGGATGCCGTCGGCGGTAGCCGCGTACACGCCCTTGGCGAGCACGGGCGGTACGACGATGCCGGCCGCGGTCGCGGTGAGGCCGCTGACCATGAAGTCGCGTCGTGTGATCACTCCGCTCTCCTCACTTGAGCTGGAACTCCGGACTCGAGAGCACCGCGTACCAGCGGTCGGCGTCGGTGGCTGCTGCGCGATAGACCGCTCTGGTGTCGGCGCCCACCACGCCGTCCAGCTGCGAATGCTGCGCCGTGCTCGGGCTGGGCAGACCCAGCGGGCGGGCGGTGGCCTGGGCCGCGAAGTTGAGCCGTGCCAGCCAGGTCGACGATGCGATCCACGCGCCGTTCGCGGGCCACCCGCCCACGTTCGGTGGGTCGTACAGCAGCTGGCCCATCGCCGTGCCGGCGCTGGCCGCGGCCGCCGCCAGCTGCGGGCGGTTGAGCGCGCGCATCGCCGCCACTGTGTAGTCGACGGGCGCGCGGACGAGCGACCGGTACTGCGTCGCGGCGGTGAAGTCCTCGCTGGTGAAGATGGCGCGCATCAGTGTCGTGATGTCGTACCGGGAGCGCCGGAACTGGCCGGCGACGCTCGCGATCAACGACGCAGATGGCGACGGCGTGCAGAAGTGCACCAGCGCTCGCCGGGTGATGTGCGCGGCGCACGCGTCCTGCGCCAGCAGGATGTCGATAGCCTGCTCGGGATCGATGTTGCCCGTGTGCTTCAGGTACGTCTTGCTGCCGGAGTCGTGCAGGCGCGGCACCAGCATGCCCTTGTACGAGTACCCCTGCGCGATCAGCTGCACGATCTGCGTCACCCGCTGCTGCGCGCTCAGCCCCTGCGGCGACGGGAGCCGGGCCGGCGTGCCCGATGGATCGACCAGCACCGCGCGGATGCCGGAGAAGATGCGCGCGCCCTCGCGCACGTCGGTCTCGGTGTAGCTGCCGGGGCCGAGCGTGAAGAGCTCCATGAGCTCGCGCGCGTAGTTCTCGTTGGGCTCAGCTGCGCTGCTCTGCTGCAGGTCGAGGTAGCGGATCATCAGCGGGTCGTACGTGATCGCACGCAAAAGGCCGCGCAGGTCGGAGCGGCCGAGCAAGCGGAACGTCTGCAGCTGCTGCAGCACGACCGGCTGCTGCGCAGCGCTGCGAAAGTCCGACGTCAAAACACCGTGCCAGAACACGGCGACGCGATCCGGGTACTGCGACGCCGTCGTGGCCATGTGGCGCTGCCACGCGACGATCACGTCGCGGTAGCCGGCCGGGCTGGCGACCGCAGGCAGGTCCTCCGGCTGCTGCGCGGTGACACTCTCGACGAGGTCGCTGTACCGCATCGCCGCCGCCGCCTCGAGCTCCGCATCGGTGTACCCGAACCCGGCGCGGCGCAGCAGGTGCGCCGCGAGGCCGCGCGCGCTGCCCAGCGGGCTCGGCCAGGCGCCGTCGCTACCGGCGGCCGAGAGCGGCGGCCCGGCGGCGCCGTGCTTGGGCAGGAGGAAGAACACCCCGGTCCCGGCGCCCGCAGCCCCGGCGGCGCCAACGGCGCCGAGGGCCAGCACCTGGCGGCGGCTGAGGCGGGAGACCGTGAGGTTCACGGCCCTCAACTCTGGGCCGCGATGCTGAGAGGCGCCCTGCGGCCGCAGCCTCGAGGCAGCCTTCTCAGCAGGCTCTCAGCCGCCGACATTGACGCGCGTGTCAGTAGACTGCGACCGAGAACCGGGCCGGTTCCGTTGCCCCTAAGGAGGTCCACATGCCGACAGCGTCCGAGATCTTCACCGAGATCAACAACCGCCTGACAAACGATCCGAGCAAGGTCAAGGGCATGAACGCGGTGTACGCGTTCGACCTGGCCGATGACCCGGACGGCGGCCAGTACCACATCAGCCTCAAGGACGGCAGCGCCGACGTCGGAGCCGGCACCCCGGAGAACCCGAACATCACGATCACCATGAAGTCCAACGACTTCGTCGACCTGGCCACCGGCAAGCTCGACGGGACCATGGCGTTCATGAGCGGCAAGATCAAGATCAAGGGCGACATGGGGCTCGCGATGAAGCTCCAATCGGTGCTTCGCTAACGCCCGGCGGGCCGCGGCCGGTCCGCTTCGACTACGACGAGCCTGGGCGGGCGCTGATCGTCGAGTGGTCGGACGGAGTCACCGGGCACATCGCCTTCGACGTGCTGCGCCGCGCGTGCCCCTGCGCCGTGTGTCGCGGGGAGCTGGGCTACGCCGGACGCTTCGCCACCGACCCCGACCTGCACCCGGGCGAGGACGAGCTGGCCGACATCTCGCTCGTCGGCGCCTACGGGCTGAACGTGATCTGGGCCGACGGGCACAGCACGGGCATCTACACCTTCGACCACCTGCGCCGGCTCGGCGACGAGCTCAGCGCGCGGTGAAACGGCGGCGGCAACCCTCGCAGACGACCCCTCGCGAGTTCTCCGCGGGCTCACCGCAGGCGCACACCCAGCCCGCCTGATGCGCAGGCACGCCGATCACGAGCGCGTGTGCGAGCACGTCGTGGGTCACGACCGCGCCCGCGCCCACCATCGCCCAGGCGCCCACCCGAGCCCCGGCGACCACGGTGGCGTTTGCGCCGATGCTGGCGCCGTCGCCCACCTCGATGGGATCGAGCGTCCAGCCGTCGGTGGTGAGCAGCGCGCCGTCCGGAGACACTGCGCGCGGCCGGCGGTCGTTGGTCAGCACCGCGCCGGGTCCCACGAACACGCCGGAGCCGAGCCGGACGCCGCGAAACAGCAGCGCGCCGTTCTGCACCTTGCAGCGGTCACCGATCACCACGCCGGTGTCGACGGTGACCCCGGTGCCGATGACGCAGCCGGCGCCGATCTGCGCCCCGGCGCGCACGTGGCTCAGAGCCCAGACGCGTGTCCCCGCACCGATGACCGCGCCCGGCTCCACCATCGCCGCGGGGTGCACGAATGCGGTGGGGTCCGCCCAAGCGGCGGGGATGACGCTTGCAGCTGCCTCAGCCATCACCGCTAGAGTGGCTACCACCATGGCCGCGGAACCAAAAGACATCAGCGTGCTGCAAAGTCGCGACAGCGGCGTGCTGACGCTGACGCTGAACCGGCCCGAGCGGCTCAACGCGCTGACGGGCGCGCTGCTCGACGACCTCACCCGCCTTCTGCGCGCGGCGGCAGACGACGACGACGTCCGCGCCGTCATCCTCACCGGCGCGGGGCGCGCGTTCTGCAGCGGGCTGGACCTCAAGGAGGCCGCCGCATCCGCCGGGTCGCTGAATGTGCGCCAGGAGCTCGGCGAGCACTACACACCGGCGTTGCGCGCGATTCGCGAGCTGCCCAAGCCGGTCATCGCGGCGGTCAACGGTCCCGCCGCCGGCGCGGGTTTCTCACTCGCGATCGCCACCGACCTGCGTACCGCCGCCGAGTCGGCGACGTTCGTCATGGCGTTCGTGCGCATCGGACTGATCCCCGACGCCGGCGCCACGTACCTCTTGCCACGGCTGATCGGACCCGCGCGCGCCGCGGAGATGATGATGCTGGGCGAACCGGTCGGCGCCACGCGCGCGATGGAGATCGGGCTCGTCAACGACGTGGTGGCGGACGCGCAGCTGATGACGGCGGCGCACCATCTGGCCGCCCGCCTCGCCGCCGGACCGCGCTCGCTGGGGCTGATCAAGGAGGCGCTGTCACTCTCGCCCGACAATGACCTCGAGGCGCAGCTCGCCGTTGAGGAGCGGCTGCAGGAGACGGCCACCACCACGCAGGACTTCTACGAGGGCATCGGCGCGTTCCTCCAGAAGCGCACGCCGAGCTTCACGGGCCGCTGAGCGCCGCCGTTCACACCACCCCGGCGATTGCGCCACCATGTCGTGCATGAGTGACCATCCCGAGGATCTGCCCTGGAACGACGTCGGCGCCGACAGCGACGTGTTCCCCAACTCCGAGGAGCCCGACCCCGCCGAGGTGGAGGGCGACGAGGACGACCCGGCAGAGCGCGACACGTCGTATCGCGAGCGCCGTCCCGGCGAGGACGTCCACCGCGACACGCTCGACGAGCGGCTGCGCGAGGAGGTGCCGGACCGCGCCGTTGAGGAGCAGGAACCGGAGGCCCCCGAGTTCGCCGCGCCGGAGCTGCGCGAGGCGGAGGACTTCGAGGCTCCCGTCGCCGAGCGGGATCGCGGCACCGACCCGGTCGAGCAGGACGTGGAGCCGGCGGAGGAGGCTGCCATCCACGTCGTACCCGACCGCGACGTCTAGCCTGCACGCCTTCGACGTGTAGCCGGAGCCGGGAGGCGACTGCATGACCGTCCGGCGTGCCGTCTATACGAAGGCCCTGGAGCGCGCCGCCGCTCATGCCCTGGCGTGGCTCGACTCGGTTGGCGAGCGGCGCGTGGCGCCCCGCGCGAGCGCCGACGAGCTCGCCCGGCGCTTCGGAGGTCCCCTGCCCGACGGCCCCACCGCGCCGGAACGCGTGATCGATCTCCTGGCCGCGACCGCGGAGCCGGGGCTCATGGCCATGCCCTCCGGCCGCTTCTTCGGGTGGGTCATCGGCGGCACGCTTCCCGCGGCCCTTGCCGCGGACTGGTTGCTCGCGGCCTGGGATCAGAACACGGGACTGCGATTCGCCACCCCAGCGACCGCCGCCATCGAGGAGGCGGCCGGAACGTGGCTGCTCGACCTCCTCGGCCTGCCTCGCGGCGCCGGCGTCGGCTTCGCGACGGGGGCGACGATGGCGAACTTCGCGTGCCTGGCAGCGGGGCGCTCAGCGGTCCTGACGCGTCTGGGATGGGATCTGAGCGCTGACGGGCTTGCGGGCGCGCCCCGGATCCGCGTGCTGGCCGGCGCCGAACGGCACGAGACGATCGACCTTGCGCTCGGATACCTCGGCCTGGGACGGCCGGAGACGGTGCGGGCCGATGACCAGGGGCGGATCGTGGTCGAGGATCTGGAGCGGGCGCTGCGAGCGATCGAGCCCGGTGCGCCGATCCTCGTGTGCCTGCAGGCGGGCAACGTGCACTCCGGCGCCTTCGACCCGCTCGGCCCGGCGATCGCCGCGGCGCACGCACACGGCGCGTGGGTGCACATCGACGGCGCGTTTGGGCTGTGGGCCGCAGCAGCACCGGCGCTGCGCCACCTCATCGACGGGCACGGCGACGCGGATTCGTGGGCGACTGACGCGCACAAGACGCTCAACGTCCCGTACGACTGCGGCATCGCAATCGTCGCGGATTCGAGGGCGATGCGGGCCGCACTCGGAACCCGCGCCAGCTATCTCATCGCGGACGATTCCGGGCCCGGCGACCCGCACGAGAAGGTGCCCGAGCTCTCACGGCGGGCACGCGGTGTGCCGGTGTGGGCGGCGCTTCGGTCACTCGGCCGCGAGGGTGTCGAGCAGCTCGTCGAAGGCCTGGCAGCTCGCGCGCGAGCGCTGGCAACCGGCATCGCTGACATCGACGGCGCGCATATCCTCAACGACGTCGAGTACACGCAGGTGTGCGTCGCCTTCGGCGAGGACTCACGCACACGGGCTGTCACCGAGCGGCTCATCTCGGATGGGTTGGTCTGGATGTCCGGATCTCGATGGCACGGCCGCGACGTGCTCCGCATCTCCGTCAGCAACTGGTCGACCGACGACGACGACGTGCGCTGGGCCCTCGAAGCCGTGCGCCGTGCGGCCGGCGCCTGACTCTGATTCGCCCGTCTAGTGCCGCGCCGTACGCCGGGAACGCAGTGCGCGCCGCATGCCGGCGATGTCGTCCGTGGTGATCAGGTCGACGCCGCATGACGCCGCGTGCCGAGCGGCAGCCGGCGAGTTCACCGTCCACGCGACCACGGTCAGGTCGAGCTCGTGCGCGACCGCGCAGAGATCGGGCGTGACCAGCGCGTGGTGCACTGCGACACCGGCGGCATCGAACTCACTGCGCACGCGTGCCATCAGCGATGGCAGCCTGCGCCGCCACGGCACTCCGATGAACTGCAGCGCTGCGTGCGCCGGATTGGTCCGCACGCGCCCGAACACGTCCCAGAGATCTCCCACCATCTGCAGCGCGCTCCGCCCGCGGTGGGCGGCGACATTTGTGAGCACGTGCAGCACGCGCTGGTACGGCCGGTCGCCGAGATCGGGGAACGTCTGCCAGAGCGGCACGCGCGGCGCCGCTTGCGAAAGGTATCGCAGCACCTCGACGCGCGCGGCGCACACTGCGGCATCGGGCCTCGGCGCCCCGCGGCCGAACCAATCAGCGACCGGCCCGGCTGCCGCGCGTGTCTTCACGTCGACGATGAGACGGGCGCGGTCGCCGACGATCTCGGCCGTGTCGTCGAGCGTCAGCAACGTGGGGGCAACGCGGCGAAGCTGCGCCAGCGTGAGGTCGCTGATGGGGAGACCCACCGCAAGGCACGAGTCGTGGTGCAGCACCAGCTCGTAGTCCGCCGTTGCACACACGTCGACCTCGAGTGCGTCAACGCCGAGTCGCAGCGCACGCGACAGCGATGCCCGAGTCGGGGTGCAACCGACGCGCGTCGACGCGAGCCCGGCATGGCCGACGAGTCCGACGCGACGTGCGGGGTGGCTGCGCCGAGCCGCGCGCCTTGGCCGACCTGACGAGTTGACCACTCGCAGTCGCGGCCGCGCGTCGACGGTGTTGGACGTGGTACGTGACTGTGCGCTCACTCTTGGGGGATCCAGCGCCATTGGCATCGGTCACTGACGGTAGCGACCAACCTAGCACGCAGGTCACGTGCGCCGTGCATGAACCCGCCGGCAGTTTGTATGTGCGTGCAAGGTTGATCGCGCAGGTGGGTCGAATTGAGTGCCGCCTCGGCGTTCGGCGCATGACAAACGTCATCTCGAGCACCCGACGTCCGTGACTGGCGGCACGGACGGCCGGAGCCTACCGTCGGGGCATGAGCACTCTCGCCGCTCCACCGACACAGCCGGCGCGAACAGCGCCACCCTGGGTCCCCAATCGCGGCGCCGCCGACGCGATCACGCTGAAGGGCGTCTCCAAGTCATACCGCGCCGTCCAGGCGGTGCGCGATCTCTCGCTGGCGGTTCGCCGCGGGGAGACGACCGCACTGCTGGGTCCCAACGGAGCAGGCAAGTCCACGACGATCGGCATGATCCTCGGGCTGCTGGAACCCAGCGGCGGCACCATCAGCGTGCTGGGCACGTCCCCCGCCGCCGCCGTGGCCGCCGGCCGGGTGGGAGCCATGCTCCAGGACGGCGGCATGATGAGCGGCGTGCGCGTCGCGGAGCTGCTGCGCATGCTGGCCGCCCTCTATCCGAACCCCATGAGTGTCGAGCACGTGTGCGGCCTCTGCCAGCTCCAGGGGCTGGAGCAGCGCCGCGTCGACCGCCTCTCCGGAGGCCAGACACAGAAGCTGCGGCTCGCGGTTTCGCTGGTGGGCAATCCCGACCTGCTCATCCTCGACGAGCCCACGGCGGGCATGGACGTCGAGGCGCGGCGGCGCTTCTGGGCCGCCATGAATACGGAGGCGGCTCGCGGCCGCACCATCCTCTTCTCGACCCACTACCTCGAGGAGGCCGACGCCAACAGCGACCGCATCGTCGTCCTCGCCAACGGCAGGGTGGTCGCCGACGGCACCCCGGAGGGGATCAAGGAGTCGGTCGGGCTGCGGGCAATCCGGTTCACCGCGCCGCACGCAGCGTCGCTGGATCTCTCGACGCTGCCGGCGGTCAAGACGTCGAGCCTGCGTGGCGACCGCATCGAGATCCGTTCCACCGACACCGACGCCGTGCTGCGCGCGGTGATCCGGCAGTGGCCCGGTGCGCGCGACTTCGAGATCACCGGCATTGCGCTCGAGGACGCGTTCATCGCCCTCACCGAGCCCGGCGCGGCCGCGCCATCGATCGACCACATCGGAGACAGCTGACATGACCAGCTACCTGAGCCTCGAGCTCCGCCGCTCGCTGCGCGACAAGCGCTACGTCCTCATCACCGTCGCCTGGCCGGTGGCGGCGTACCTCCTCTTCTCCACCGTCTTCGGCGCCGCCGCCAACAGGGCCGAGGGTCTGCTGCCGGTCGTCGAGATCATGGTGGCGATGGCCGCCTTCGGCGCCATGGGCGGCGTGCTCCTCGCCAGCGGTCCGCGCATCGCGTACGACCGCCAGACCGGCTGGCTGCGTCAGCTCTCCCTCACGCCGCTGAGCAAGCCCCGCATCCTCGGTGTCCGCCTCCTCACCGCCATAAGCCTCAGCGTGCCGGCGGTCATGGTGACCTTCGCCACCGCCGCGCTGGTCAAGGGCGTCAGCCTCGACGCCTGGCAGTGGGCCGCCATGGCCGGCGTGCTCGTCACGGGCTGCATTCCGTTCGCGGTTATCGGCCTCATCGCCGGCTCCGTGTCCGACGGCGACAGCTCGCAGGGGCTGACCATGGTCGTCTACCTGCTGCTCGCATCGCTCGGCGGGCTCTGGATGCCTGTAGCCCTCCTCCCCGGACCGATGCAGACGGTCGCGCACGTGCTCCCGTCCAACCACCTCGCGCAGCTCGGCTGGTCGATAGCACGGGGCCAGGTGCCGGCGGCGGGCGACGTCCTCGTCCTCTTCGCCTGGTTCGCGGGCGCCGCTGCGATCGCGTGGCTCGCGTCGCGGCAGCTGTCCAAGCGTGCCTGAAGCGTCTGATCCAGCACCCGCCGCGCCTACGATCACCGAGATGCAGACGTCCACCGGCGCCCCGTCCCCCGCGGCCCCTCACGGCGGCGGGGCGTCGCCCTGGTTCACCGGCCCCCGCGGGGTGGGCCTCGTCGGCCGCTTCTGGATCGCGGTGTGGCTGCTGTTCCTCGTCTACCCCATCAGCGACATCGTCAGCAACCATTACCCCGCCTGGAAGGTGGGCGTGGCGATCGCCTGGCTGTGCGTGTTCGTCGTCCTCTACCTGCGAACCATGTGGGCGGCGCTGTCGCATCCCAACGAGGTGGACCGCTCGGCGCTGCGGACGCTTGTGGTGCTCGCCGCCATCACCATCCCCATTGCTGTCACATTTGGCGGTAACTGGGTGGGCGGCTTCATCTATCTCTCGGTCGCCGGCGGCACGGTCCTGCCGCCGCGGCGCGCGTACCCGGTGATCGCGGTTCTCGCACTGCTGCAGCTCGCGGTGGTGTGGCGTGACGGCCTGGGCGTTCTGGTCAACTGGGACCTGTACCTGCTCACCCTTGGACTCGGGCTGATGATGGTGTTCTGGCGCCGCCTGATCCGGCTCGTCATCGACCTGCGCGAGGCGCGCGAGGAGGTGGCCCGGCTGGCTGTCTCGGACGAACGGCTTCGCATCGCCCGAGACCTGCACGACGTGCTTGGCCACAGCCTCAGCGTGATCACGCTGAAGGCACAGGTGGCGCGGCGCACCATGGACGCCGACGCCGAGGGAGCCCGGGCTGCCATCACCGACGTCGAGGAGGTGTCGCGCGAAGCGCTGCGCGAGCTGCGCGAGATGGTGGCCGGCTACCGCGAGCAGTCACTCGGCGGCGAGCTGCGCGGCGCAGCGGAGGTGCTGGCTGCGGCGGGGATCGAGCTCGAGGTCGAGCAGACCGCGGAGCACATCCCGAAGGCCACGGACGGCGCGCTCGCCTGGGCGGTGCGCGAGGGCGTGAGCAACGTGCTGCGGCACAGCCATGCGCGGCGATGCCGCATCGCCATCAGCGAATCCGCCGGTGGCGTGCGCTTCGAGATGTTCGACGACGGCGTCGGCGCCGCGGGCCCCGGGCCCGAGCCGGACGGCAGCGGACACGGGCTGCGCGGCCTGCGCGAGCGCATGGCCAAGCTTGGCGGCACGCTCGACGCGGGAGCGGTGCCGGGGGGCGGCTTCCGCATCGCGGCATCAGTGCCCGGAGAGTGATCCGAGTCCTGATCGCCGAGGATCAGGCGATGGTGCGCGGCGCGCTGGCCACGCTGCTCGACCTCGAGGACGACATCACCGTGGTCGCACAGGTGGGGCGCGGCGACGAGGCCCTCGCGGCGGCCGAGCGGCTTCGCCCCGACGTCGCGCTGCTCGACATCGAGATGCCGGCGCTCGACGGCATCGCCACCGCCAAGACGCTGCATCGCGCACAGCCCAAGTGCGTGATCCTCATGCTCACCGCGTTCGGCCGCCCCGGCTTCCTGCGCCGGGCGATGGAAGCGGGAGCGTCGGGATTCATCGTGAAGGACGGACCCGCGGAGGAGCTGGCAGCAACGATCCGGCGAGCGGTGGGAGGCGAGCGCGTCATCGATCCGACCCTCGCCGCTGCGGCGCTGAGCGCCGGGCCGAATCCGCTGACCGATCGCGAACGCGACGTGCTCGCCGCTGCGTCAGACGGGAGCACGATCGCAGCGATGGCGAACCGCTTGTTCCTCTCCGAGGGAACGGTGCGCAACTATCTCTCGTCCGCGATCCAGAAGACCGGCGCACGCAATCGCATGGAAGCGGTACGCCAAGCACAGACAGCCGGCTGGCTCTGAATCGCATCGCTGGTACGCCGCGACATGCGTCGCAGTTGACGCGGCGTTGATCGACGCATAGGATGGACGCTGCATGTCGTGCATCAATTGGAG
>DASUWI010000090.1:0-14428 GCA_036378495.1 Candidatus Dormiibacterota bacterium
CATGGAGCAGCCGCTTCGCGTGGCAGCCACGAGCTAGCTGCGCCGCGCGCTGCGCGAGCGTGCACGCGTGCGGCTCACGCCGAAGTGGCAGCCGGCCGCGTTCACCGGACCGCGTGGCGCAACCGCGCAGTCGATCCCCGAGGCCTGCAGGGTGCCCTCCAGGATCCCGGCATGCAGTGCGCACACCACGTTCCGCGCCGAGTCGCATGCTTCGCGGAACACGCACGGCGTGGCGCTGATGTCGTCGCCGCGGACCCGGTACGCGGCGCCCAGGTGATCGAGCGGCGTCAGCGCCTGCTCCGGCGACGACGCGGGACCGATCTCGATGGTCTGCGCATAGCGGCGTCCGCAGTTGCGCGCGGCGTTCGTGCCCGCGGCGCCGAGCGAGCTCAGGCTGCCGCCGAGCAAGCCGGCGAGGAGCAGGAACTGCCGTGCCGGGTAGGCCATCGCCAGAAACGAGCCGCGCACCGAGTACAGGGAGGCCGGCTTGCCCGGCCGCCCGCGACGCTGCTCCTTGTCGAGGAAGCCGAGCGCCACCAGGCGCTCCAGATGGCCGAACGCCACAGTGCGGTGGACCCCGGCCACCGTCGCGACCTCGTCCACGGTGCGGGCGCCGCCGTCGTGCACCAGCGCCAGCAGGATGCGCCGTCGCGTCGGGTCCTGCAGCGCAGAGGCAAGCGCGTCGACGTCGTGCGTGCCCGGAGCGGCCTCCAGGGGGGCCTCAGGCTCATCGAGGTCCATGGGCCGAATATAGCGTATGTAGCGACTTGACACAACAAACCCCGTCACGTCAGGATGGTGCCCGTGACACTTCTGTACGACGCCGACGTCGCTCCGTCCCCCGCGCCACCGCGCACCGCGCTCCGCGTCACGCCCGCGCCGGAGCCGGCCCCCACCGCGCATGAGGCGGCGCAGCTGGTGCAGCAGCTGCTGCGATTCGTCGGCGAGGACCCGCGCCGCGAGGGCTTGGCAGGCACGCCCGATCGCGTGGTGCGGTCGCTGCAGTTCCTCACCGCCGGCTACGAGGACGACCTGGACACCGTCGTCAACGGAGCGGTCTTCGCCGAGCCATCGTCGGAGATGGTGATCGTGCGCGACATCGAGGTGTACAGCCTCTGCGAGCACCATCTGCTGCCGTTCTTCGGCCGCGCCCACGTGGGCTACATCCCCGACGGGCGCGTCATCGGGCTGAGCAAGCTCGCGCGCATCGTCGATCTCTACGCGCGCCGGCTCCAGGTGCAGGAGCGGCTGACGACTCAGATCTGCGACGCAATCGACCAGGTGCTCGCGCCCCTCGGCGTCGGCGTCGTGATCGAGGCCGAGCACCTCTGCATGATGATGCGCGGCGTGCAGAAGCAGCACAGCGAGACGCTGAGCTCCAGCATGCACGGCGCCTTTTTGAGCGACGACCGCACGCGCGCCGAGTTCATGCAGCTCGTGCGCCGCGGCTGAGCGCCGCGCCGGCTACGCCGTCAGCCGTCGCTGCGGCTCGTACCAGATGAGCCGCGGTTCGCCCGCGTTCGCATCGACGAAGTACAGCGCCAGCATCGCCTCGTCGTGCAGTGCCACAACGCAGCGCCCGCAGGTGGCGATCTCCTCGAGCACCGTGACGGGGTCGTCCAGCCACTCCGGCTGCGGCGCCGCGCTGGTCTCCGCGACCTGGGCGAGGCGGAAGTAGCGCACGCCGAGCGCCTGATTCTGGGCGATGCCGCGCAGCGTGGGCGTGCGCAGTCGCTTCACCCAGGGACTCATCACGTCCTGCTCGCGCCGCCGCATCGCCTGTGGCACTTCCGGCACGCACCCTAAGCAGGTAGTACCTCGCCCGTCAAGTTGGACGATGAGGCGGCGTGTGCTCCGCGCCGGCGCGACGTTGTGCTGAATCTCTCGCGTTCCGGGTCAAAGCCGAGGCCGCGCACGGCGGCGAGCCGTCCGCCCGAACCGGCCTCTCGTCTGTCCCTCGATTTCGAGGTGGGACTCCGCTGGCACGCCAGGCTGACTGGGAGTCTCGGACTACGAACAAAGCGGCTCGGAGCCACTCCGCCGAGGGCTCCGGGCCGCCCAAAAGGGTGGAGCTTCGCGTGCGTGCCCTAGGTGGCCTCGCTGGAACCTGCCGGTATGAGCGGCTTGGGTGCGTGGTGGCCGTCGAGTTCCACGGGCAGCTCGTGCTCGTGAGGTCGCAGATCGATCGCCACCTCCCCGTGCACGTGGTGATCGCCCGCTTCCAGCTCCGCCTGGGGCATCCGCAGCGGAACCAGCAGGCTAACCACCTTGACCACGACGAACGTGGCCACGGCGTCATACACGATGATGAACCCGAGCGCGAGCGCCTGCACCAGCAGCTGATGCGGGTTGCCGTAGAGGGCACCGGTGATGGACACGCTCGCCGTGCTGCCGACGCCGAGGTAGACGATCATGTTCGGCGACGCCAGGATGCCGGTGAGCAGGCCGCCCGTGGCACCGGCAACGCCGTGCGTGTGGAACACGCCCAGCGTGTCGTCGACCTTCTGGAACAGTCGCGTCTTGGACAGGTAGTTCATCGAGAGCCAGGGCAGCACGCCCGCGGCGACCCCGATGATGATCGCGGCATAGCCGTCGACATAGCCGGCAGCCGGTGTGATCGCCACCAGACCGGCGATCATCCCGTTGATCAGGCCGGTGACCGTGACCCTCTTGTTGATGAAGAGGTCCATGAACATCCACACCAGCAGCGCCGTGGCGGTGCACAGGTGGGTGTTGAGCACGGCGGCGGACGCATCGGCGTTGGCGAAGTACGGGTCGCCGCCGTTGAACCCGCTCCAACCGAGCCAGAGCAGGCCGCCGCCGGCGACGGCGAGCATCAGGTTGCTCGGCTTGTTGTCCTTGCGGTCACGCATGATCCGCGGTCCGATCATCGCTGCAGCGACGAAGCCCGACACGGCCGCGGCCACATGGATGACATAGCCACCGCTGTAGTCGACGGCGCCGAACTGCGAGAGCCAGCCGCCGCCCCAGAGGCTGAACGCGCCCACCGAGTAGACGAGAACGATCCAGAGCGGGACGAACAGCGCCCAGGCGCGGAAGCTGATCCGGCCGAGCAGCGCGCCGCCCAGGATGATCACCGTGATCGCCGCGAACACGAACTGGAAGTAGACGAGCGACGACATCGGGAAGCGCATCGCAGGCATGAGCCCGTTGAGAAGCGGGATCTGCGCCTGCTCGGTCAGTGCGGCCGGGTCGGTGACCGGATGGGGCACGCCGATGATCGAGCCCAGGATGCCTGGCCCCAGGTGGGCCGGTGCGCCGAAGCTCATGTTGTACCCGAAGAGCATCCAGACCAAGAGCGTCATCGCGAACGCGTAAATGACCATGAAGGCGGAGTTGACGGCCCACTTCCGCTTCATGAAGCCGGCGTAGAGAATCGCCAGGCCGGGGATGCTCATGATCCCGACGAGCGTCGCGGCGGTCAGCTGCCAGGCTGTGTCGCCCGGGTTCAACCAACTCGGATCTGGCTTCATCTCGGCGCTTCCTCCACTGTTGCGCGTCCCCTGAAGATCCACCCAGCGCGGTTGGACCCTGTTGCAAGTAATGGTGAGCAGGACGTTGCGCGACTCCCTCAGCCTGTTCGCCCAAACATGGCGCGGCCGATGTGGTCCGAATGCACAAACCCGTTCGCGCAACGCGAGCCGGCTCCCGTCAGGACCCGGTCGCCGGGGTTACGACCGCGCCGGGACAAGCCTCCGCGTCGCGTCGGTGAACGCCGCCGTCAGATCCTGATACGACTTCTCGAAGATGGCGACGCCCTCGGTCTCGAGCTCGTCGGTGATCGCGCCGAGGTCGATGCCGCACTCGCGAAGCTCGGCAAGCTGGTGCTCGGCCTCCTCGAGGCCGTCGGTGAGGCTGTCGCGCACCTCGCCGTGGTCGACGAAGGCGTCCAGCGCGGACTCCGGCAGCGTGTCGACGGTCTGCGCGCCGATGAGGTTGTCGACGTACAGCGTGTCCGGATAGCGGGGATTCTTCACCGACGTGCTTGCCCAGAGGCAGCGCTGCGGCACCGCGCCGGCATCGGCCAGCCGGTCCCACCGCGGGCCTGCATGGAGCGCGAGAAAGCGCTGGTACGCGATCTTCGAGTTGGCGATGCCGATCGTGCCGCGCAGCGCATCCAGGCGGCGCGCGATTGCGGGGTCGACGCCGGACCGCTGCAGCTCGTCGATGCGCGCGTCCACCTTGGTGTCGACGCGGCTGACGAAGAAGCTGGCCACGCTGTTCACCTGAGACACGTCGCCTCCCCGCTCGAACAGATCCTCGAGACCGCCGAGAAACGCCTCCACCACCTCCTCGTACCGCTGCACCGCGAAGATGAGCGTGACGTTGATGTTGGCGTCCTCCCCTATGCGCCGGCGGATCGCGGGCACGCCTGCCCGCGTTGCCGGGATCTTCACCATCACGTTGGGACGGTGGCAGCGCTGCTCGAGGTCACGCGCCATGTCAACGGACGCGGCGGTGTCGTTGGCCACCGACGGCGACACCTCGATGCTCACGAACCCGTCGCGCTTGCCGGCGCGCTCGTAGACGGGGCGGAAGATGTCGGCCGCGGCCGAGACATCCTCGACCATCAGGTCCCACACCATGTCTTCCGGCCGCCGTCCGCGCTCCGCGAGCTCGCGGATCGCGGCGTCATAGACGTCGGCGCCGGCAACCGACTTCTGAAAGATGGTGGGGTTCGACGTGATACCGGTGACCCCCCGGTCGCGGAGCCGCTCCAGCTCGCCGGAGCGGATCAGACCGCGACCAAGGTTGTCCAGCCAGATGCTCTGGCCCAGCTGCTGCGCCCGAACGATGGCACCGCCCATCGGACCGGTATAGCACGCCGTTGCACCGCGGGTCGGGGGACGTTTACCGCTGCCGCGGCGGCGGAACACTCCCTGCACTATGGAACCCACCGACGACGACACCCGGCAGACCGTCCCCCAGGACTGGAAGTGGCAGGCGCTGTTCGAGCGCCCCGCGGATTTCGATACCACGTGGCGTGAGTGGCTGGCGGGTGCGCAGCGTGCCGAGCAGGAGGCGCTCCTGCGCTACTGGGCGCGGCGCTCGGCGTCGGGCACACCGACAGCCGGCTGACGCACGACGCCCACGGGCGCGCGCCCCAGCTGCCGCGACACCAGCCAGAACACGGCCATCGCCGCCACGCCGAGTGCTCCGATGGTCACGACGACACCGAGCTGCGCGGTCGCCACATCGAGTGAGTAGAAGGTGCGCAGCGGCCGCACCACCAGGATCCCGAGGAAGCCGCCGCACACCGCGACGACGAGGACGAGCTTGCGCCAGGTCAGCGGCAGGGCCAGCAGCATCAGCACCGCAATGCTGAGCATCAGCCCGACGATGGTGGCCGCCGTGCGCTGCTGCACCAGGGTGAGGCTCTGCGCGCGTGCGAACAGATACACCGACATCACCGACGCCGCCACGATGATTCCCGCCGGGATGGTGAAGCGCAGCACGCGGTCGATGAACCCGGGCACGTAGCGGCGCAGGTTCGGCGCCAGCGCCAGGAAGAACGACGGGACGCCGATCGTGAAGACGTCGATCAGCGTCAGGTGCCGCGGCAGGAACGGATAGGGAATCAGCGTGACGCCGACGGCGACCGCGAGCAGCGTCGACCACACCGTCTTGGTGATGAAGATGTTGGCCACGCGCTCGATGTTCGCCGTCACCCGTCTGCCCTCGGCGACCACGCCGGGAAGCGTGCCGAAGTCATTGTCGAGCAGCACGATCTCGGCGACCGCCTTCGTCGCCGGCGCTCCCGAGCCCATGGCAACGCCGACGTCGGCGAGCTTGAGCGCCAGCGCGTCGTTGACGCCGTCGCCCGTCATGGCGACCGTATGCCCGCGATGCTGCAGCGAGGTGACGATCGCCTGCTTTTGCTCCGGGGTGACGCGCCCGAACACGGCGTGGTCGTCGAGCATGCGCGCCAGCGCGTCCGTGTCCGTGGGCAGCTCGCGCGCGTCCATGGGCTGGTCGGCTCCGGGAATGCCGACGCGTGCCGCCACCGCGCCCACCGTGCGGGGGCTGTCGCCGGAGATGACCTTGAGCGCCACGCCCTGCGCGGCGAAGTAGGCGATGGTGCTCGCGGCGTCGGGACGCACCTGCTCGGCGAAGAGCAGAAACGCCGTCGCGCGAAGCCCCGGCGGCAGCGTCTCGCCGTCGAGCGGCGCATCGGTGCGCGCCAGCACGAGCACGCGAGCGCCGGTGGCGGCAAGCTCGGCGGCCTGCCGCAGCTCCCGGGTCTGTGCGCCCACCAGCACCATCTCCGGCGCGCCGAGCACCCACGTGCCCTTGCCCTCGTACGCGGCCGCGCTCCATTTGCGCGCGGACGAGAACGGCACCGCCGCACTGCGCGTCCACGCATCACTCGGCGTGAACTGCTGCGCGATCGCATCCAGCGTCGCGTTGCGGTTCTCGTCGTCCGCCAGGGCGGCGAGCGCGGCGTCGACCGGCGCCTGCCGATCCAGCGGCACCAGGCGGTCGAACACGATCGTCCCGTCGGTGATGGTGCCGGTCTTGTCGAAGCACACGACGTCGACACGCGCGAGGCCCTCGACCGCGGGCAATTGCTGCACCAGCACCTTGCGGCGCGCCAGCGTCACCGCGGCCACGGCGAACGCGATGCTGGTGAGCAGCACCAGGCCCTGCGGCACCATCCCCACCAGCGCCGCAACTGTCCCCGTGAGTGCTTCGCGCACGCTGCCGTGGGCGTGCAGCTGGCTGATCACGGTGACCAGCGCCACGGGGCCGATCGCCCACGTGACGTAGCGGAGGATGCGGTTGATGCCGTCCATCAGCTCGGAGCGCGCCAGCTCGAATCGCTGTGCCGCCGTGGTCAGCCGCCGCGCGTACGCCGTGTCCCCCACCGCCGTCGCCTGGTAGCGCGCGCTGCCGGCGACCACGAAGCTGCCGGAGAGCAGCTCCGCGTGCGCAGCCTTGTCCACCGGCTCCGACTCACCGGTGAGCAGGGACTCGTCCACCTGCATGCCGTTGCTGCTCCGCACCACGCCGTCGGCGACGATCTGATCGCCCGCGCGGAGGTCCACGAGGTCGTCGAGCACGAGATCGTCGACGGCCACATCCCGAGAATCGCCCTCGCGGATCACACGCACATGCGGTGCGTTGAGCACAGCCAATCGATCGAGCGTGATCTTCGCGCGCAGCTCCTGGAGGATGCCGATCACTGCGTTGCTGATGAGCACCAGGCCGAAGAGCGCATCGTTGATCTGACCCACGCTCAGGATCACCACGAGCAGCGTGCCCAGGATGACGTTGAACCGCGTCAACAGGTTGTGCTGCAGGATCTTCGCCACCGAGCGGCTGGTGCGCTCGGCGCTGACGTTGGTCTCACCCCGCGCGAGGCGCTGCGCGACGTCGGCAGCGGTGAGGCCGCTGCCGGGGGTCGCCGCGCGTGGCGCCGCCGCGGTGGCGATCATGGTCAGCCTGGCAGCGCCTCGGCAAAGAACGCGGTGGCGGCGGCAAACGAGCGCCGGTCGCTGGGAGCGTGATACGCGACACCATGGATGGCGCCGGGCAGCGCGTGCTCGTGTGTGAAGCCGTGCATGGCGCCGCCGTAGATGTTGACCTCGTAGTCCACCTCGGCGTGCTCCATCTCTTCGACGAACGCGACCACGTCGGTCATCGGCACATGCGGATCCAGTGCGCCGTGACACGCGAGCACCTTGGCCTTCACCGCGCCGGGCTCGGCGAGACGGGGCGTCTTCAACGCGCCGTGCATGCTGACCACGCCGCGCAGGTCCAGACCGGCACGAGCGAGCGTCAGCGCGCACATGCCGCCGAAGCAGAAGCCCACAGCGCCGAGCCGCTCGTTGACGTGTCCGTGCTCGGTCAGCGCGTCGATCCCCGCCTGCGCGCGGCGCACGAGTACATCGGGGTCGTCGCGCAGCGTCGCCAGTGTTGCCATCACGCGCTCGCGGTCGCCGGCGACACCCTCGCCGTACATGTCGCAGGCGAACACGGTGTAGCCGAGCTGCGCATATCGCTGCGCCTGACCGCGCGCGTGATCGTCGAGCCCCCCGCCGCCATGGACCAGGAGGATCCCGGGGCACGCGCCCTCGGTGGCGGCCTCCTCCACCAGCACGCCTGTCAGCAGCGTGTCGCCGTCGCCGTATTCAATCTCGCGTGCCGCCAGTGCCAAGCGCTCCTCGACCTCCAGTGCTCAATCGCGTCACATCCGGAGCAGTATTCTTGATCGTGTGAGCGGCGATCCGTGGTTCGTGCGGCGCAGGTTCGGGTACGGATGGCGGCCCGTCGCCTGGCAGGGCTGGGTGGTCACCGCCTTCTTCATCGCTGCGGTGATCACGGCGGTCGTCGTCTCCCGCCTGGCTCGGTCGTTCCTCGGCTACGTCATCGGTATCGCTTTGCTCGCCGTCTTCTACGTCATCGCGACGCTGACCGCGCGGACTCCGGACGACCGACCGGGATGATCGGGACCCTCAGCCTCGCGTGAGCGGCGATCCCTGGTTCGTACGCCGCCAGCTCGGGCTCGGCTGGCGCCCGGCGACATGGCAGGGGTGGATGATCACCGCGATCGCCGTGGCCGTCGTCGTCGTGACGCTGGTGCTGTTCCGCATCCACAAGTCGCCGATCGGCATCGTCGTGGTCGTGGCCATCCTCGGGGTCTATGCCGCGATCGCCGCGATGATGTCGCGCCGTCCAGCGTTGGCCGCGGCAGGGCAATCCGATTCGACTGCGCCGGAACCCCATCTCCCGCAATCCGGCGCCGCGGCGGCCGCGCCGGAACGCGCGCTCGCGCCGGTGGCGCCGCAGCAGGCACGGCCTGTCATCGACCGGCCGGCGCAGCGGCGGGGCACGCTCGCGCTCGAGGTCGCGCACCTCACCAAGCGCTTCGGCGACCGCATCGCGTTCCAGGACGTGTCGTTCACCGTCGGCGCCGGCGAGGTGTTCGGCTTCCTTGGGCCCAACGGCGCGGGCAAGACCACGACGGTGCGGACGCTGGGCACGCTGATCGCTCCCACCGCCGGGTCGGCGATCGTCGCCGGGTTCCCCCTGCTGCCCGGGAACAGCCAGGCGATCCGTCAGCGCATCGCCATCATGCCCGAGGCTCCCGGCCTGTATCTGCGGCTCAGTGTCCGCGAGAACCTCGAGTACTTCGCCGGGCTGTTCAGCGTCGAGAATCCGCGAGCCCGCATCGGCGAGGCGCTGGAGGCGGTCAACATGCAGTCCCGCTCCGAGGACCCCTGCGGCAGCCTCTCCAAGGGGCTGCGGCAGCGCGTCGGCGTGGCCCGGGCGCTGCTCAGCGACCCGGACATCCTCTTTCTCGACGAGCCCACCTCCGGTCTGGACCCCGTTGCAACGCGCGACGTCAACGACCTCATCGAGGGGCTGCGCCGGCGCGGCGCCACCGTCTTCCTCACCACCCACCGGCTCGAGGAGGCCGAACGGCTCTGCGATCGCGTCGCCATCCTCAACACCACCCTGCGCATGGTGGGCCGGCCGGACGAGCTGCGCGCGCAGCTCTTCAGCCGGTCGCTGGTGGTGCGCACCGCGGCGCCGCTGCCTGCCGCGGACGCCGTGTTCGGCAGCGTCAGCGGCATCCAGAGCTGGCACGCGGACTCCGCCTCGGGATACGTGCTGACGGTCTCAGACCCGAAGACGGTGGCTCCCGCGCTGACGCGAGCGCTGGTGGCCGCCGATGCCGACGTCGAGTCGATCGCCGAGGTGCAGCACTCCCTGGAGGACGTCTATCTCGAGCTGATCAATGAGGACGTGGAGGCGCGGGGACGATGAGCTTCAGCGTGCGGCGCACGCGTGCGGTGCTGGTGAAGGAGCTGCGCGACTTCCGGCGCAACCGCTTCATCATCGGCACCATGGTGGTGCTGCCGCTGCTGTTCCTCATCGTTCCCATCGCAGATCTCTTTCGCACCGCGGCGCCGCGCGTGCTCGACGCGCAGGTGGGCACCAGCCTGCTCCTGCTGCTGATCGCACCGGTGGTGGTGCCCGCGACCATCGCGTCGTATTCGGTGGTCGGCGAGCGCGAGCAGGGGACGCTCGAGCCCGTGCTCACCACCCCGGTGCGCCGAGAAGAGCTGTTGGTGGGCAAGGCGTTTGCCGCACTGCTTCCCTCGGTGGCCATCGGCTACGTGCTCTTCGCCGTCGTGGTGACCGCGGTGCGCTTCGGCGCCAACCAGGTGGTGGTCGATGCCGTCTGGCAGGCGCCCAACTTCCTCGCGCAAGCGCTGTTCGTGCCACTGTTGGCAGCGTGGTCGATATGGGTGGGGATCGCAATCTCCACACGTTCGTCTGACGTTCGCGTGGCGCAGCAGCTGGGCACTCTGGCCAGCCTGCCGCCGCTCGGCATCGTGGCGCTGATGACGTATCAGGTGATCACGCCGAGCATCACGATCGCGATCATCCTGGCGGCGATACTCGCGTCTGCAGACATTCTTGGCTGGCGGTTCGTCGGCGTGCTGTTCGATCGCGAACGGCTGATCACGGGACACAAGCCGACGCGCGCCTGATCCGCCGCACGGTGTGCTGCGTAGTGATGCGTAGGACAACTGTGCGATGCGATATCTCCACGTGACATGTGAAGCGTGCGGCGAGCACCACGAGTGCGCGCGCCTCGTGGGCGAAGCGTGCTCCGTGCAGATGATCTGCCACTGCTGCGAGACAGCACTGCTCGCCCCCATCGCCGCCCAGGTTCTCGAGGCGGCGCCCTCGCGCGACACCGCCCCGGATCTGCTGTGTGTGGTGGGCTTCGCCCTGCCATACCAATACGTATGACCTTGGCGCATCATCCACGCCTCGCTACTCGCCCGGCGGCGAGATGAGCAGGCAAACGTTCAGGGAGGCCCAGACAATGCGGCGACATCGGATCATCGCGGCGGCCGCGATGGCGGCGGCGGCCGTGGCAACAGGGGTGCTCGCGACGGCGCACCTGCACGCGGGAGCGGCGGGGAACAACCCCTTCGAGAGCTTCGTCTACGACAACCGCGAGCACACGACTGCGGCCATCCCGGCGATCGGCGGCGGCTCGACAACGGTCACCGTCGATGCCAACGCGGCCAAGCTGTTCGGCATCTATGGCTTCCAGGTGGCTCCGGTCGCTCCCGCCACCGCGGGCAGCAACGGCGGCACGCTGACCTTCCCGGTCACGGGCGGCGAGGCGTTCATCTTCCCCAAGCACGACCTCCCCTTCATCCGCGGTGATGTGGTGCACAGCGGCGGGCTTTCCTTCTCCGCCGGCGCGACGACGGTGACGGCCACCGACTTCATCATCAACCCGGGTACGTCGATCCTCACTGCCAAGGTCGGCGACAAGGACATCCCGCTCTTCGAGCTGGACGGCTCGGGCGTGAAGGTGGGCCATGACTCGGCCGGCAACCCCACCCTCGACGGCACTGTGGTGAAGATCTCGCAGGAGGCGGCCGATGCGCTCAACGCGGCGTTCGGCATCTCGCTGTTTCGCGAGGGCCTCACGGTGGGCACCGCGCACATCGTGCTGATGCCGGCCAAGTAACACACAGATCCAGCGAGGGCGTGGAGGAGGACGGAACGACCGTCCTCCTTTTTCTACTCCAGCACCTGGCGCTTGCTGAGCAGGAGCAGCAACCCGAACGACGGCAGCACCAGCACGCCGGCCGCGCCCGCGATGACAAACGTCGCCACCAGCGTCGCCGGCGGTGCCGCCGCCTGATCGATGGTGAGCGAGGGGACGAGCATGTACGGCCACTGCCCCACCGCCCATCCCCAGATGACGGTCGCGGCGGCGAGTGCAGCGGCGACGCGCGCGGCATCGGCGGCGTTGCGAAGCAGCAGGCCAAGCGTGGCCAGGCCGACCACCCCCGACGCGGCGATCACGGGCAGCGCGCGCCCGGTGAGGTTGTCGAAGAGGTAGGGCGCGTCACCATGCAGCACCGCGATGCCCGCAAGCGCGACCGCGCCGGCGAGCAAGCCGGTGCCGAGCGCGCGGCGGCGGAAGTACGTGTACAGCGTGGTGTCCTGCGCCGTCTGCGCATCGGCGGTGAGATACACCGCTGCGACATAGGCGCACACGACCACGGAGAGCACGCCGCCCAGCAGCGACGTGGGATTGAGCCAGCTGTGCACCGGATCGCCGGCGCCACTCGCGGGGACGCGTCCTGATGCGATCGCCCCGGCGACGGTGCCCATGAAGAACGGCACGATCACCGACGACAGCGCGAAGGTGGCGCCGAACAGGCGCTGACGGTTGATGCGAACCACGGCATGGCGGAACGCGAACCCGGAACCTCGAAGCACGATGCCCAGCACCGCCAGCGCGAGCGGGATGAACAGCGTGGTGAAGATGGCGGCGAACACCCGTGGAAACGCAGACCACAACATCACCAGGATGAAGATCAGCCAGACGTGGTTCGCCTCCCACACCGGCCCGATCGAGTGGTCGATGAGCGCGCGCGGCCGTGCCCCTCGCTTCGCTCCTCCGGCAACCAGGTCCCAGAACCCGGCGCCGAAGTCGGCCCCCGCCAGCACCGCGTAGAGCATCACCCCGACGAACAGCAGCACCGCTGCGGCCGTGGGGCCCATCAGGCGGCGTCTTCCGACGCCGGGCCATACGGCACCGGCGCGGTGTCGACCCCGGGGCTGCGCCAGCGCCGCACCATGCCGCGCAGCACCAGCACCGTGGCCACGGCCACCACCGCGTACACGACGGCGATGATGATGAACGACGCCCACACGCCACTGAACGGCGTCCCCGCGTCGGCGACGCGCATCAGGCCGTTGACGATCCACGGTTGACGGCCCACCTCGGTCACCATCCAGCCGGCCTCGAGCGCGGCGATCGCGGCCACCCCGGCCACCGACGCGGCGGCGAGGAACACGCGGCTCGTGGGCGGTCCGCGGCGCCGCCACGCCACCAGCGCGTACCAGGCGCTCAGCCCCAGCAGCCCGACGCCGATGCCGACCATCACGTCCCACGAGATGTGGACATAGTTGACCTCAGCAGCCGCGGGGCGGTCGTCCACCGGGAACGCTTCCAGGCCCACGATGCGCGTGTCCACCGAGAAGCCGGTGAGCAGCGACCCGAGGTCGGGGATGGGAAGGCCGGCGTGGACCTTGTTGTCGGCGCCGATGTAACCGAGCAGGGTCTCGGGGACGCGGGTTGACGTCTTGGGCACCAGCTCGATGGCTGCGAACTTGGCCGGCTGGTCCTGCGCGATGGCCCGCGCCGCCCAGTCGCCGACGAAGATCTGAAACGGCGTGGCGATGGCCGCGATGGTGAACGGGATCACGAACGCCATGCGCACGTAGTGGTCGTCGCGCTTGCGCAGCATGGCCACCGCGTACACCGAGGCGATCAGGAAGCCGGCCACCATGTACGAGGCCAGCATCATGTGCAGCGTCTCGTAGCCGGTGGCGTTGTTGATCATCACGTGCAGCGGATCGGTGGACGTGATGTGGCCGGCGGCGTCGAGCGTGAACCCCGAGGGCTGATTCATCCAGGCGTTGGCGCTGACCACAGAGAACGTGCCGCCGATGCCGGCGATGACGATGGGGATGCCTGACAAGAGGTGCGGCAGGGGACGGAGCCGCCGCCACCCGTAGATGTAGATGGAGATGAAGATCGCCTCGAGAAAGAAGAACAGGCCCTCGACGGCAAACGGGATCCCGAAGGCGGCGCCGAAGCGGCCCATGAACTTCGGCCACAGCAGGCCGAACTCGAAAGACAGCACCGTGCCGCTGACCGCACCGACGGCAAACGTGACCGCCATCACCTTGGACCACCGCTGTGCCATCAGCAGCGCGTCCTTGTCGTGGCGCCAGACACCGATGCCGTTGGCCACCAGCGTGATGAGCGACCAGGCCACCGCGAGCGGCACCAGGATGATGTGGCAGGCAAGCGTGAACGCCATCTGCACCCGCGCCCACGTCACGGGGTCGAGCGCGATCATCGACACCACGTGGGCGTGGCTCACGGCGGTGCTCCTCGGAAGCCGCCTCCAACCGGTCCCACCTCGGCGCAATGGTAGGTGGGAACATAAAGCTCTCGTTCGCAGGTGTTTGCTCGGAGGGTTCAACCAGTGTCCGGGCCGGTTCGGATCGCGACGGTGGAGACCGAGCCGCAGCTCGAGCTGCTCCTGCCGCTGATGCGCGCGTACTGCGACGGCTACGGGGTGCATCCCGGCGACGCGGCGCTGCTGTCGATGTCGCGAGCGCTCATCGCTGCACCGCCGCACGAGGGCGTGCAGCTGCTGGCCACCATCGACAGCCACGCGGTCGGCTTCGCCACCCTCTTCTGGACGTGGGCCACGACGATCGCGGCCCGCATCGCGGTGATGAACGACCTCTTCGTCGCGCGTGAGGCGTGGCGCGCCGGTGTGGGTGTGGCGCTCATCGACGCCTGCCGGCGGCGGGCCCGCGAGCACGGCGCGCGGCGGCTGAC
>DASUWI010000091.1:0-58274 GCA_036378495.1 Candidatus Dormiibacterota bacterium
ATTCCCGTGAAAAGCAGCATCGCGATCGCCAGGCGGTCGCGGTTCGTTGGCGCCGCCTGCATCAACGCCTCCGCCTCAGCGTGGGTGAGCGCGGGATCCTTGGGCCGGTCGAAGTCGGTGACCTCCGATACGCGGATGGTCTTGAGCGCGCCGCCGGCGGCATCAGCGGCGTGGAACTCTTCCTCGCAGAAGTCGCCGAACGACCGCAGCTGCCCGCGCACCTTCTTCACCGTCGCCGAGTCCCGGCGCAGCTCCGTCTGCAGCCAGCGAAGATACTCGGCCGCGTGATCACCGTCCCACTCCGCCACGGTGCTGATACCGTGCTCGGCCCGGAAGGCGGTGAGCGGCGAGCCGAGCAGGTTGTCGAGCACGTTGCGCTTGCTCGTGACGCTGAACGGCCGGCCGGTCTTCCGCGAGATGTAGTGCTCCGCGAATCGCTCCACCGCTCGCTCGAAGCTGACCGCCTCGCGCTCGGCGCGGGCGGCTCGCTGCTCGCCCTTGGGGCGTCCCGTCTGCTCGAGCGGACGCAGCCAGTCGGTCACCTGGGCGGGACTCTAGCAACACCTTGCTCGGGTAGTGGGGCTGTCGAGTTTCTAGCACACTACTTTCGTCGCGGCGCAATCAGGTTCCCGGCGTTGTGACACAGCTCGACAAGGCTTTGAAGCCAAGGGGCTTTCCACCCCGGGTCATACTGGAGCGGGAGACGGGTTTCGAACCCGCGACCCCTACCTTGGCAAGGTAGTGCTCTACCGCTGAGCTACTCCCGCACAGCAGACGCCGAGTATAGCGCCGGTTTCCAGGGCCGGCCCGTGACCCTATCGCGCCGCCGCAGCCGCTGTCGCCCGCTCAGCCTCGATCCAGCGCTGCAGCGGATCGCCCGACTCGAACGAGCTGATCAGCGCATAGCGCGGCTCCGGCCCCGGGTTGTGCACCACGTGATACAGCCGCTCCGTGTCGATCACCAGCTGCCGCCGCGGATACAGGTCGATGCGCGTCTCGCTGGACGGGTCATCGCGCTGATCGCGCAGGATGAACTGCGATCCGGCGGGCGCGTTGAGCTCGAGCCACGCGCGCACCACCCAGCCCTCCCCGTCCGGGTTCAGGCGATTGTTGTCATCAACATGGAGCTGGCGCTGGGCGTCCGCGTCGCTGGACGGGTTGAGCTTGATCACGCGCACCCGCCCGAACACGGCGCCCACAGCCTCCACGTAGCTGCACAGTGTGGGTGCGATCTCGCGGTTCTGCGTCCAGATTCCGTCCTTGTCGGGCTTGCCGTGGTCCCAGAAACCGTGACACTCCATCTGGCCCAGCGCCGACGCCAGCGGGGCGAAGTTGGTGTCCCCGCCGGACTTCCAGTCGACGTACTCCAGCCGCTCCCACTCCTCTGGCGGGATCGGCGGGCCCTCGTAGTCGCGAAGGATGACGAAACCGGTCGCGTCGAGTGCGTCGAGTTTGCGGTAGGCCATGCACCCAAGGCTACAACCCGCGGCCGCAGCCGGGCGACCGATAAGCTGGGGCCAGTGGACGACCTCGCCCTCGCGGTCGAGCTCGCCGATGTCGCCGACCGCATCTCGATGGATCGCTGGCGCGCGCACGATCTCCGCGTCGACCGCAAGCCCGACATGAGCCCCGTGAGCGAGGCTGACCAGGCCATCGAGCGCGAGGTGCGGGAGCGCGTGCGTCGCGACCGCCCCGGCCATTCCGTCATGGGCGAGGAGTACGGGCTCGACGACGGCGGAGGCGACTGGCGCTGGGTGGTCGACCCCATCGACGGTACCCGCAGCTTCGTCCGCGGCAACGAGACGTGGGCCACGCTCATCGCCCTCCAGCACGCCGGGGTGACGCAGGTCGCGGTGGCCTCGGCGCCGGCCCTCCGCCTCCGCTTCCACGCGGTGCGCGGCGAGGGCGCATTCCTCAACGGACGTCGTATCCACGTGTCCGAGATCACGTCGGTCGAGGAGGCGATGCTGACCCACACAAGCCTCCCCGGCTTCGCCCGAGTCGGGCTGGGTCAGCCCCTGCTGAAACTCGCCGCGCGCTGCTGGGACGCCCGGGGGCTGGGCAACTCGATGTCGCATCTCGCGGTGGCGAGGGGCTCTGCCGATATCGGCTGGACGGCGCGGGCCAACGTCTGGGACTTCGCTGCCCTCGCGCTCATCGTCGAGGAGGCGGGCGGTAGGTTCACCGATCGCAGCGCCGACGATCCGCACCTCGGCGGCACCGGCATCTCGTCCAACGGTCTCCTGCACGAGACCGTGCTCGAGGCCGCGGGCCTGTAGCCGCATGCGCCTGGCCAACCTGCGCCGCGGCGACGCGCTGGTGCCCGCGGTCCTCACCGGCGAGGGCGTCTTCGAGCTGCGACTCGGGTTGGATTCGGTGTCCGCCGACGAGAGCCTCTTCGGCTCCGGCCCGGCGCTGCTCTTCGATCTCGCAATCGCCAGCGGCATCCCGGATATGGCCGAGTCGCTGCAGCATGCCGTGGTCCGCGGCGTGCTGCCGCACCACACCGAGGCGGAGCTGGGGCCGCCCGTCACACGCCCCGGCAAGATCATCGGCGTCGGGCGCAACTACGCGTCGCACGCGCGCGAGCTCGGCCACGAGATCCCGGACCACCCGATCCTGTTCGCCAAGTTCGCCAACGCGATCATCGGCCCCACCGACGACATCGTCCGCCCGGTGGGCGTGCACGACCTCGACTATGAGGGCGAGCTCTGCGTCATCCTCGGCCGGGCCGGCCACCACATCCCCAAGGAGCACGCGCTCGAATACGTCGCCGGCTACTGCTGCGCCAACGACGTGTCCGCGCGCACCGCCCAGCTGCAGAGCGGCGACCAGTGGTTGCGCGGCAAGAGCTTCGACACCTTCTGCCCGCTCGGCCCCGCGCTCGTCACCCGCGACGAGGTGGCCGATCCGCAGGCGCTGCGCATCCGCACCTGGGTGGACGGCGACCTGCGTCAGGACGACTCCACGGCGAACATGATCTTCGACGTCGCCACGCTGGTCAGCTACTGCTCCGACGTCTTCACGCTCGAGCCGGGCGACATCATTCTCACGGGCACGCCGCCCGGCGTCGGCATGGGCCGCACGCCGCCGTCGTGGCTGCAACCGGGCCAGCTCGTCGAGATCGAGATCGACGGCTTCGGCAGGATCGCGAACCGCGTGGTGGACGCGGACCGTGGCTGACACGTGGCGATGCAGCCACGCTCCCGGCGTTGATGGAGCTGCGCCACCGGGTGTCGATCTCGTAGCCCCTGCTCATCGGAACACGCAGGTTCAGCGGCGCGATCACCCGAGGCCGGCTGCACGCCCGTGCCACCGCCAAGACGCGGGCTAGACTAGGGCGCACCATGAATACGCAGGCGCTGACGGCCCCCGACGCCGCCGCGCCGCGGACGTCCACGCTGCTCAGCGCGGCGCGCGTGTTCGCCCACCACGGCAGCCCGCGGATCATGGCCGTGATCGCCGGCGCGACGCTGGTCGCGCGCATCGCGGTGGGACGCTGGCACTGGGGCGACCTCGCCGTGGCGGGCGGCATTCTTATTGTCGAGCCGTTTCTCGAGTGGCTGATCCACGTCTACGGACTGCACGCAAAGCCCACCACGATGTTCGGCCGGCGCCTCGATCCGCTCTATGCGCGACGCCATCGCATGCACCACCGCGACCCGCGCAACGTGCCGCTCATCTTCGTGCCGCTGCCGGTGCTGTTCGGCTTTCTCGGCGTGCTCGGGCTCATCGCGTTCTTCGCCTTCCCGCCGCTGACGCTCAAGCTCACCGCGTACGCGACGATGACCACGTTCTTCTTCGGCTACGAGTGGACGCACTTCCTCATCCACTCGTCGTACGTGCCGCGCGGCGCGGTGTATCGCGCGATCTGGCGCAACCACATCCTGCATCACTACAAGAACGAGCAGTTCTGGTTCGGCGTCACCAACCCGATCGCTGACTACGCGCTGCGCACGCACCCCGCGAAGGAGGCCGTGCCGGCGTCACCGACCGCGCGCACGCTCGGCGTCGATGACGAGTTCACGCTGATCGGCGCCCACGCGTAGGCCGGCGGACCCTGGTGGCGGAGAGCAAGCCCGCGCGTCGCTTCGCAGCGCTCGAACCGTACGTGGAGAGCGCGGCGATCTACGACCTGCTGTATGCGGGCGGAGGGCTCAAGGATTTCGCAGCCGACTCCCTCGCCGTCCACGAGCTCATCCAGCGCACCGCGCCGGATGCTCACACACTGCTCGACGTCGCCTGCGGCACCGGCCTGCACCTGTCCCACCTCCGTGGCTGGTACGACGTTGCGGGCGTCGATCGCAGCCCCCAGATGCTGGCGATCGCGAGGACGAGGCTCGGCGACGGCGTGCCGCTGGACATCGGCGATATGCGCACGCTTGACCTCGGCCGCTCCTTCCACGCGGTGACGTGTCTCTTCAGCAGCATCAGCTACATGACGACAGAGCGCGACCTCTTCGCCGCGTTCGATCGCTTCGCGGCGCACCTCGAGCCCGGCGGGGTGCTCGTCGTCGACGGCTGGGTGCGACCGGAAGCGTGGAAAGAGCGGTACCGGGCGGCTCCGGACTACGCGACTGACGGCGACCTTCAGGTGGTCCGGCTGACGCACACCTCACGTGACGATCGCATCGCCCGGCTCGACATGCATCACCTCGTGCACGACGCCAGCGGCATCCATCATTTCGTCGAGCGCCACACGTCGATGCTGGTGCCCACCGAGACCTACATCGCCGCGGCCCAGGCAGCAGGATTGACCGCCGGCGTCGTGCCCGACTTCATGCCTGACCGCGATCGCATCATTGGCGTCAAGCGGCGCTGACCGAGGCCCTCTCGGGCGGCCGCCGAATACACATGGAACCAGCTAGGTGCACTGCGCCACTAGGCCGAACGCCGTACATCCAACTATGCTTAACGGTCATGGGAGCACATAAAGGCGATCTTGTCCGCGCCAAAAGCGCGGGGCCCGATCATGCGACGGTGGAAGGCATCCTCAATCTCCGGTACCGCAAGGCGTGGAACCGCGTGCTCGTCGATGTGATGACGACCCACGGCCCGGTGTCGGTGGATCCGAGGTCGGTCCAGGTGCTCGAGGCGAAAAAGGTGCGGCCCGAGACCCTCGACGCGGCGGACCCGATCTCTTGGGAGGACGGGACGCGTGTGATCACCGACTTGGACGCCGCGCTGGCCGAAGGCCTCGTGCAGCCGGAGCGACGCTCCGGTTCTCCTGCATAGGCAGCTGACCCGGTAGCAGTCAAGACGACGCGCGGGTTTCAGCGCGTCGGGGTGCTGAGACCCGTGAGAACCTGCGCACCACCCCTGCGCCGGCCTGTGCCGCGCCGCTCACGGGAAAGCGTCAGCCAAGCACACGAACGAGCGAAAGGGGCGGCTGGCCGAGGTCAGCCGCGACTCGATTGATTGCGCTCTCCTGCGCCTGCTGGGCTCCCGGCAGGTCCGAAAGCGCACCTTGCACCTCGTCCCAGGTTCCTGCGGAAGCCAGGGCGTCGAAATCGGTCCGCAGGGAGTCGGTAGTTGTCACAAGAACCGTGGCGTCTGCCCGCGCCGTCAGCGGTTCTGAGCCCCTGCGGATCGTGTCGTAGAACGCGTCGGTTGCGCTGAGCAGTCGGAATCCGGCGGTTCTGGTTTGCACGGGATTCTGTTGTGCCACACCCGCACGCAACAGCGGTGCAGACGTGTTGAGCAGGTCGTTGTACTCCTGGACCGCCCTCGTGAGCGCAGCGGCGGCCGCGCTGGTGACCGCGGCTGCGTCAATCGACGGAGAAGCGGTCGGCGTTGCCTGGCTCGGCGGGGTGGCCGACGGCGTGAGTGTCGCCGCGTGACCACACGCAGACAGACAGGCGGTGGCGGTCGCAAGCGCGCTCATGCCCGCCGCGAGAGACGGCCTCACGGGGCGGATGGTAGTCCGGGTGGATTGACGCCTCCGCAACAGTCGCGGACCGGCCCTGTCGAAAACTGGCCGCGCCCGTTCGTCGTCCGGGCGTCGGAGCCACCTTCCACAGGAGCACATCGGATGGCCAAGTACCTCTTCCTCCAGTACGTCGAGGAGTCCGCAGCCCCGCGGCCGGGCACACCCGAGATGAGCGCCGTCGTCGACGCCTTCGCCCACTACCTCGACGAGTTGAAGGCGGCGGGCGCCTTCCTCGACGGTGACCCCTGCCAGCCGTCGGCCGCGGCATTCAGCGTCGCCGGCGGCAACGGCAGCGCGACCACAACGGACGGCCCCATGTACCAGGCCGCTCCGTGGCTCAACGGCTATTTCGTGCTCGAGTGCGAGGACCGCGCCGCCGCGCAGCGATGGGCGGCCAAGAACCCCGCCGCGCTCGCCGGCACCGTGGAGGTGCACCCGATTCTCGCCCTCTGACCTCGCGCAATCGCCCGCACACCGCCGGGTCACTCGCCGCACCTGCCCCGCGAGCAGATCCGGCGGCTGGCGCGGCGGCGTTGTGGCGAACAGATTGCCGTGCAGTGCGCGGGGGCTTCCCCGACGCCGCCGTACAATCGCCACGCGTGGTGGTTGATGTTCGCGATGTCTGAGCCGGCGCCGCGCGCGAGCGAGCCGGACGGCCGCTCCTGGTCCGCCATCGACAAATTCGTGCTCGCCGACGGCACCAAGCTGCGTGTGCGTATCGAGTCCGCCGGCGCATCGGTGCTGCTCACGTTCCTCGACACCCGCGACCAGCCCCTTCCCGGGTCCCCCGTCGAGCTGACCCGGGACCTCGCGGAGTCCGTCGACGCGCTGACCGTCGAAGGCCACTGCGCCCCGGCGCTCGGCGTGCGCATCTCCGAGGAGGAGGAGCACGACGGCTTGCTGCGCGTCTTCGTCGTGCACGGCTCGCAGACGTCGCGCTACGTGCAGTACGCGCGCAGCGAGGTGAGCCTCGACATGCGGTCGGCGGGGCTCGGCGTGCTCACCGACGGCTCGGACTGGCGTCTCGACAGCGGCTCGCCCTACCGGGGCACGTTCACCAGCGACGACAAGGTGGTGACCGGGATGCTCGACGGCCCCGGGACGCGGCCCGGGTTCGACCCGTTCAGCGAGGTGATGCGGCTGGCCGAGAGCGGCGACGGCGGGCCCCTGCCGTCGCTGCCCAGCGACGCGGTCTTCACGCTGGCCCATGAGTTCGAGACCCTCCCCCAGGGCAACGGCGTGCTGCTGGGCTCGATCGTCTGGGGCTACACGCTCACCTGGACGTTGTCGGCCGAGCACCGCTCGGGGCCGATTCTTCGTGCGGTCACGCCCATGTGGCGCCCGCCGGCGAAGGAGGACGGCCTGAACCGCGAGTCGTCCCTGGGGAAATGGTGGCCGCTGCGGAGCTCCGCCGGGTGATCGAGCTGATCCTGCTGGCTCACGCCGTGATGATCACCGTGGCGCTGGTGTTCTGGTCCGCATTCCACGGCGAGCGCCACCGCCCCTGACGCTCGCGGTCACGATCGGCGTTCTACGCTCCGGCCATGCAGGCAATCGGTACGTTCTTCCTGGCCGCCTGGGTGGCGTTCTGGGGCTACTGGATCATCGCTGCCGCGGGCGCCAAGAGCCAGGTGCCGCGGGCCGGCGCTGCCACCGGCGTCGGCATCCGCCTCGGCATCGTCCTCTTGATCTTTCTGCTTGTGCGGACCCGGGCGCTGGGCGGCGACGCCGGACTGATCCACATCCCGGCGGTGCAGGGGCTCGGCGTCGTGCTCTTCGTCGCCGGGCTCGGGCTGGCGATCTGGGCGCGGCCGTACCTCGGACGGAACTGGGGCATGCCCATGTCGGAGAAGGTGGACCCCGAGCTGGTCACGAGCGGTCCCTACCGGTATGTCCGCCATCCGATCTACTCCGGCGTCATCCTCGCGATGGTCGGAACCGGCCTCGCCGTCGGGCTGTACTGGCTCATCGTCGCCGCGGTGATGGGCGTGTACTTCATCTACAGCGCGACCGTCGAGGAGCGCAACATGGCGCGGTTGTTCCCGGCGACATACCCCGCATACCGGCAGCACACGAAGATGCTCATCCCGTTCCTGCTCTGAGTACCTGGTGCGCGAGCAGACCGGGATCGACCACCTCCGCCGCCGGGCGCGACCTGCGTCGGAACCGGCCGATACACTGACGGCCGGTGACATGCGCTCTTCGTTTCCTTGCTCGGTGTGCGCTGTGCGCGATCTTCGTGCGGTCGGGGATCCGCACGCTGGTCGACCCTGCGTCGCAAGCGGACCGCGCGGCGCACTCGCTGCCGGACCTCCCCGAGCCGCGCCTCGTCGCGCGAGCGCAGGCGGGGGTGCAGGTGGCAAGCTCGGCTGCGCTCATCGTTGACATCGCACCCCGCCTCGCGGCCGCTGCCCTGGCGGCCACGCTCATCCCGGTGACGTACGTCGGCCATCCCTTCTGGACGAGCGAAGACCCGCAGCAGCGCAACCAGCAGATCACGCAATTCCTGAAGAACCTCGGCCTCTTCGGGGGCCTGCTCCTGGTCGCGCTTCCCGACGCGACGCGACTCACGCGTCCGATACGTGGTGTGCCTGCTACAGGTGGATCCCGCGCATGAGCATGCCCAGCGCGTAGGCCTCGGGGCTCACCGGCTGCTCGGCGCGCGGCGCGCCATCGCCCTCCTTCTTCGACGGCGAGCTCTCGGGCAGCATCTGGAACGCGCCGCTCATGATCAGATGCTGGAACCCCGGAGACACCGCGTTCACCAGCTCGCCGAACTTGCCGAGCCGTGTCGACACCTCGTGTGGCCGCTTCAGGATGGCCTCCACCACCATGTCGGCCGCCTCGTCCGGGCTGATCGTGGGGAAGCTGCGGTAGAGCCCGGTGGGCGCGATCATCGGCGTGCGCACCAGTGGCATGTGCACCGTGGTGATGTCGATGCCCGCGCCGGAGACCTCGGGTGCGAAGCAGCGCGAGAAGGCGTCGAGCGCGTTCTTGCTGGCCACGTACGCGGCGAAGCGCGGCGGGTACGTCTGCCCTCCGATCGACGTGATGTTGATGATGTGGCCGTGGTGCCGCTCCAGCATCCCCGGCACGACAGCGAGAATCATCGCCACCGCGCCGAAGTAGTTGAGCTGCATGGTGCGCTGGAAGTCGTGGAAGCGATCCAGTGAGTTGAGCACGGAGCGGCGGATGGAGCGTCCGGCGTTGTTGATGAGCACGTCGACGCGCTTGTGCTCGGCGATGACGCGCTCCACCACCGCACGGCACGCGTCCGGGTCGGACAGGTCCGTGGGATAGATGAAAGCGCGCCCGCCCAGCGTCTCGACCTCGGCGCGCATCTCCGCCAGCTTCTCCTCGGTGCGCGACACGCCGATGATGGTGGCGCCCGACCGCGCCAGGTGGGTCGCCACCGCGCGCCCGATGCCGCTCGAGGCGCCGGTGATGAGGACAACCTTGTCTGAAAGAACCCGGCGCAGATTGTGCGGAGTGGGCAGCTCGGGGTCGAGGTGGCGCTCCCAGTAGTCCCAGATCCTCCATGCGTAGTCGTGCAGGCGCGGGCAGACGATGCCGCTGCCCGCCAGCGCCTCCTGCGCCCCCGTCGATGCGAAGGTGGCGCGGTTGTCGATGTACTGCAGTGCCGCATGGGGGACGCCGAGCCGGTCGAGCACGCGATCGGTGATGCTGCGCACCGCAGGCAGCTGGCCCATGACGCTCAGCGCTCCCTTGGGCAGCATCCGCGCCATGCGCCGGTCGAA
Source organism: Candidatus Dormiibacterota bacterium (assembly GCA_036378495.1). Taxonomy (GTDB): domain Bacteria; phylum Chloroflexota; class Dormibacteria; order Aeolococcales; family Aeolococcaceae; genus JAFALX01. The sequence continues at coordinate 9,688 of DASUWI010000091.1, forward strand.
ACGCAGGGCGAACTCGGGCGCGTGCGCTGCTCGGCAGAACGTGTTGATGGCGTCGCCCAGCGACAGCGGGTCGGGATCCACCACGTGGAACGCCCTGCCGTCGAGCCCGTCCCGATGCGCGATGTGGTCGATCGCCTTGGCCACGAAGTCGACGGGGACCAGGTTGAGCGGCCCGCCCTCGGGGCCGATGAACGGCGTCCACTGCGGGAAGGCGTCGCGCAACTGCTGGATCAGCTTGAACGCGTAGTACGGGCCGTCGGTCCGGTCCGCCTCGCCCGTCTCCGACGATCCGATCACGATGCCGGGGCGATACACGCGCCAGGGCACGCGTGCCTCGTCGCGAACGATCTTCTCCGACTCGAACTTGGTGCGGTAGTACGGGTGGTCGAGCTCCTGGCCCTCGTCGAACATGGCCTCGGTGAACTCGCCCTCGTAGTGACCGGCGACGGCGATCGAGCTCACCAGCTGGAGGCAGCGCGCGTCGATCGCGTTGGCGAAGCCGACGACATGCCGGGTGCCGGTGACGTTGGCCCGCTCCGACTCCTCCTCGGAGGCGCGCAGGTCGTACACCGCGGCCAGGTGAAAGAGGTTGGCGCCCCGAAGCCGGTCGCGGTCCTCGGCGCTGACCCCCAGGCCCTCGTGCGCGATGTCGCCCGTCACCAGGCGCAGCCGCCGGCCGTCGGCGCCGAGACGCTCACGCAGGGCGGCGAATCGCGCCCCCGAGCCCTGGCGCACGAGCACCCCCACCTCGCCACCGCGCGCCAGCAGCAGCGGCAGCAGCTGCTTGCCGATGAATCCGGTGGCGCCGGTGACGAAGTACTCCACGTCGCCGCCGAGAATACGCCAGCCAGGGCCGCCTCCCTTCGCCGCCTCCCGGCGCCCTTGAACCCGCCGCCGCGGATGACCTGGTGTTCTGAGCATCAAGGTGGCCTGAGCATCTGCCGGGACGGGGCGGCCCTCCCGGCGGCAAAACGCGCAAAATTGACATGAAAGTCAACTTTGCCGAATGGAGGTGTGGCAGCCATGCCAGAGCCAGTCGTCGTCGCCTGCGGTCGCTCCGCGATCGGCCGGGCGATGAAGGGATCGCTGGTCAACGTCCGCCCCGACGACCTGGCGGCCCAGGTGGTCGAGCAGGTGCTGGCCAAGGTGCCGCAGCTCGACCGGGCCGACATCGAGGACCTGATCTGCGGCTGCGGCCTGCCCGGCGGCGAGCAGGGCTTCAACCTCGGCCGCGTGATCAGCATCCTCACCCGCCTCGACGTCCCCGGCACCACGATCACGCGGTACTGCGCCTCCTCGCTGCAGAGCTCGCGCGTCGCCGCGCATGCCATCCGCTCCGGCGAGGGCGACGTGTTCCTCAGCGTCGGCGTCGAGTGCGTGTCGCGCTTCCTCAACGGCACGAGCGACATCCCGACCTGCAAGAACGACCGCCTCGAGCCGGGCAACGCCGAGGGCCTCCCCGACGTCTACATCGCGATGGGACAGACCGCGGAGAACGTCGCCCAGCGCGAGGAGATCTCTCGCGAGGAGATGGACCGCTTCGCGCTGCGCAGCCAGCAGCGCGCGGTCGCCGCCGTGGACAGCGGCTTCTTCGCGCAGGAGATCGTGCCGGTGTCGCTGAACGGCGCCGGCACGTTCACCACCGATGACGGGCCCCGTCGCGACACCTCGCTGGAGAAGCTGGCGTCCCTGCAGCCGGTGTTCCGCGAGGGCGGCAGCGTCACCGCGGGCAACTCGTGCCCGCTCAACGACGGCGCCGCCGCGGTGGTGATCATGTCCGACACGCGTGCCAAGGAGCTCGGCGTCACCCCGATCGCGCGGATCGTGTCCACCGGGCTCACCTCGCTTGCTCCCGAGTACATGGGCCTGGGCCCGATCGAGGCCTCGAAGCAGGCGCTGGCCCGCGCCGGCATGAGCATCAATGACGTCGACATCGTCGAGCTCAACGAGGCCTTCGCCGCCCAGGTGATCCCGGCTGCGCGTGCCATCGGCATCGATCCCTTCGATGACCGCTTCAACCCGCACGGTGGGGCGATCGCGCTCGGCCATCCCTTCGGTATGACCGGTGCCCGCATCCTGTGCACGCTGCTCAACGACCTGCGCGAGGCGGACAAGACAACCGGCCTCGAGACCATGTGTGTGGGCGGCGGGCAAGGAATGGCGATGATCGTCGAGCGCCTTAGCTGACGATCCCTTCCCCTCCGGGGCAGCACAGAACCCCGCCAAAGGAACATGGGCCGGCGCTCCCCCGAACGCCGGCCCCCGGGTAGCCCTTCCTGGCTCGCGCCCTACAAAGGCGCTCGACTGCTCAAACGCTTCCCCGGCGCCCTTTCTTGCGCCGGTCGGAGCGTTTCCGGAAGACGCTTGCCCGCCCCCTCAACCCCTTCTAAGCTTGGCCTCCACGTGAGGGGGGTCGGCGAGGGCGGGTCTGGGCGCTCTGCCGGCCCTTCCTACGTTTCGCCGTCGTTATCGCGGGCGACCGGTCGAGCCGGATCGGTGATCCAGTCGCTCCAGGACCCGACATACAGCGCCGGCTGCTCGACGCCGGCGATTGTCAGCGCGAGCACCTCGTGCGCCGCGGTCACGCCCGATCCGCAGTAGGCGCCGACGGCGACACCGGGCACCACCCCGAGGTCGTTGAACCGCGCGCGCAAGACGGCGGGTTCGCGGAAACGGCCGGAGGCGTCGACGTTCTGATCGCTGGGTGCGCTGCGGGCGCCGGGGATGTGGCCGGCCACCGGGTCGATCGGCTCTTCGTCGCCGCGAAACCGCACCGCCGCCCGCGCGTCGAGCAGGATCCCGCTCTCCGCCAGACGGGCGGCCGCAGCTGCGTCCAGCAGCGGCATGTGCCCGGGATCGGGCGCGAAGTCGCCCTCGCCCGGTTCCGGCACGCCGGTGCTGACCGGCCGGCCCTCCCCCAGCCAGGCGGCGAAGCCGCCGTTGAGCACCCGGACATCGGCGTGCCCGAAGTAGCGCAGCACCCACCAGGCGCGGGCCGCGGCCATCGCGTTGCCGGCGTCATAGACCACCACTCCCCGGTCGCGACGCACGCCGTGCGCGCGCATGGCGCGGCCGAACTCGGACGCGCCGGGCAGGGGGTGGCGGCCCGGGCCGCGTGGCCCGGCCAGCTCAGAGTCGAGGTCGGCGAAGCGTGCCCCCGGGATGTGGCCGCGGCGGTAGTCGTCGATCCCGGGCGAGCCTGAGAGGGACCAGCGCACATCGAGGATCACCGGTTCCGCGGCCGTTCCCATGGCGCCCGCCAGGGCGTCCGTCGTGAGGAGTGGCGCTACCATGGAGTGCAGACGAGTCTCGAAACCCGAGCCGTGGCTGCGGCGTTCCATTTCTCGACGTGGCCGCGCGGGGGGCGCATCACGGAACCCTCACCAATCGATGGTACGGACAAAATGACGATGCTCAGCCGCCTGCGGCGCCGCGCCGGAGCGCTCGCCGTCGCTGGATGCGGCGCGGCAATCCTCGCCTCCTGCGGCAGCAGCGGCCCGCTCGGAGGCGATCTCGGCGGGGCGGGGGAGCACGCCGGCTCCGGGCCTGCGGACGTGCAGGTCTCTCCGTCCAACGGCACCACGTACGTGGCGCTCGACACGCCGGTGCAGGTGTCGGTGACCTCCGGGCGCCTCGACTCGGTGACGCTCAACGATGACGTCGGCGGTGACCCCACCACCGGAACGCTGTCGGCGCAGCACGACAGCTGGACGTACAGCGGTGGGCTCGATTCGCACGCCAACTACACGGTGACCATCAACGCCACCGGCACCAACGGCAAGGAGACCACCACGACGTCCAACTTCACCACGCTGCTCGCCTCACAGAAGCTGACCACCGACGTCACGCCTGGAGACGGTGAGACCGTGGGCGTCGGCGACACCATCAACCTCAAGTTCAGCTCCCCTATCGCCGACGACCTCAAGGCCAAGCTGCTGCAGCACATCAGCGTGACCTCGACGCCCGGCGTTCTCGGCGCCTGGCACTGGCTCGACGACAACAACGTGCACTTCCGTCCCCAGAACTACTGGCCCACCGGGACGAAGGTGACGGTGACCGCCGACCTCAACGGGTTCGACGCCGGCGACGGCGTGTGGGGCCTGGGCAACTGGAACGAGAGCTTCAGCGTCGGCGATCAGCACATCTCCGAGATCGACAACACCACACACATGATGAACGTCTATCAGAACGGTGCGCTGATCGACCAGTGGCCTGTGAGCATGGGCAAGACCGGCTTCGAGACTCTGCAGGGCACGCTGATCGTCCTCTACAAGCAGTACGACGTGAAGATGCAGTCGTGCGTCACGTTCGGCGGCGCGGCGTGCGTCCCGGGAAACGCCAACTACTACAACGAGGACGTCTACTACGACACGGCGATCTCCACCACGGGGTTCTTCATCCACGCTGCGCCGTGGGACATCGCCGATCAGGGCGTGGACAACGTGTCGCACGGGTGCGTCAACCTCAGCACCGCCCGGGCCACGACGTTCTTCAACTGGAGCCAGCCCGGTGATGTCGTGATCATCACGAACACGGGCAACGAGGCCACCTATGCGTCCGGCGAGGGCGACTGGCAGATCCCGTTCGCGCAGTATGCGAACACCGCGGGGGCCGGGACGATCAACACGGGCGCGGGCGCCGCTGCTCAACCCGGCAACGCCGGCTGAGCTCAGCAGCTTCGGGCCCGCGACGGGCACAGTGAGCGCATGAGAGCGGTCGTCGTGGCCCAGCCAGGCGAGGCCGGCGTGCTCCACCTGGAGGAGATCGCGGATCCGGCGCCGCAGACCGGCGAGGTGCTGATCCGGGTGGCGTCCGCCGGCATCAACCGCGCCGACCTGCTGCAGCGTCGCGGCTTCTACCCTCCTCCACCGGGCGCGCCGGACACGCTCGGGCTCGAGGTTGCCGGCATCGTGGAGTCGCTCGGCGACGGGGCCGACGGCTGGACGCGCGGTGAGCGCGTGATGGCGTTGATCGAGGGTGGCGGCTACGCCGAGCTCGCGCGCGCGAGGGCCACGCAGGTGGTGCGCGTGCCCTCCGGGCTCGACCTGGTCGACGCGGGCGGTGTCCCCGAGGTGTTCATCACCGCGCACGACAACCTGCTCACACGCGCGCGTCTGCAAGCGGGTGAGACCGCGCTCATCCACGGCGGCGCCGGCGGTGTCGGAAGTGCGGCGATCCAGATCGCGACGCAGCGTGGATGCCGGGTGATCGTCACAGCGGGCAGCGCCGAGAAGGTGGAGCGCTGCCTCGAGCTCGGCGCCGACATCGGCATCGACTACAACACGGAGGACTTCGTGGCGCGGACGCTCGATGAGACCGCCGGGCACGGCGCCGACGTGGTGCTCGACGTCATGGGCGCTTCGTACCTGGAGCGCAACCTCGAGGTGCTGGCCACCGACGGCCGCATCGTCGTCATCGGGATGCAGGGCGGCACGCAAGGCGAGCTCAACCTCGCGCTGGTGAGCCGCAAACGGGCGACGGTGATGGCGACGCACCTGCGCGGCCGCCCCAAAGAGCAGAAGGCCGCGATCGTGGCCGCGTTCGAGCGCGAGGTCGTGCCGTCGCTGGCCGGCGGCGCGATGCGACCCGTGATCGATCGCGTGTTCCCGCTCGCGCAGGTCGTCGAGGCGCACCGTCTGCTCGAGTCCGGTGGCGCGATCGGCAAGGTGGTGCTGCAGGTTGCTGCCGGGTGATCGCCGTGACTGGGACGCGATCGTCGTCGGAGCCGGCCACAACGGGCTGACCTGCGCGGCCTACCTGGCGCGCGCCGGGCTGCACACGCTGGTGCTGGAGGCGCGGGCGCGGCTCGGCGGCGCGTGCACGCTGACCCGGCCGTTTGCCGACCAGCGCTACGTGATCAGCCCCTGCGCCTACGTGGTGGGGCTGCTGCACCCGCTGGTGGTCGACGAGCTCGAGCTCCGCCGCCATGGGTACCGGGTGCAGCCCATCGACCCGCATCTGTGGTGTCCCTTCGAGGACGGCACCGCGCTGACACTGTGGGACAGCCCCGAGAAGAATCGGACGGAGGTGGGGCGCCTCGCACCGGCGGACGTCGAGGGGTACCAGGTCTACGAGTCGCTGTTCGCGCGCATCCGCACCGCGCTGCGCGATCCCGAACGCGACACGTGGCTCGGCGAGGCACCCGGCCGCGAGGAGCTCGAAGCGCTGCTGGGACACGACGCGGACTTGATCGCGGTGCTGTTCCAGGAGTCGATCGCCTCGGTTGTCGAGCGGCACGTCGCCGACGAGCGGCTGCGCGGCGCGCTGCACGGGCAGGGGCTGATCGGCACCTGGGCCGGTCCGCGCGATCCGGGCACCGCGGCGATCCACGCGATGCACTCCATGGGGACGATCGAGGGCCGCGGCGGCGCCTGGGGATACGTGCAGGGCGGGATGGGCAACGTCTCGAACGCGCTCGCCGCCGCGGCGCGCGAGGCGAGGGCGGTGATCGCCGGGGGCACCGCGGTCGCCGCGGTGGAGAGCGGCGCGGTGGTCCTCGACGACGGCACGCGCCTCCGCGCGCGCGCCGTGATCAGCAACGCGGATCCGCGCGCCACCCTCGATCTCTGCGGCGCGGCCGCGCCGGAGTCGTTCCGCACGCGCGTCGTGTCGTGGCGCATGGCAGGGCCGGTGCTCAAGGTCAACTGCGCGCTGCGGCGGCTGCCGATGTTCAGTGCCGCGCGGCCCGGCGAGCACCCGGAGCGCGCCATGGTCACGATCGCACGCAGCATCGACGAGACCCAGGCGGCGTACGCGCGCAGCCGCAGCGGCGAGCCGGCGCCGGTGTGGGCGGAGATGTACTTCCACTCCGCGTACGACCGCAGCGTCGCCCCGCCCGACCGCCACGTGATGAGCGTCTTCGCGCAGTACGCGCCGTACACGCTGCGGAACACGACGTGGGACCGCTGCCGCGAGTCGGTTGCCGACGCCGTGATCGCCGAGATCGCGCGGTTCGCCCCCGACATCGGCGATTGCATCGAGGAGCGTCAGGTGCTGGCGCCGCCGGACATCGAGCGCGAGGTGGGCCTGCACGGCGGCCACATCTTCCAGGGCGAGTGCCTGCCCGATCAGATGTGGCGCAATCGCTTCTCGCCGCGCACGCCCATCGACGGCGTGTACATGTGCGGCGCCGCGACCCACCCGGGCGGCAGCGTCATCGCCGCCAATGGCCGCAACGCCGCGATGGCGGTGCTCCAGGACTTGCGCCGCGGCTGACGAGCGGCGGCTTGCGCGGGCGGGTGGCACCCATGTCCGCGCCGAGTTCCGGCGCGGTGAGGGCTCGCCGCACGTGCGAGCCTCGCCGGTCAGCCGACGATCGCGTCCGCCTCGATCTCCAGCAGGAACTCCGGCGCGAGCAGGCCGCTGACGACGACGAACGATGTCGCCGGGCGCACGTCCTTGAAGAGCTCGTTGTGGGCGCGCGCCACGTGGCCGAAGCAGGCGACGTCGGTGACGAACGTGCGCGTCCGCACCACGTGCTCGGGCCGGGCGCTCACCTCCTCGAGCGCCGCAACGATGATGTCGAGCGCGCGCTTCGCCTGCAGGTACGCCCCCGCCGGCACGCTGCCATCGGGGTTGCGCCCCACCGTGCCGGAGACGCTCACGAAGCGGTCGACGCGCACGGCGCGCGAGTAGCCGAAGCGATCCTCCCACGGTGTTCCCGTGCTGACGGTCTGCCTTCCGTCGTCCATTCGGAGACGAAGCATGCCGCATCCGGACCGGGCCGGCACGGATGCTGCGGATACACTCTGGCGATGCCCGACGTTCTCACCGAGCGACCGCAGATCGACACCGACCACGCCCGGCCGCACGGCGGCCGCCTTCTCGCAGGCGCGCTGCGACGATCCGGCGTCTCGACTCTCTTCACTCTGCCCGGCGGCCACATCCTGCTCCTGCTCGATGCCTGCGGCGATGCGGGCATCCGTCTCATCGACACGCGGCATGAGGGTGCCGCGACACTCGCCGCCGAGGGCTGGGCCCTGGCCACGGGCGAGGTCGGCGCGGCAGCGGTCACCGCCGGACCGGGCTTCGCCAACGGGCTCATCGGGCTCCTCGACGCCGCGGCGTGGTCGGTGCCCCTGCTCATGATCGCGGGCCGCACCGGCGTGCACCATCAGGGGCGCGGCGCGGTGATGGACATCGACCAGCGCGCCATCGCGGCGCCCGCGGTGAAGTGGGCGGCCAGCTGCATCGACCCCGGCCGCATCCCTCGCTACGCCGGCAAGGCGGTGCACATCGCCCGCGCGGGATGTCCCGGCGCCGTGTACCTCGATGTCCCCTGGGACGTGATGCAGGCAGAGCCTGCAGCGATGGACGTCGTGTCCGACGGGTGGCCTGCGCCGTCGCGGCCGTCGGCGTCACCCGACACCGCTGGGCAGGCGCTCGTCGCGCTGCAGCGCGCCGAACGCCCTGTGATCGTCGCCGGCAGCGGCGCGTTCTGGTCGGGCGCGGGCGAGGACATCGCGCAGCTTGCCGAGGTGGCGCAGATCCCGGTGATCACCGCCAGCGCCGCCCGCGGAGTGGTTGCGGACTCGCATCCCTGGTCGCTGGGCTCGCTGGTGCACGGCGGGCTGGCCATCCCCGCCGCCGACTGCGTGCTGGTGCTCGGCTCCGCGTTCAACGCCAACGTCATGTACGGCAACGCGCCGCTGTTCGGCAGCGAGCAGACGATCCTGCAGGTCGACATCGCCCCCGAGCGGCTGGGCGGCAATCGCCGGCCCGATGTCGCCATGGCCGGCGACGTCACCGCCGTCGTGCGCGACCTGCGCGCAGCCTGGCAGGACGCCGGCGGCGACCGCCGCCAGTGGCTGGAGCAGGCGCGCGGCTACGCGCAGGCATCGCGAGAGTTCTGGGATCAGCAGATCGACGGGCATGCCGGGACGCCAATGCACCCCGGCGCGGCGGCGCGCGAGATGGCGGCGTTCGCACGCGAGGGCTTCGGCGGCAACTGCACGTTCGTGGCGGACGGTGGCGACGCGCTGGCCTGGGCGCTGGCGTACACCTACGCCGAGAGGCCGGGCCGCCTGCTCACCACCACCACCGCGCTGGGCACCCTCGGCGTGGGCATGCCGTTCGCGCTGGCGGCCAAGGCGGCGCGCCCGGACGAGCCGGTGTTCCTGTTCACCGGCGACGGATCGTTCGGCCTCACCGCGATGGAGGTGGACACCGCGGTGCGCCACCACCTGCCGGTTGTAGTCATCGTTGCCAACAACTCGGGGTGGGGCGACGTCCGGCACGAGCAGGATCAGTACTTCGGCGCGGGTCACCGCGTGGCCAGCGAGCTGCTGCCGACGCGCTACGACCGCCTCGCCGAGGCCCTCGGCGGCCGCGGCGAGCACGTCGAGCGGCTCGACGAGCTGCGGCCCGCGCTGCAGCGCGCGGTCGACTCCGATGTCTGCACGGTGATCGACGTCACCACCGATCCTGCGGTGCTGTCCGAGCTCCTGCGCATGATCGCCAGCGTCGGATTGATGTAGCCGTGCGCGCGGTGAAGCTCGTCGCCGCGCACGAGCTGCGGGTGGAGGACCTGCCCGAGCCCGAGGTGGTGTCCGGCGAGGTCGTGCTGCGCGTCGACAGCTGCGGGATCTGCGGCTCCGACCTGAGCTCGTACAAGGTGGGGCTGTTCACCGGCAGCGTCTTCGGCCACGAGCTGTCCGGCGTGGTGGACGCGGTCGGTGACGGCGTCGACGGATGGACTGGCGGCGAGCGCGTGGTGGTCGACCCCAAGCTGCCCTGCGGCGTGTGCGACGACTGCCGCGACGGCGCCGCGTATCGCTGCGCGATGGCCCTCACCGCCGGCATCGGGTTCGCACGAGATGGCGGCTTCGCCGAGCGCGTCGCGGTGCCGGCGCACCTGCTGCACCCGCTGCCGGGGCCGGTCAGCCTGCGCGACGCGTGCGTCGTGGAGCCGTTGAGCGTCGCCATCCACGGCGTGGAGCGCGCCCAGCTTCGCCACCCGGGCGCCGCGGTCGTGGTGGGCCTCGGCCCGATCGGGTTGTTCACGGTCGCTGTGCTGCGCGCGCGGGGCATGACCCCGGTGATCGGCGTGGACCCCGTGGCGGACCGCCGCCGCCTCGCGCTGCAGCTCGGCGCGGCCAACGTCGCCGCCGAGCTGCACGAGGTGCGCGGCACCGTCGCGCCGGCCCCGGCGGTGTTCGAGTGCTCTGGACGCCCGGAGCTGCTGCACACGGCCGCCGACCTGGTGGCGCCAGGCGGCGTGCTGGTGATGCTCGGCGTGCCGTTCGGAGAGGCCACCGTGCTGCCGCTGATGTGGGTGACGCGCGAGATCCGCGTCACCGGCAGCATCGCGTCGAGCGCAGCGGACTTCCAGACCTCGATCGACATGCTCACCGCCGACCCGTCGCTGGCGAAGATCGTGACGCGGCGCATCGGGCTCGACGACGTTCCCGAAGCGTTCGAGGACCTGATCGCACCATCGAACGGCGGCAAGGTGGTGGTCGACCCGCTGCTAGCATCTTCGGGTGCCTGAGCAGGTCCTGATCCTGGGCGCCGGATTCGCCGGCCTCGAGGCGGCCACCACGCTGTCGGAGGCATTCGGCGATTCCCTCGCCGTCACGCTCATCGACGAGAGTGACGCGTTCATGGTCGGCTTTGCGAAGCTCGACGTGCAGTTCGGTGACGCCACGCTGGAATCGGTGCGCGCACCGTACGCGCGCGTCGCGCACCCGGGTGTGCAGTTCCTGCAGGAGACCGTCACCGCCATCGACCCTGCGGCGCGCAACGTCACCACCGACCGCAACACCTACAACGCCGACTTCATCGTCGTCGCGCTGGGCGCCGGCTACGACCCGGACGCCACCCCCGGGTTCACCGAATCCGGCGGCGACCTGTACTCATCGGACAACGCGCCGAGGATCGCCGAACGCATCCGCGCGTTCAGCAGCGGCAGCGCCGTCATCGGCGTGTGCGGACAGCCGTACAAGTGCACGCCGGCGCCGAGCGAGGCGGCGCTGCTGCTGCACGAGACCCTCGTCTCTCGGGGCGTCCGCGACCGGTGCGAGATCACCCTCGTCGTGCCCATGCCGTCGCCGCTACCTCCGTCACCGGACGGCGCCCGCGCCCTGCTCGCGGCCTTCGACGAGGCCGGCATCCACTTCACCCCGGGGCGGACGGTGACGTCGGTCGACGTGGCGCGCCGCGTTGTGCTCTTCGACGACGCCACAGAGCTGCCCTACGACCTCTTCCTCGGCGTCCCCAAGCATCGCGCACCGTCGGTGGTGATCGACGCCGGCCTCAACGACGGCGACGCCGGGGGCTTCATCCCCGCGGATGTCGCCACGATGCGCACGCGGTTCGACGGCGTCTACGCCGCCGGCGACGTGACGCGCGTCCAGGGACCGAAGGCCGGCGCGTTCGCAGAAAAGCAGGGGCGCGTCGCCGCGGAGGCGATCATCGCCGCGCTGCGCGGCGGCGAGCACCCGCCGTACGACGGCCAGGGTTCCTGCTACATCGAGTTCGGCGCCGGTCGTGTCGGCCGCGTGGACGTCGACTCGCTGTCGGGAGCAAAGCCGACCGGAGGCTTCGTCGCACCCTCGCCCGAGGTCGCCGACGAGAAGCGCGACTTCAGCGCCCGGCGGCGCGCGCGCTGGTTCGGCGGCTAGACGAGCGCTGCGGCCGGGATCGCGCCGGCGATGCTCGTGCCCGCACCGGGTGCGGACACCACGTCGAGCATGCCCCCGATGGCTTCGAGACGGTCCTCCATGTTCTGCAGCCCGGAGCCACGGGTCGTCGTCGACGGGTCGAAACCCGCACCGTCGTCGCTGACCGAGAAGCGCACGCTCCCACCCGCGTGCGCAAGCGCGATCGTGGCGTGCGTCGCCCGCGCGTACTTCTGAATGTTCTGCAGCGCCTCGAGGCAGCAGAAGTACACGGTCGTCTCCACCTCCTGCGCATAGCGACCGATGCCGTCCGCGTTGAGCGTGACCGGTAGCAGAGCCCGGCGAGCATGTGCTTCGAGAGCGATGGCCAGTCCCTTGTCGGCGAGCAGCGGTGGATAGATGCCGCGCGCCAGGGAGCGGAGGTTCTCCAGCGCGTCGTCCGTCTCCGTCTTGAGTTCCGCGATGGTCTGGCGCGCCTTCTCCGGGTCGCCGTCGGCCAGGCGTTCGGCAAGCTCCAGCCGCACCTTGAGCGCGACCAGCTGCTGCTGGGCGCCGTCATGGAGGTTGCGTTCCAGGCGGCGGCGCTCCTGGTCCTGGGCCGCGACCAGGCGCTGCCGCGAAGCGCGGAGGTCGTCGACACGCGCCGCGAGATCCGCGGTGAGGCCGGCGTTCTTCAGCACCAGGCCGGCCTGGTGGGCCAGATCGGACACGAGCTTCTCCTCGACCGGGCTCAACGATTCGCCGGTGCGCTTGGCGATGGCGAGCACCCCGAGCAGTTCGCCGCGGTAATACACGGGCGTGGCCAGGTCGCAGCCCGGGATCAGCGGCACGCCGGCGGCCGTGAGCGACAGTGGCGCCGGCGTCGAGTGCGACGGCCACGCCGCCGAGCAGCGCAGTGCTGGGCCGACGCGCACCCAGATCTCCGCGGAGCGCGACCCCGTCCCCTCAGCGACAACCGCCGCCATCCGCTCGAGCACCTCGCCGGCCGAGTAGTTGCCGCCAATCCTGGCTGAAAACTGCGACAGCACCTCGTACGGAGTCGCCCGCTGCCCGTACACAAGCCGGTTGGCTACGCGTTGCAGCCGCCCCCGCGCCGGCTGGAAGGCCACCGCGATGATCGAGGTGGCGACGATCGACAGCCCCAGGTTGGGGCGCCCGCCACTGCCGATCAGGTTGCCGATGCCGACCGCGATGCCGACGTATACCGCGGTGATCCCGGTGGCCAGGCTGGCGTAGACCAGCGCGCGACTGATGACGACATCGAGGTCGTAGAGCCGGTAACGGAGCACCGCGATCGCGGTGGCTGCGGGAACCCCCAGAAGGAACACGAGGAAGTACACAGGGAACGCGTAATCGCGATCCGCCGCGTTGAACACCGCCAGCGTGACGAAGTGCGCGGCGAACGCCGGCGCCACGGGGGCGGCGAAGTAGGCCATCCACCGGAGCTGCTGCCGGCGCTCACCCGTCGCCCCCCGCAAGCGGAGCACTGCGGCGCCGACCGCGAGGATGAGTGCCGCGCCAGACGTGAACCAGCCGGCCGTGTTGAGCATGCCATCGAGGTCGGCCGGGAGAAAGCCGGTTACGTTGCCGACGGTCAAGGGATCGACGTCGACGCGGTTGCTCGGCAGGATCGGCCCGGGTGCTGCCAGGGCGGTCAGCACCAGCAGCGTGCAGCCTGCGATGCCGAGCGCCAGCACGGCGCGCCAGAACCGGCCCGGCGGCATCCCGTCGGGAAACACGAGAAAGATGACGCTGAGCCCCAATGGCCAGGCCAGAAAGAAGCTCCAGCCGCTGAACCACGCCATTGCCGCGGCGCCGGGTAGCTCCGTGTGAAGCGTCGTGTACGAGGTCAGCGCATACTCGCCGGCCACCTCGTTGAGCACTGTTATCCAGGCGAGCGCCAGGAACACGCGGCCCACAGGATTGCCCGGCTTGCGCATCAGGATCAGCGTGCCCAGGCTGCCGTAGGTGAGGGTGCAGATCGAGCCGAAGCCCACTGCGTCGGTCAGCTGCCGCCAGGTGTCGCGGTTCAGAACGTTGAGCACCTCGCCGACAGCGGCAAGCGCGATCAGCGCGGCGGCTCCCCACAACAGCCGGCGCCGTCGGGCAGCAGGCCCGGCGGCGAGTCCCCTCATCCCCATCGTGCGGAGTATGCGGACGCGCCCGCGCCCCCGCAATGATGCTGGCCGAACCATTTTCGGCGGTGCTGCCCTCTCTCGCGGTGCCGCTACTACTACGCGACGGCCACCGGGGCGACCGCGCGCCAGCAGTACCAGGCCACGGCGCTGCGCTGCGGCCGGAAGGGATCGCCCAGCGCCGCGAGCTCCTTCGGCGTGGGCGCAACCGCCAGCTGATGGATGGTGCGCCAGCCGTTGCGCACGCCGAGGTCGTCGGCCGGCCAGATGTCGGGCCGGCGCAGCTGGAAGATGAGGAACATCTCCGCACTCCAGCGCCCGATGCCACGGATCTGGCTGAGGCGCGTGATCACCTCGTCGTCGCCCAGCGAGTCGAGGTCGTCGCTGGGCACCGTTCCATCGGTGAACTTGCGCGCCAGGTCGATGACGGCAAGCGTCTTGTTTGCCGACATCCCCGCCGCGCGCAGCTTCGCCTCGTCTAGCGCCAGCAGTGCGGCGGGTGTGGGCGAGCCGTCGAACAGCCCGAGCACACGTCCGAGGATGGCGGAGGCTGCCTTGCCCGCCAGCTGCTGGAACACGATCGTGCGCAGCAGGGCCTGAAACGCGTCGTCCGAGGGCGGACGGATGGCCAGCGGGCCGATGGCCTCGACGATCGGCCGGAACGCGGGGTCGATCTTGACGATGCGCGCCGCCACCTTGTCCACAGCGCACAGCATGCCTGGAAACGAGAAGGCCGCGAGGCGAGGACACGCCCCGCGGCCGGCAGTCGGTTATCGAATCAGGCTCCGGCCAGGGCCGGCTCGGTGGCCACCTCGCGCAGCGCGCCGGTGTTCACGTCGTAGACGAACCCGCGGATCGACGTCTTGCGCGGGATGAACGGGCTGGCCTTGAGGCGGGCGATCGACTGGCGCACGTCCTCATCGAGATCGGGGAACGCCTCGAGCGCAAATGGAGGCTTCAGACCGGTCTGCTCCTGCACCTTGCGCTTCACGTCGTCGTCGGTGAACGTGAGCATGCCGCAGTCGGTGTGGTGGATGAGGATGACCTCCTCCGTCCCCAGCAGCAGCTGCGAGATGAGCAGCGAGCGGATCACGTCGTCGGTGACGACGCCGCCGGCGTTGCGGATGACGTGCGCGTCGCCGACGTCGAGCCCGAGCGCCTTGGTGGGATGCAGCCGCGCATCCATGCAGGCGACGACGGCGGTCTTCTTGCCCGGCGGCATGGGTTTGTTGCCGCTGTCGAAATTTGCCTGGTACGCCTTGTTGTTCTCCAGCAATTGGTCAGTTGTCGACATGGACCTTCCTACCTCCTCCTGAGATTGACTTCGCGGCCGCGCACAACAGGGCGGGCCGGGGGACACGAATCTGTGAGTGATTCGGGAGAACGAGCTACCCGCGACAGATCGCGGTGCCGCAGCAGCCGTGGTCGAGCCACAGCCGGCGGGTGAGCGGGGAAGGCCTGCTCAGCATCTCGAGAAAACCCTACCAGACGGTCGAGCGGCGATCAAACCTTGGCCAGGCCCTCGACCACCTTCGCAGACGGAAGCGCGGCAAGCGCTGCAGGCGGCAGCTGCAGCTTGAGCGAGCGGCTGCCGCCGCCCACGATCACCTGGTCGCGCTCCATGACGCGCGAATCGATGTACAGGGGCACTGACTCGGGCAGCCCGAACGGCGTCACGCCGCCGATCAGCATGCCGGTGAGCTCACGGGTCAGGCCGGCGGGCGCGAACGACGCCCTGCGCACCCCGAGCAGCGAGCAGACGGTGTGGTTCACATCGAGCCGGTCCGTGGCCAGGACCACACAGGCGCAGGCCACGCCCGGCTCCTTGCGCGCGGCGACGACGATCGTGTTCGCGGACATCTCCAGCGGGTACCCGTAGCGGGCGCAGAACGCGGCGGTGTCGGCGAAGTCGGGGTCGCAGGCGATCTCGGTGCACCGGACGTCGAGCGCGGCGAGGTTCGCACGGACACGCTGCTCGATCTCGTGGCCAGCCGCTGCGAGGGCGGACCCCGCCGGACCGTCCTCGCCGCTGGCGATGCCGCCCCCAGAAGTTCCCTGGTCTCCGACCGGGTAAGTGTGGCTCACGGCGGCTCCAATTGATAGTGAGAAATCTGTGTATGTTTGCCCCGGCATCGCCGTGCCCGGGCCGGAGACGGGGGCGGCTGCGTAGAGTCGTGCG
The DNA here is from genome assembly GCA_036378495.1 of Candidatus Dormiibacterota bacterium. Lineage (GTDB taxonomy): Bacteria > Chloroflexota > Dormibacteria > Aeolococcales > Aeolococcaceae > JAFALX01. The sequence goes on from DASUWI010000091.1 coordinate 25,620, forward strand.
GCGTGCAAATCGCAGTCCCGGCCGAGACCGCGCCTCGGGAGACCCGGGTTGCCATCGTGCCACGGTCGGTGACGCAGCTGACCGCCGCCGGAGGCGCGGTGTCGGTGCAGGCTGGAGCGGGTGACGCCGCGGGCATACCCCACACGGCCTACACCGAGGCGGGTGCGAGCATCGAAGCGAACCGCAAGCAGCTCCTCGGCGGCGCCGATCTCACCATCGTGGTGCGCCGGCCGGAGGTGGCCGACCTCCGCCTGCTCAATCCCGGATCGGTGCTGGTGGGCATGCTCGACCCCGGTGGCGACGCTGAGCCGCTGCGGGTGCTCATCGAGCGCAAGATCAGCGCATTCCGCATGGAGGCGATGCCCCGCATCAGCCGCGCCCAGGACATGGACGTGCTCTCCTCGATGGCGACGATCGGCGGCTACGAGGCGGCCGTGATCGCCGCCGACCGCTTGCCCCGGCTCTTCCCGCTGCTGATGACGGCCGCGGGGACGATCACGCCGGCCCGCGTGCTGGTGATCGGCGCCGGGGTCGCCGGGTTGCAGGCCATCGCCACCTGCAAGCGGCTCGGTGCCGTGGTCGAGGCTTACGACGTACGCCCCGCGGTGCGCGAGCAGGTGGAGTCGCTCGGCGCCCGCTTTGTCGAGGTGGGCATCGAATCCGCAGAGCACCAGGACGCCGGCGGCTACGCCAAGGAGCTCACCGCCGACGCCCAGGAGCGCGAGCACCAGGTGCTGGGGCAGCATGTGCGCGAGTCCGACGTCGTCATCACCACGGCGCTGATCCCGGGACGGCCCGCGCCCAAGCTGATCACGCGTGACATGGTCGACGGCATGCGCACCGGCTCGGTGATCGTCGACCTGGCGGCCGCGGGCGGCGGCAACTGTGAGCTCACCGAAGCCGACGAGGAGGTGCTGGAGCGCGGCGTGCTCATCCTCGGTCCCACCAACCTCCCCGGGGGCGTTCCCGGACAGGCGAGCCAGCTGTACTCCAACAACGTGACGCGCTTCATCCTGCAGTTCCTCAAAGACGGCAAGATCTCGCTGGACTTCGACGATGTCGTCATCGCGCAGACGTGCATCACGCACGACGGCGAACCGGTGGGCGACCAGATGCAGGCACTGCTCGCCGGAGCCCGGGCATGAGCTCCGGACAGACGCTCGCGCTCGGCTTCTTCATCTTCGTGCTCGCCGTGTTCGTGGGCTTCCTGCTGATCTCGCGCGTGCCGACCCTGCTGCACACGCCGCTGATGTCGGCGACCAACTTCATCCACGGCATCGTGCTGGTGGGTGCGCTGACCATCGCCGCCACCGCCCACGACGCGCTCGGATACACGGTGGCGATTCTCGCCGTGCTGCTGGGGACGCTGAACGTCGTCGGCGGCTGGGTGGTCACCGACCGCATGCTCGAGATGTTCAAGGGACGCAGGAAGCCGCCGAGCGGCACCAGTCCATCGAACCCGGAGCGCTGACGTGCTTCCCTCCGGCCTGACGACGCTCGGCTACACCGGCACGGTCATCTGCTTCATGGCCGGCGTGTACCTGCTGCGCTCGCCCAAGACCGCATTGCAGGGAAACCGTGTGGCCGCGGCCGGGATGCTGCTCATCATCGGCATCACCTTCGGGCTGATCACCGGCACCCACAACTGGCCGCTGATCGTGCCGCCGCTCGTGGTGGGGGCCGCGGTGGGCGTGTACGCAGCGCGCACGGTGCGCATGACCGCGATGCCGCAGATGGTCGCGCTCTTCAACGGCATGGGCGGCGGCGCCGCAGCACTTGTGGCCACGCAGGACTTCCGCTCAGCGCTGGAGGCGCACGCGGCAACGCCTGACATCACCTGGTCGATCATGCTCGGCACGATCATCGGGTCGCTCAGCTTCGCGGGCAGCATGATCGCCTTCGCCAAGCTGCAGGACCTGATGCCGGGACGGCCGATCCTGTTCCCGTTCCAGCGCGAGATCAATGCAGGGCTGCTGCTGGCGATCCTCGTGCTCGGGTTCATCGGCGTCTTCGCGCCGGATCCCGTGCAGTTCGTGGTGCTGTTCGTGCTCGCGCTGGCCCTGGGGGTGCTCTTCGTCGTCCCCATCGGTGGCGCGGACATGCCGGTGATCATCTCGCTGCTCAACTCGTTCACCGGGCTCGCCGCAGCCATCACCGGCTTCGTGCTCAACAACTTCGTGCTCATCGTCAGCGGAGCACTGGTGGGTGCGTCGGGAACCATCCTCACCGTCGCCATGAGCCGGGCGATGAACCGCTCGCTCTTCAACGTGCTGTTCAGCGGGTTCGGCGCCGTCGCTGCCGGCGCGGCGGGCGCTGGTGAGGAGGGCGGGACCATACATCCGACGTCGGTTGAGGACGTGGCGCCGCTGCTCTCGCTGGCCGGCCTCGTGATCATCGTGCCGGGCTACGGGCTGGCGGTGTCACGCGCCCAGCACGACCTGCACGAGCTCACCAACGAGCTCGAGCGCCGCGGCGTCAATGTCGAGTACGCGATCCATCCGGTGGCGGGGCGCATGCCCGGTCACATGAACGTGCTGCTTGCCGAGGCCGACGTTCCCTACACGCAGCTGAAGGAGATGGACGCGGTCAACCCGGACTTCCCACGTGCCGACGTGGCGATCGTGGTGGGTGCCAACGACGTGGTGAACCCCGCGGCGCGCAACCAGCAGGGCAGCCCCATCTATGGGATGCCGATCCTCAATGCCGATCAGGCGAAGACGGTGGTGGTGCTCAAGCGCAGCATGGCGCCGGGGTTCGCGGGCGTCGACAACCCGCTCTTCTACAGGCCGAACGCGCTGATGCTCTTCGGCGACGCGCGCCAGTCGATCGATCAGCTGCTCGCTGAGGTGAAGCGCCAGTAGCGCGACAGACTCCTGTCGCCGGCGCCGCGCACGCTCCCGCCCATGAGCGGAACGGTCATCGATGCGTCGCTGCGCTTCGCGCGCAGCAACCCCGAGGTGCTGGCGTACGCGCGTGTGGCTGCGGCACGCACGCGGCGAAGCGTCGACGAGCTGTTGCTCGAGGCGGTCGAGCGCGTGCGCGCGGCTCGATCAGTGCCGGCGGTAGCGCAGCAGCAGGTCGGAATCGCTGCGCCGCGCCGACAGCAGCGAATACTCGTGCAGTGACCGCTGCTCCGCCGCGAACCCCTCCACCAGGCCGCGCCGGGGATGGTCCGCGTCGCGCCCCGCGACACGCGGTGCCACCGTGAGGAACAGCTCCGACACCTGATCCTCGGCGACGAGCGACCCCAGCAGCGTGGGCCCTCCCTCGCAGAGCACCAGGCGCGCCCCGAACTCCCGGGCCAGCGTGTGCACCAGGGACGCTCCGTCGACGTGTCCGCCCCCCTCCATCACGAGCCGGCTCACCTGCGGAAAGTCACGCTCCACGGGAGCCGCTGCGTTGCTGGTGAGCACGGTGGTGGGCGTGGCCGGCCGCTCCAAGGCGACGTGCTGTGGCAGCACGCCACGCGCCGACACGATGACGAGAGCAGCCGTGCCGGCCTCGCGGCCGAGCGCACGTCGGTAGTCGCGCAGCTCATCGGCGAACGCCGGCGCCGTGGCCGCGGCTGTGAACTGGTGCCCGGGCGCGTCGCCGAGGGTTCGGGCTCCGATCACGATCACGTCGGCTGCCGCGCGCAGCATGGCCATCACGAAGCGATCCGCGGGCGAGTGACCGCTGATCGTGGCGGCGTCGGTGCCGTCGCTGACGCCGAGGGACACCACGCCGTCGATGGTGCTGACGAAGTTGACCACAACACACGGCTCGGGCTGCTCCACGAAGCGCAGCGGTCCTCCGTAACGCCGCTCCGCCGAGGTGAGGGCCAGGTAGGGACCGCCGGCGTCGTAGAGGACCTCGATCGACGGGTCGCCGCCTTCGCTCGGCCGCTCGTCGCCGGTCGGCGCGCCGGCGCTTGCTCGCTCGTCCGTGGTCAGCCGGCCGCCGCCCGCGGCGCCGCCAGCACCGAATCCAGCGTGCCCAGGAACTCCATCACCTTGGCCGGCTTGGTGAGGTAGGCGCGGGCGCCCGCGGCCAGGAGCCGCTGCACCTGCCGGTCGGTGGCGTCGGCGCTGAACATGACCACCGGGATGTGGCTCGTGCGCGGATCGGCTCGCAACCGCCGCAGCACCTCGTCGCCGGGGATGTCGGGGAGGTGGAGGTCGAGGATGACCGCGTCGGGGCTGTGCTCCCGCGCCAGGTCGAGCGTGAGGCCGCCCTGCATCGCGGTGATCAACCGGATCTGCGGGCGCATGGAGAAGATCTGCTCCATCAGCGAGATCGTGGCAAGATTGTCCTCAACGTAGAGGACCGTGTGGCTGGTGGCCACCGGCGCCGCCACCTCCAGCTCGCGCGTGATGCGTGGCCGCGCTTCCTCGGCCGCCGGGCTGAGCATGATCCAGAAGGTGCTGCCCTCGCCCGGCGCGGTGTCGACTCCGATCTCGGCGCCCATCGAGTCGACCAGCTTCTTGGTCAGCGCCAGCCCCAGGCCGGTGCCCTGGATGGTGGTGCGCTCGGCGCCCAGCCGCTCGAAGGGCTGGAAGAGCCGAGCCTGCTGTTCCTCGGAGAGCCCCGGCCCGGTGTCGGCGACGGCCACGCGAATGCGTTCGCCGACGTGTTCGGCGCTCACCGTCACCGACGCGCCGGCACCCGAGTATTTGACGGCATTGGACAAAAGATTGAGCAGCGACTGGACCAAACGCTGCCGGTCGGCGTCGACGTACTCGGTGGCGGCATCGCCGGCGCCGGCGCTGAGCTCGATGCCGCGCTCCACTGCCGCGGGTGTGACCAGCCGGACGCATTCGTCGATCGTCGCGCTGATGGACACCGGTTCGGGGGCCAGCCGCTCGCGGCCGGACTCGATACGGGCGATGTCCAGCACGTCGTTGACCAGCGAGAGCAGATGGCCCGACGCCTGCTGAATGGCCTCGATCGCCTCCAGCTGGTCGGGGCGCGGGTCGCGCATCTCGAGGAGGTCGCCGTAGCCGAGCATCGCCGTGAGCGGTGTGCGCAGCTCGTGCGACATGCGCGAGAGGTACTCGCTCTTCGCCTGGCTGGCGCGCTCCGCATCGTCGCGAGCGTGGCGCAGCTGCTCCGCCGCGAGCTTGGTGCCGCTGATGTCGCGATTGATCTCGAGCACGCTGTCGGGGTTGCCCTCGTGGTCACGCTGCAGCGCCCATCGGGCGCCGACCATGATCTGGTTGCCCTCTTTGGTCATCTGCGAGAACTCACCCTCCCAGCGACCGGTGCTGAGCAGCTGGTGCATCACCTGCTCGCGAGAGTCCATTCGCGTCTGCAGCAGCACCTCGGGCACCTTCCCCACCGCCTCCTTGGCCGACCAGCCGTACATCGCCTCCGCGGAGTGGTTCCAGTAGGTGATCGCGTTGTCCCTGAGGTTCCACGTGAGGATCGCGTCGTAGGCGAGGTCGAGCAGCTCGGCGTTGCGGCGCACGCGCTCGAAGAGCACCACGCGGTCCATGGCCGATGCCAGCACGCTGCCGAACTCGCGCAGCCGCGCCAGCTCGTCCTCGCCGAACAGCGGCGTGAGCGGGCCGGCGCGCACGGTGATGGACGCGCCCTCCACCTGGGAGCGCAGAGGAACACGCACGGCGCTGCCGGTCACGTCCACCGCGGCGGTGGCGCCGGCGTCCTGCAGCCAGACGAGGTCGATGGCGAGCCGTTCCGCGGTGCTCGGTTCGAGGCCGTACACGCCGAGCGTGGGCCGCTCGAAGGTCCCGATCACGGCGCCGTCGGCGCCGACCAGGCGCGCGGCCCACTCGCACGCGCGATCGGCCATGGTCTCGAGATCCGGCGAGGTGAGCAGCAGCTCGCTGAGCGCGTTGCGGAAGTCCTCCTCCTCGCGCTCCCGCCACATGCGGCGCAGCCACGTCGGCGGCGCGTACGTCGCATAGAACAGGGGCGCCACCAGGAGCGCGAGGCTGGTCGTCGCCAGGCTGAGCCGGCTGCCGCCGCCGCCCAGACCGGTGCCGACGCTGATGGCGAGGATGACGATGATCCCGCCGTAGCCCAAAGTCAGGGCGCGCAACCGGCCGCGCTGCACCGCCGGGAGCTGTCCGGAGTGCACCCAGAAGCTGATGATCGGCTCGGTCACACAGGTGCCCCACACGGCCAGCAGGAGCACCGACGCCGCCGCCTGCAGCGTCGTCAGCGACGTACCGCTCGACTGCCCGGAGATGGTGAGGTGCGCCGCTCCCGGCTTGAATGCGAAGACCAGAAACCCGATCGTGGCCAGCACGGCGACCGTCGTGCCGATGCGGAACCGCTTGTCCAGCGGCAGCACGTCGTTGCGGAACTCGACCAGCGCCCACCCGGAGAGCGCAAAGAGCACCAGCAGCACGTCGGTGACGATGTCGTTGGTGGAGCCGAGCGCGGTGGAGGCCGCGTCGATGCACGCCACCGAGCCGAGCAGGATCACCGATGCCGCCAGCCAGCGCCGCGGCCGGTCGCGGTGACGCAGCCATTCGAGGGCGGTGAGCGCGACGAGCAGGGCAAACACCCCGCCCACTGCCCAATCGAGAGACTGCACCGCGATCAAGGTCGACAGTATCGCGCCGAAAGACGGGAGACAGCCGCTCTTTCAGCCCTTTCCAACGCCCGTTATTATAACGCGCGCCTACATGCCGACCAAACGCCCGCCGGATCCCTTCCATTACGGGTCGCCCGCGGGCGCCGACCACTTCTGCGATCGCGAGCAGGAGCTGGGCGACATCGAGGCGCGAATGCTCTCGGGCAACAACGTCGTGCTGCTCTCGCCGCGGCGGTACGGCAAGTCGTCGCTGCTCCTACAGGCGATCGCCCGGGTGCGGCGCCGCGGCGGAGCCAGCGGCTACATCTCGCTGATCCGCTGCTCCAGCCGCCGCGAGGTTGCCGAGGCGGTGGCGTCGGGGATCCTCAACGGCCCGCTGAGCAGCATGACGCGCCGGCGCGAGAACCTGAAGGAGCTGCTCCGTGACCTGCGGGTCGCCCCGGTGCTCGGTGTCGACGCCACCGGTGGCTTCACCCTCAGCTTCAGCACGACCGCCGCGCCCGCCGACTGGGACACAGTCCTTGCCGACTCACTGCGCCTGCTGGCTCGGCGCAGCAAGCAGCGCACGACGAGCCTCGTGCTCGACGAGTTCCAGCGTGTCCTCGAGATCGACCCGGGCCTCGGCGGCGTCTTCAAAGCGATCGCCGACGAGCTGAACACCACGAGCCTGGTGTTCGCCGGCAGCAAGCTGCACCTGATGCACCGCCTCGCCAGCGGTCCCGGCGCGCCGCTCCTGGGCATGGGCGAGCGGATCGTCCTCGATGTCGTGCCCGAGGCGGCGATGACGCGCTACCTGATGGAGCGCGCCGCGGCGGCGGGCAAGCCCATGGCGCTCGAGGTCGCGGAACTGGTGTACGCGGCAGTCGACGGCATTCCCAACGACGTGCAGCGGCTGGCGTTCGAGGCCTTCCAGGTGGCCACCGACGCCATCGACGATGAGACGATCGCGGTCGCGATGCAGCGCATCGTCAGCCACCAATCGACCGACTACGGCGAGCTCTATGAGCGGCTGGCGCCCACTCAGCAGCGGGCGCTGCGCGCGCTGGCCGCGGAGCCCACAGCGGCGGTGTACTCCGCGGCGTTCTTGCGGGAAACAGACATCAACAACCCAAACTCGCTGCGCGCCGCGCTCGACGTGCTCGAGGGGCGCGAGCTGGTGCGCCGCCGTGACGGCATCTGGCTGGTGAGCAACGCGTTTCTGCGGGCCTGGCTGTGCCAGTGACCCTCATCCACGGGCTATACTCGGCCATCGAATGACGCAGGGGCGGAGGCAAGAGAGGAGGTCGAGGCCTAGATGAACTGGGTGCTGTTCTGGCTGCTGCTGCACATCCTGGCAGCGATCATCGCGTTCGGTCCGATCTTCGTGTTCCCGCTCGTGGGCACCCTCGCGGCGAAGAACCCAAGGCACATCGCCCTGGCAGTGGAGATCAATCACGCAATCGAGTCGCGGCTGGTGCTGCCCGTCGGATCGACGATGCTGATCAGCGGCGCCGGCCTGATCTGGTCGGCGAACATCAACTTCTTCACCACGAAGTACCTGATCGTCGCAGTGGTGCTCTACCTCTTCGCTCTCGGTGTCGGCTCCGCCGTCCTGCTGCCGAACACGCAGAAGATGGTGACGCTGGTGGAGGGCGAGGGACCGCCGGACCTCGCCAGGCTGATGCCGCTGATCAAGTCGAACCAGATCTTCGGCGGCATCCTCACGGTCGCCTTCCTGGTGATCGTGTTCCTGATGATCATCCAGCCCGGCGGCGTGACCTTGCGCTAGGCGGGGCGGCTGGCGCAGCGCGTCGCCGGTGAGCCGCGACCCCGTGTCCAGCAGCATCCATCAGTCCACAACGGTGACGAGTCCGCCCAGCGCCTGCGCGACCTCGGGCGCCGAGCGTCGATCGGTCACCACGTAGTAGAGGTTCCCGTGCTCTGCTGCCAGCCGCGCACACTGCCGCACGTCGTTCAGCAGCGCAACCTGCTCGCCGTGGTTGGTCGTCCCCGACTGCGACCCGTAGTAGATGTGCTGGAAGCAGCTGTTCGCGGCCCTGTCGTAGTCACTGGCGTCGTACTGCATCATCCCGGCCCAGTACGGGAGCTCCATGTTGGCGGTAAAGACCCGCTGATCGGTGCGGAAGTGCAGCGAGACTGCGTCGAAGTGCTTGAGATGACCGGCTGACCCGAGGCGCGTGTAGAGCTGAACGTCTCTTGCAAAGGTCGTTGCTGCCGGTCCGCTGGAGTCATCGGTGAACAGCGTGCGTGCCTCCGTCAGCGGGCCGCCCGAAGGCAGCAGCAGCAGGAGCGCGACCGCGGTCGGCACCGGAACCAGCAGAAGGAGCTGCGCGCGCGCGCCCTTGCGGCGCAGCCACGATGCGATGAGCAATGCCGTACCGAAGACGAGCCCGAATGCGTCGAGCAGCAGTGCCGTTTTCGCCGCGTAGTACGCCACCGAACCGAGCACGAGCTTCTGCTCCAGCGCCAGAGCGCCCACGAGGATGACCAGCGGGATCACCACGATCAGCGTGAGGCTGCGAAGCCGGGGGGCCGCGGAGGCGAAGCTTGACACGAGCAACGCGATCGCGACCGTGGCGATGACGGCGAGATACGGGAAGGGCGCGATGCCGCCTTGCACGTTCACCTGCGTCGACAGGTTGCCGTAGCGGAACTGGAAGTAGACGGGAAGAAGCAGGAGGGCGAACCCGACCACCATGGCCACCCCCACCGGCTGGACGAGCCATCGTGCGAGACGCCGCACCTGCGAACCGCGAGACAGGAGGGAGAGAAGCAGGGTCACGGCGAGCGGCGGCACGAGCAGCGGCCAGGTGCACGCCGTGCCGAAGAGCAGGACGGCGGCGGCCAGCCAGTAGACGAGCCGCGGTCGTTCGTCGTCGCCGTCGTCGCTTTTCGACGAGGCGGTGTGTGAGAACTCCGAGAACTCATGGAGACAGATGACCGCGACGATGATGGTGGCCACGACGTAGGCGTACGCGAGAAATCCCTGCATCACCAACACCATCAGGAGGAAGAGCACCAGCGGCACGCCGACCGCCAGCGAAGAGACCACCGGCAGCGTGCGCCCCTGCTGTGCCGTGAGCGGCCGCGCGTTCAGCCCAAGAACCCAGGTCTGGCAGAGCTTCGCGCACGCGTACCCGAGGAGTGAACCAATCAGCAGGTACTCCCCGATGTACAGTGACAACGCGCCGGGCCAGCCCATCGAAGCGTGAGCCTGATTGAACGCGTTCTCGACGAATGCGACCATCGTGTAGAACCCCAGCGGCACCGTGTAGACGCTGCCGGCGGCGCCGTATGGAAAGTGCTGATTGCGGATCTGTTCGGCGACGTAGAAGAACACGTTCGGCCCGTCGACAATCTGGCGGCCGCCCCAGGTGACGATCTGCTGCAGCGGATCGTGCACGGCCATGGCGAATGCAAAGGGCGCGATGAACAACACTGCGACAGCCACAGCGCCGGCATCGGACCAGGTGAAGACGCTCGTCTGCAGGGAGCGCCGGGTCGACGGCGGAAGCACGAGCACCAGGCCCACGCCCAGCGCGGTCGTGATGACGGCCGCGGTGCGAAACCCACTTGCCGGAGCGATCAGGAACTCGATCGACACGGCGAGTTGCAGAAGCGCGGCAGCGTAGAGGCAGCCGATGGTCAGGCGCCCGGCGACGCTTCGCATGACCCTGGGCACGGGGAGGACGAGGCCGGAGACGGCAATGAGGACGAGGACGAACACCCAGCGCACTCCGAGGAGATACGTCGCGCACGCCAGCGCGATCGCCGCCGACGGCGCCGACCGTGGAGCTGCGGTGGAGCGGAGCCGTTGCACCCGTGAGCGCACCATCGACCACGCACCCGGGGGATTCACGATCAGCTCCTCCGCCTTGACAGGTCGATCAGCGCGTCGGACGCATCCGGAGCGCTGTATATTGCTCGATCGATGGCTAACGCCCAGAGCACGGAGTCATCGATGCAGTCGGCATCCGCGTGTGTGATGGCGGTGCTGGCCGCCGCATAGTCGCGAATCCGGCGCGGATCGTGCGGAAAGGAGAGGGCCGCGGGCCCAACGCGCATGAGTCCGCCGTTTCCGGCTGAACCGGGCTGGTATTTGAGGTACTGCGCAGCCGCCGCCGTCAGGGGTGCGCCGACAGTCAGCACGGCCCTGGTTTGGCTGCCGACGTCGCGCGGCCCAGCCGCATGCCAGCTGAGAAAGCCGTCCTCTACGGCGGCGATGCTGGTGTCACCCGCTGCGAGAGGAACGAGCAGCGCCAACGCCATTTGGGTGTCGTCCGTCCATTCGCCTGGACCAAAGCCAAATGGACCCCCGCCGCTCATCGTCAGCGGCGTCGTGGCGGAGATGCGGCTAGCGAATTCATGTGGCGCCCCTAACGCGTCGCCCGCTGCCGATGCCAACACCACCCCCGCAAATCGGTCGGCGAGCACCGCAGCCGTCGGCGGCTTTATCCCGTCTCCCCTGCCAGCTTCACCGGCACGCTCGCAATCGTGAGTCCCCTTCTCATCGTCATGTGCGCAGCTTGCGAGTCCCTGGCGACAGATGCCTGGCGCGCCAAAGCGAACTCTCCGGATTCTGACGCGTGGCAACAGCCAGGACGCGGACTAGCAGGCTGCTGAAAAGCTGCTTGTCACGTCTAACAACGATGTGAGAGTCTTGCTTGGACACGTCCCTGCAGGAGATTCTCATATGCGTGGCAGCACCGTTCAGCAGGTCCCGATGCTTTCGACGCTGACGCCGGACGATCTGGTGCCGGCCGACCATCCCTTGCGGCGGATCAAGGTGATCGTCGATCGAGCCCTCGATGAGCTCTCACCGGTGTTCGACGACATGTATGCGGCCCCTGGCCGCGCCAGCGTCCCGCCGGAGCGCTTGCTCAAAGGCTGTCTGCTGATCGCCTTGTACTCGATCCGCAGCGAGCGCCAGTTCTGCGAGCAACTGCACTACAACTTCCTGTTCAAATGCTTCTTGGGGCATGGATGTGGAGACGGCGGCGTTGACCCCACCACGTTCACCAAGATCGCGACCGCCTCCTGAGCATGAGGTGGCACCGCGATTCTTCCGAGCCGTCTTGGCACAGGCGAAGGCGGCGCGGTTGATCTCGGTCGAGCACTTCACGGTGGATGGCACCCTGCTCGAAGCGTGGGCGTCGTTGAAGAGCTTCCAGCCCCGTGAGGCGAGCGATCAAAGCCCTCGCGGTGGCGGCGGCGGGACGCGCAACGCTGAGGTGGATTTTCGGGGTGCGCAGCGACGCAGCGACATGCACGTGTCGACCACGGATCCGGAAGCGCGTCTCTTCTACCAAGGGATTCCGCCAAACGGCCAAGCTCTGCTACAGCGGCAACGTGTTGATGGAGAACCGGAATGGCCTGGTCGTCGACGTGCTGCTCGCACCGGCCGACGGCCGTGCCGAACGAGAGGCGGCGGTACGAATGTTGCAGCGGCAGCCGTCACGCCGAAGACGGACGGTGGCGGCGGACAAGGGCTATCAAGCCGCGGCCTTCATCACCAGCTGCCGGGCGATGAAGATCACACCGCAGGTGGCCCGCAACATCACGGCATACCGGGGCAGCAACATCGATGACCGCAGCGCCGCACGAGCCGCCTACGTGATCGGACAGCGCGTGCGCAAGCGCGTGGAAGAGATCTTCGGCTGGGTGAAGGCAGGGCGGGGGCCGCCAGCTCCGGTACATCGGCGTTGACCGCAATCAGCTGTGGGCGGAGTTCACCGTCACCGCCTACAACCTGGTGCGCATGTCGAAACTGATGGTGCCGACGCCATGAACGCGGGCGGTACGCAGCGCCTCGGCGGCCGGACTACCGAGGCGGAGGCCACGGCGACGGATCTGCCGAGCGGCGACCAGCCTCCAAAACGCATCCATGCCCACTGCGGACCTATCCAGGCCCGCTTTTCAGCACCCTGCTAGTGCGGGCCACTATAGCCGCTGTTTGCCGTGATGTGTGTCTCGCACCTGATATCCCTCCCTCTTATCGTCGTTCGATGCGCACTGATACCCCGAGCAACCGGCTGGCTAGCGCCAGAAAAGCCAGCGCGCCCGCAACGCCAAGAGCGAGCGCACCCCAGATTGGTAGGCGCGCTCCACCCGGAACCTGGTTGGCGGTCGACACCGTGAAGATGAGCTCAGTTGCCGCTGCAGCGCCGAGGGTCGCGCCGCTGGCGTGGGGATTGACCGCGGCTGCGACGAGATCTGAGAAGTACCTACCACTCGCGGCGTTGGCAGGCACGTGGAGCTCGAGAGGGACGCTGACGGATTGCCCGGGTTGGAGAGCGACGTCGTTGCGACCAATTATCACCCATGCGGCGGGAACATCGTGGCTGGATCCCTTAGAGAGCCGCTGCACTCGAATCCAGTAGGTTGATGTCTCGTCTCCTGTGTTGATTGTGAGGAGAGCTGGAAGCTGGTATGAGTGCCCCGGTTCAGCCGGCTGGATCAGCGTGACCGGGCTTGCCTGCACACCCGTACCTACGCTGGCCGCAGCCTGCACAGGCGAGAACAGCGCGGCGAGTGGGACCATGACGCCCAGAGCGCCCATCGCCGATTTGGCGTTCATCAGCGATATACCCCACCGCGAAAGCCAAGTAAAGGTGAACACAGTCGCACGCATTCGGCTACCCTGCGCACGAGAAGCAGCACCGAGATGCTTCGACGCTAGTCGCTGCACGCAGACCGCGGGCGGTGCGGGCTCTCGCGGGAACTCCCGTACCGCCGGCGAGCACTATGGGACCGCCGTCCACGTTATCGGCGTGGTAAAGGTGGGGGAAGTATCAATCGACGACTGCGGACCCTCTACGTAAAGCCCTTCGTGTTGAGATACTCCGACTGCGGCCGAGCACGGATCGGTGCTGTTAGCTGGGTTGAACGTAGTGTCGCATTGAGGTGAATTGTTCAGTAGGGGCGGATACGTGCAGGTCGAAGCGCTGGTAGTGGCGCACGAGTAATTCTGCTCTGCGTATTGGTTTGCACCGGGCGCGGAGTTAGCGCCGCTGCACGCGGGACCAGCGCTGCCGCAAAGCGTCCAGTGCGTTTGGTTATCGCTCGGAACTGCGTCCGCCCCGTTGACATCGATGTGTGCCGAGACGCCGCCATTGGTGACGGTGATGCCAGGGGAATTTGAGAAATTGCAAATCCCATTGGGAAGCGTCAGGCTGCCCGAGCTGCAGCTGTAGGTGACGTTGTTCGGCGACACAGCGACCGAGCGCACTGCGCCCGGCGCCACCGGGATCGTCGCGTTCACGACACCGCTAGTCGAGGCAACGGCGGTGAGCTCGGGCATTGCTAGCACGCCAGCAGCAGCAGCGAGGGCGGTGGCGATTACTCTGCTCCGTCGCGTACCCATCGACGATCTAGCTCTGCGATTCTTCAGGCTGCGCGCGTTCGCGCTTATCCGTAATGCGAAGCAACCTAAGGTTAGACTCATGTGTAACCTCCCGATGCGTTTTGGTACTCGGTCGGTAGAGACCGGAGTGGCGTCGCGTTTCTTCCTTCTCATGCGTTTCCGCTGGTCGAGTGTTATGCCTCGTGGCAACACGTCAGGGCGTGTAGTAGTACGTGTCCGGCGACCACCCTCCTGACAAAGGTCCGCCGTTCATATGCCAGAAGAGCCAGCGCCGTCGATCGCCACAACTGCGATTCGCCGGAAGCGCACTTCGACAGCGATGTTTCCCCTGCGTGTTCATGCGTCTTCCCTTGATGCGTTCTTGTTGGTGATGGGGCCGCAACACGCGGCCCCACATCAGTCGTCAGCAGCCCTTTACTGTTCCCGTCCACACGCAGGGTGCATCGCTCTGGGTTGCTGACGTCGGCCCGCCGCTTGAAACGTATACCGTGTGCGTGGCACTCGCACCCGTAGCTGCACGAATTCCATATCCGACCGCCATCGCTCCAATAAGCAGCGCAAGTGCCGCTACGACGAGCAGCATCTCTCTGCTCAGCCGCCAGACTCTCAACCGGGCTTCCATTTGTCTCTCCTTTGATTCCCCTCTCAGGGCGCTACTGCATCCTCCGCAGACATCGCCACGTCTGATGTGGCCTCGATGACGGCGAGCGTGGCACCGGGCGGTGGGACAGAACATCCGTAACGGCTACGGATTTTTCAGGGCGTGGACGGGCGTACGGTGTGCCTCATGGATGTTCACCTGCACGTCGACGACACGACGCCACTCGCCGGGTCGATCCGCATCGACGATTCGGCGCAGACAACCGCGTTTCAGGGTTGGCTGGACCTGCTTCGACTCTTGTCGAACATCCTTCCGCAGGCTTCAGACGCAGCTGGCAGAAGCGAGCCGTTGCCGCGCACTCGCGGTGAGAGCGGCGGCGCTACTATTGACTGAGCGCGGGAGAGCGGGGAGGAGAGGAACTGAGAGGCGAGGCACCGGTCGCCCAGATCCCGAACGTCACGCCGACTGTCAGTCGACGCCTCGAGCGGTCCACGGGTTCACAGACAATCGCGAACCTGACGCGGTCCAAGGGCGGCATCCTGATCGCGGAGGGGGAGGCCGGCATCGGCAAAACCCACCTCCTGAAGGTCTGGCACGAGGAGACCGCAGACGCTGGAGTCAGGGTCCTGCGCGGAGCCGGGCTCGAGTTGGAGCGCGAGCGAGCCTTTGGGGTCATCAGTCAGGCGTTGGAGGTGCGGCGTCGCTCGCGCGACCCTGAACGAGCGGCACTTGCCGCGGCGATTGGGTCGGTCGCCGCGAGTGAGGCCGCGGGATGGGACGGGGTCGCCGACCGCCGCCATCGGATTCTCGAAGCGATTGTCGATCTGCTCGAAGAGTGGGCCAGCCGCCAACCGGTCGCGCTGATTGTCGACGACTTGCAATGGTGCGATGACGCATCGCTCATGACGCTTGGGAGAGTCGCGGGACTCACGCGCGTATTGCCGGTCGCGCTCATCGCGGCGCTGCGAGGCACACCCCGAACCGAGAGCCTCGCCGCCTTCCTGCGGGTGATCACGTCCCACGAGGGACGCTGGCTGACGATCGACGCGCTTGACGCAGCTGCGTCCGACGAACTCGTGACGCTGCTGGCCGGCCGCACTCCCGGTCCGCGGCTCGTGGCCATGACGCGTAAGTGCGCGGGCAACCCGCTGTTCGTGCGCGAGCTGCTCGAGACGCTGAGCCGCGAGCGGCTGCTGGAGAGCGCACAGGGCTGCGTTGAGCTGACGGCAGGGACCGCTCCATCGGCGCCCCCCGCTCTCACGATGCTCATCCTGCGTCACCTGAGCGTTCTCCCACCGCCGACGCTGGAGGTGGTCCGCATCGCCGCTGTGTTGGGAAGCGTCTTCTCGGTCGAGGACCTCAGCGTTGTGACAGGGCGTCCGGCGACGGAGTTGCTTGCGGCGCTGGGCCCGGCGCGGGCTGCGGGTGTGCTCGTCGAATCGGAGGCGGGGCTGGCGTTTCAACACGATCTCGTCCGCGAAGCGTTGTACGAAGACCTTGGGACCTCGCTTCGTCGAGCTCTCCACCGTCAGGTTGCGGATGCGCTCATGGACGCGGGTGCGGCGGTGGGACGCGTAGCTGTGCATAGCGCAGCCGCGGCCGAACCCGGCGACGCGACAGCGGCTCGCGTCCTCTTCCGCGCCGGGTGTGATGCCGCGGTTCGCGACCCGGTCAGTGCAGCGTCACTCTTGGAGCAGGCCGCGGCGATCGCCGATTCGACGGACGCGGTCCTCGCTGACATCGAGCTCAAGCTGGGACAGGCCCTCTTGGCGGCGGGACGAATTGGCCAGTCGAAGGACGTGCTCAAGCGCCTCATCGACCGCGTTGCCGACGGACGGGTGCGCACGCTGGCGCGAAGCGCCCTCGTGGACGTCCTGCACACCCGAGCCGAGTACGAGGAAAAGGCCGCGGAACTGAAAGCGCTGACGGCCAGCCCGTTTCTGACGGAGGCCGAACGCGCACGCGTCTTCGCTATGTCCGTCAACAGCCGTGCTTGGAGCGGCGAGGCGTTCCACACTCAAGACAACGACGCATCTCGGGCCCTGGCACTCGGCAGACGCCTGCATGACGCGTGCACGCAGTACTGGGCGCTCTCCGCACACGAGGCCGTTGCGCGTTACGCTGGGAGGATGAGCGCAGCGCGGGACTATGCACTCGAATCGGCGCGCGTGCTCAGTGACGTCGACACCGATCCCGAAGCGGCAGGGTTCCCGCAGCCGCCGCTTGTCGGAGCGCTCATCGTCGCTGACTGCTTCGATGAGGCGATCGCACTCCTTGACACGCCCGCGTGGCGAGGAGAGCGCGGCAGGTTCATGGAGCCCTTCAGGCAGTGGCACACCATGCGATGCGAGCTGCATCGGGGCCGCTGGAGCGACGCCGTCGCCGCCGGTGAGACGGCGATGACAGTCGCCAGCGAATCCGGGGCTCCACAAGCGCTCGGCGGCGCCATCGAGCCGATTCTTGCGGTGATCCACGCCCGTTGCGGTGACATTGCACACGCCTCCTCGCTGCTCGCGAGGCCGACGGTCCCAGTGCAGGAAGAGGAGCATCTCATCACCTTTGCCAACGCGTACGTCACTGCCGCGCGCGGCGACAGCACGGGGGCGCGGCGTCTTGTCGCAAACCTGATGCGGCATCGCCGTGAGGAATATGGTGGACCCTCTGCATGGGGCACCTGGACTCAGACGTGGAGAGACTTTGGTGGAGCGCTCGTCCAACTCACCATCGCTCTTGGCGACTTGAATGCTGCGCGGGTCGTAACCGACGACCTGCAGACGATGGCTCAGTGCGCCGACGTCATCTCAATGACCGGCCTCGCCCTGCTCAGCAAGGCGATGGTGAGCCACGACGCTGACGGCATGCTTGCGGCCGTCGCTGTGCTGCGCACGTCGCCGCGCGTCGTCGATCTCGCACTCGCGTGCGAAGAGGCTGGAGCGGCGTCCGGCTCGGCTCCGTTGCTCACCGAGGCGTTGCAGCTCTATGAGCGCTTCGGCGCTTGGCGCGACGTAGCGCGCACCCGCTCGCGCATGCGAGCGTGCGGAATCCGATCAGGCCCGCGGGGTCCGCGCCAGCGCCCGACAACCGGGTACGCCAGCCTGACCCCCACTGAGCAACGTGTCGCCGAGCTCGTCGCCGCAGGGCTGCTGTACAAGGAGGTCGCGGAGCGCCTCTATGTGTCGCGACGAACCGTCGAGACTCACGTCGTTCATGTGTTCGCCAAGCTTGGCGTCGCCAGCCGGTTGGAGCTGACGCGAGCCATCCAGGAGCGCGAAACGCGTGCGAATCCGCACTGAGGGGCTGGCGATCATCGCGCTGGCAGTGCTCACCGGCGCCGCCTGCAGCAAGGCGGAGCAAGGCGCTTCAGCGCCGCAGCAGATCCTGCGGTTTCCCGTATTTCAGGACCCCAAGAGTTGGGATCCGGCAGAGGCCAGTTCCGAGGCCGAGACAGAGCTCTCACAGAACGTGTTCGACAACCTGTGGCGCTTCGACGACAGTCTGAAAGTCGTGCCCGACATCGCCACGACGGTGCCGACGGCGTCGAACGGCGGCGTCTCAGCTGACGGTCTCACCTACACGGTCCACCTCAGGCACGACGTCGTCTTCGACAACGGCGACCGCGTGACGTCGACAGACGTCCTCTATTCGTGGAATCGCGCTGCTGCGCTACGCGGCGCGTACTCGAGCAACTTCGCTGCCATCGCAGGCTTCAGCGATGTGCAGCACGCCGCAGCTTCGTTGTGCGCTGCTGGATCCGATCCGCTGGCCTGCCATTCCGGGGTGGAGCAGCGCTTGGCAGCGCACGACTCGCAGTTCCAGATGTCGGGTCTTTCCGCTCCCGACGCCTTTACGGTGCAGATCCATCTCGGTCGCGCGTGCGGGTGGTGTCTTGCTGCGTGGACGCTGCAGGGGACCACCGGCGCGATTGTTGACGAGCGCGTCATCAGGAACGACCCACTGAACTGGTGGTCCAAACCGGGCGGTCCGGGCGTCACCGACGGTCTGGTGGGAACGGGGGCGTTCTATCTCAATGCCTACGTCCCCAAGCAGTCGATCACCTGGAAGGCCGTCTCCCATTGGTGGGGTACGCCCGTGCCGAGGCTGCGGGAGGTGATCAACGACATCAAGGATCCTTCTGCAATGTCCACGGCAGTCGGCGCGTGGGAGCAGGGGAGCTACGACATCGTCGGCTACGGCGGCCACAGCAGCCTTTCGGTCGCGGACATTCTCCGCATCAAGAACAGCAGCGGCGAAGCCGGAGAACTGCGGCTGATCCCGAAGGGCCGCACCACCTGGGTGAGCCCGAACATCGGCAACCCCGCGACCGGTGGACCGTTCCTGGGTGAAAGCGAGGCTGCTGTCGGGTTGCGCAGAGCATTCGCCGAGTCGATCGACCTCACCGGACTGGCTTCAACCGTCTGCAAGAACTTGCTCTGCATCCCGGCAACAGGCGGTCTCATCACGAAGGGCCTTCTCGGCAACCTGGGTGACAACCGAGACCCGCTGTCGAAATTCAACCCGACGGAGGCTCGGAAGCTGCTTGGTATCTATGATCCCGAGCGGAAGTTGACGGCGAACCTCAAGTATTCCTATGACGCCGGTGGGCTCAACGACCCGGTGGCCAGCTATCTGCAGGGTCAGTGGCAGCGCAACCTCGGGGTGACAGTTGAGCTCGATCCGCATCCTGACGTCTCCGGGTATGTCTCGGATCGTATCGCGGGCAAGTTCGTGTTGTCGCGAGACGGCTGGGGGTTCGACTACAACCATCCGCAGGACTGGTTCGACAACCTCTGGGGCGCACCCGCTGAAGGTGCGAACACGTCCGGATTCGCCGACCCTGTCGGCGACCCGGGTCCGACAACGGACCAGTACAACAGCATCTTGCCCAAAGCTGACGCGCTTCCGATCACGGAAGCAGTCCGGCTCTACGCGCAGCTGTCCAAGCTTCTCAGCGACCAAGCGGCCTACTTTCCGTTGTACTACTCAGTCGGACAATTCCTGATTCACACGTACGTCGCCGGCGCGGGGTCGACGACTCAATCGGACTACTACTGGGACAGGATTCACATCACACGTACGTAGGTCACCCCGTCCGTAGATGGATTCGGCTCGGCTGAGTTCATCGAAGTCATGGCGCCGCCGGAGAGGTTTGCCGTATGCCAACTCCGGTACAAGCCCGCAGACGCCGCCGGAATGCGGACCGTTGCGATGCGCAGGCTCGTCGTCGTAGCTGCTGCCGGCGTGGATACTCACGTAATTGTCCCTCCGTCTCCGTGGCCGAGAGTCAACCTCGATGAACCAACTACCGCAAAGAACCATGAGCGGTAGTTAGCCCTCCAGTTGGGGCACCACATCGCAAGGTCAACACATTGTCAATTCCGAGCACCGCGTGCGCGCGCTGGGTCGCCACGACGTTGCGCATCGTCACGGCGGTTCCTACGACCTGAAAGCGGCATCGTCCATTGTCGTGGAGAGAGCGGCGACATCAGCAGGTGGTTTGACGACTATGTCGACGCGTTCGCAGCGTGCGGGAGAGGCGAGAAAGACGCCGCGTCGCTTCTCGTACGGCGCTCCCGCGTGGCTCGCGACGGATCCCGGGTACGTGGCGCTGACGAACGACGATTAGGCTCTCGCGGCGCTGTGGCACAAAGGTCGACGCGGTGCGCGCTGCCGGCTACCAGCACGGCGCGACCCTCGCCTCGGAGGTTCACGTCAGCCCCTACAGCGCGACCTTCTCCATCCCGCACGTGACCCTGCGCGACGCGCATGCCCGAGGGGGATCGACCGGCACGGCCCGACGTAAGGCATGCGAACTCGTCGACCATCGGCCTACGTCGTCAGGTTCATCGCGATCGCAGCCTCATTGGCGACACCGATGGAGAAGTGGAAGTGCTCCACTTTTCCATCCGGCGTGCACGCCACCGTAATTCTGCCGGACACGCTGCTGCCGTCCGGCATGCGCACGTCCACCTTAGACGCCATCCACCCGTCGGAGCTTACAGACTCGCGCAGTTCCCAGAGCGCGCCACCCATTTCCGCGAGCTGGCTCTCCATCACCGACACCAGGCGTTCGCGCCCCACCCACCACTCATCCGGATCGCTGCCGATCCCAAGCACCCGACCGCTGTCGGCGATGACCGCATCAATCTCGCCGATGTCCCTGGAGTTGAACGCGTCGATGAGTTTACCTACAGTTTCGGCCACTTCGCTCCCGGTCGCCATGCCCTTTCTCCCTTGGTCATCTGACACCCTGCTACGTCGGTCAATGGTCAGGTCCATTCACCCCCGGCTGGCGTAGGCTCGCCCTTCGGTAGCCGGGCGTCCGAGAGTCGGCATTGATCACGTGCGTTTCCCGAGCGAGCCGAGGCAACGAGTCCAAGCGTAGGACCATGCCCAAGATGCGCGTGCACCCTCGCCGAGCGTCAGCCTGCCGAGTCGCTGATGTTCGCGGCGCGGACCCAGTTGTGGCTCTCGTTGGGCTGCGTGGTGCAGGTGTCCTGGTCGATGCCACCGGTGTTCAGCACCTGGCTCGTATCAGCAAACACGAACGGGTGCTGCGGTGCCTGCGCGACGGTCACCGTGATCGTCGGGATCACCCCGTCCGCACGGCAGTGCTGGCTGTTCTCATCCGATGTGTCGAAGTTGTAGCTCGCTGTTTGCGTCAGGATTGCTGAGCTCTTCGGCGGAACAACGAAGCTGCCCCAGAGGTCTGTCACGGTTCCCCCCACGTTGACCGACACGTCGTCGACATCGAGCGGGTTGTTCGACGGATTGTTGATCAGCAGCGCGCCGGCGTCATACGGACCGACGTTGCCCACAAAGACGGCGCTTTGTCCCCAGCCACTGGGGAGGTTGCCTCCCGCGCGAAGAGTATCGACGTACCCGGTCGAGAGCTGAATGGAGTTCGGATCGGTGGCTCCACCCGACGCCGTCGCGGTGACACCGGGTACCACAGCGAGTCCCAGGACTGCCCCTGCTATCGCAAACCGCTTCATCAATGACCCTCCCGAAACCATCGTCAAACCTTCGCGCCCCCGCTCGAGGACGGCGTATCCGCACGATACGGCGCTGATCACTGGAAGAACATCGGCCAGGTGGCCAGTCTTTGGAGGTGACCTCAGCGCGAGTTGCCAGCCGGATCAGCGCGATCAATACCCGGTCACCGAACGTGGGCGCGTGACACGTGCCGGTCTGGGTCAGGCTGGCACCCAGGTGATGACTTCGTCGAAGTTGCTGAGTTTCTGCGTCCAGGTCATCGTCTTCCCGGCGGTGCACGGTAGGTGAATTGCTGTGGCGCGTCGATGCTACCTCCTGCGACACGGCACCGTTACGCGTGACAGTGACGTGCATGGAGTTCGAGTCCGTGAGGATGTAGGTCAGCTGACCGTCAGCAGTCGTCGCGCGACCGACAGCGGAGCCGGTCGTCGTGATCACGTCCGCCGCACCGTCGGAATCCGTGCCTTGCACCGGCGTGGCGCCGCCGTATTGAAAGTCTGCGGTCGCGTGGGGGCCGATTTTCAGGACCTGACCGCCGGCGCCGTTGAATCGCACGGTCGGCGATCCCGGATGGGAGGCGTACGTGGTGGTTCCGTTCTCGCCGATGCTCGTCCACGTGCCGACCAGGCACGAGTCCAACTGTGCTGCTGGCGATGCGTGGCTGGACGGCGAGGCCGGCGTCGTGGCCGCGGACGGGCTCCCGCATGCGGCCGCGAGGACTGGCGGCACCGAGGGCGAAGCTCCAGCCAACAGCCTCGCGTCCCCCCGTCGGGCCCTGAGGAAACGAATGTGCACGTGCTTGCCGCGGCTCTCCGTTCGCATGAGGCCGATCACCATCGCCGCATTCGTTGCGGGCCTCCAGAAGTTGTCGTTGCCGCGCTAGCGTCTCCGCGATGAGCTGCGGCTCATGACATTCGAGAACTCGGCGGATCTCAGCGATCGGCGTGTCGACGGAGCGGAGGGCCGCAACGACCGCAGCACTACCTACTTGGTGCTCGCGGTAGCAGCGGTACCCAGTCTCTCGGTCCACTACCTCAGGGAGGAGCAAGCGAGCTCCTGGTAGTGGCGGAGCTGACCGATCGAAAGCGCGGACTGCCTTGCGAACCGACCGATGCTGAGTAGGTTGTTCTTGTCCGGGGCACCACCGTGCAGTCCGCGCTGCCACCCCTGCAACACTCGACCGTCAGAGAAGTCAAGGTCAATCACCGGAGCGCCGGGACGACGGGCCGGCGCGTAGGGCAAGCAGCCCTGCGCGTTCTAGGATCTCGGGACGTCCGGGCAGCCCTTGCTCAGGGTCGATTCCGAGATGTTCGACTCGAAGAACATCGGCGACATGGCCAGGGGTGCCGCATCCTCCGCGAGGGCGTCTCTCAGAGTGTCATCGCTCCCCAATCACGAAGCTCCATCGGAGTGCAGAACAGCGACGTGGGCAGGTCGCGACACTCACGCAGCACGGCGATGAAGCGCGCGCGTGCAACTTCGATCGCTCCGAAGGACGCGTTAAACTCGGACATCTCCTGGCAGTCGTAATAGACGACCCCGGAGAGCACGAGGCGACGCACGAGATCGGCGACCGCCGCCTTCCCGGCGTCACTCACGCGATGGAAGATGGACTCCCCGGAGAACACTCGACCGACCAGGACGCCGTATGTCCCGCCGACAAGATCGGAGCCCTCCCAGACCTCGAAACTGTGAGCGACGCCACGCCGGTGCAACTCCTCGTACGTGGCGACAATGTCGGGCGTTATCCAGTTGTTCGGATGGCTGTCACTGCAGGCCCGCACAACATCGCCAAACACCCGATCGACAGTGGAGCACCATCCCGAGCGCCGCAGCGTCCTGCGCACGTCCGAACCCTCTCGGGTCTCGCCAGTTCGCAGTACGGCGCGGGGATCGGGGCTAAGCCACGTGAGCTCGAGGATGTTGCGGCGGTCGGACGGCAGAACGGCCACGCGCCCGCTCCTGACGGCGTCACCGAACCGCCCCTCAATGTCGGCGAGCTTCTCGTCGCTCCAGGCGACCACGGGATACAACCCGTGGCGGTAGGCGCCGTACACGAAATCTGCGTCCAGAGATCCCCCCGCGGCGACCGGGCCCCGCCGCAGACGACCCTGGACCGCGACCGCCGCCCAGGCAGCGTCCCCGTTCGCAAGCAATGCTCCATCCATCGCGGCCACGCCATCAGCAGATGGATGCCGCCAATCCGTTGCCACTCCGGTCCTATCGCTGTCTGCCATGGCCGCAGGGTATGGTCCGGCTCACGCCAGAACATCGGCCACGTGGCCACACCTCGCGGGCGGATGCGCGGTCGGCGCATACGACGCGTTCCGCTTACCCCGCGTGGTTGTATCCATTGCCGCAGGGGCTTGGTATGACGCTTCGTTCGAGGGTAGCCTTGTCTCGGCGCGCAAGCAGCCGGCGTCATGTCCGAGGTTGGGAGGGAACACTGGCAGTGCACCGGCGCGAAGCCACAGCAGAGTTCGTAGGCCGCACAGCCGAGCTCGACACTGTTGCGACGATGCTCAAGGCCGCGCGCCTGGTCACGCTGACCGGCCCTGGCGGGGTGGGCAAAACGCGCCTGGCGCTGATGGCGGCGGAGCGCAGCAGGATCCGAGGAATCAGGGCGACTATCATCGCTCTGTCCGAGCTGGTGACGGCCGAGCAGGTGCTGGGCGCCGCGCTGGACGCCGCGGGTGTTCACGAGCGGCCGGGCCGCGACCGGCGCAAGACTCTCGTTGAGTCGCTGAGGGGTGATGTTCTCCTCGTGCTCGACAACTGCGAGCACGTGGCCGTGGCGGTTGCGGAACTCGTCGAAACCCTGCTGCGGGGAAACCCGACTGTGCGCCTGCTCGCGACGAGCCGCCGTCCGCTCGACGTTGCGGGCGAGGTGACCTGGCGGACGCCGCCGCTCACAGCGCCGTTGGACGATACGGCGGCAGCGGTGGTGGCGTCCGACGCGGGGCGCCTGTTCGTGGCCCGTGCACAGCGAGCTCACGAAAGGTTCGCGCTCAGCGAGGCGAACGCAGCGGCGGTGGCGCAGATCTGCCGCGAGCTGGACGGTGTACCGCTCGCTCTCGAGCTGGTCGCCGCACGCGTCACCGGCGAGGATGTGGTGGACCTGATCGCGAGCTTGGACGACCGCACAGCCGCGACGACCTCGCAACTCGCCGGAGTCGCTCCGCGTCACGCAACGGTGCGTGCCTCGTTCGACTGGACGTACTCACTCCTGTCCGACACAGAGCGCGCGCTGTTGCGGCGCTGCTCGGTATTCGCCGGCTGGACTCTAGAAACCGCCGTCGCCGTGGCTGCTACAGCGCCGCACGAGTGCACCGGCATGCGCGAGGCAGTGGCCGGACTTGCGCGCGCCGGCCTCGTGCGCATCGGATCCGGCCGCTCGGACCGGTATGAGATGCCGGACGCGGTGCGCCACTTCGCGTTCGAGAAGCTGGCCGAGGCAGGCGAGGCCGACGCGCTCCGCGGCCGTCATCTCGACCATTTCTGCGAGTTGGCGCGTCATGCCGACGAGCTGCTCGAGCACCAGTCGGGGCGCGATACGCTGGCGGGCGAGGCGGCGAACCTGATGTCGGCGATCGATCATGCGCTGCAGCAGCGCGACCTGCGGGCGCTTGACATCGCTGCAGGCCTGGGCCTCTGGTGGGTGCTGGAAGACCGGTTCGCCGAGGGCCGGGCGACGTGTGCCCGGGCGTTATCGGTGCTCGCCGGCCACGATGACCGGCGCGAGGCGTTGGCGCGCTGCACGTGGGCAGAGTTGTCCTTCCTCGCCCTCGATCACGCAGAGGGATACACGCAGGGAACGCTCGCTCTGACACTGGCCGAGACTGCTGGTGACGACCACGCGTTGGGACGCTGCCTGCAGGTGATGACCGGCGTGCTCAGCACAAGCGATCCGCTGAGGGGAGCCGCCGCTGGACGCCGGGCGGTCGAGCTGCTGCGGCGTGCCCAGGATCGCCACCGCCTGGCCCACGCCCTGATCGCGCTCGCAGCCGCCGAGCTTCAGTGCGATCGGTTCGACGCAGCCCGTGCAGCATGCGTGGAGTTCGACACACTCGGTGCGGGACGCGCCTACGCGTGGCTGCGGACGTGGATGGAGTTCACCCTGGCGTGGGCCGCTCACTGCGAGGGCGACGAGCCGCAGGCGCTCGCGCACAGTAACGCCGCCATCGATCTGGCCGGCACGCAACCCACACTCATCCGGTACTTCGCCATCTACTGCCGCGTGCATGCCTTGGCGCACAGCGGCCAGGCGGACATCGCCCTGGCCGAGGGGTTGGCGGCGCTGCATGAGGCGTGCGACGAGGGCCTGAGCGCAGTCGTTCCCAGCCTGCACCACGGCGTGGCGATTGCCGAGCTCGCACGCGGAGACCTGGAGGCGCCGCGGAAACGGATCGCGCCGTACTACGACCAGCGCCACCTCCCGGGAGCGAGCAGTGTTCAGGAGCTCGCCGCCACGATTGCGCTAGCCAACCAGCAGCCCGACGAGGCGCGCGAGCACGCGGCCGCGTTGCGCCGGCTTTCCACCCGGACCGGAAGCGAACGCCGGGCAGGGCTGGCAGACCTGTTCGATGGGATCGCCGAGG
This sequence comes from Candidatus Dormiibacterota bacterium, assembly GCA_036378495.1. Lineage (GTDB taxonomy): Bacteria > Chloroflexota > Dormibacteria > Aeolococcales > Aeolococcaceae > JAFALX01. The sequence goes on from DASUWI010000091.1 coordinate 51,716, forward strand.
TGCAGCGCGGCAACCTCGTGCGCGCCGGTGATCTGTTGCATACAGCGCTCGACACCTTCCTCGAGCACCGTCTTCATCGCGATGCGGCGCAGGCGCTCGAGGCCATCGGTGCGCTCGCCGCAGCCGAGTCGCGTCCTGCGCTTGCCGCACGTCTCCTCGGCGCCGCCGCCGCGTCGCGCCGCGCGTTTGGATCTGCTCCGGTCCCACCCGACCAAAGGTGGCTGGCCTCGATCCGCAGCCAGGCAGAAGCAGCGCTCGGTGCCGTCGAGTGGACGCAGGCGTTCGCCGAAGGCGAGGCACTCTCGGAGACGGATGCGGCCGGCTACGCTGCGCGCGGCCGCGGTCGGCGCCTGCGGCCAGCCCTCGGATGGGAGAGCCTGACGCCGACCGAGGCGGACGTGGCACGCCTCGCGGTGGCCGGCCTCAGCAACCCGGAGATCGGCGGACGCCTGTTCATGTCGCGCGGGACCGTCAAAGCCCACCTTGCGCACATCTACGGCAAGCTTGGGGTGGCGAACCGCACCGAGCTCGCCAGCACAGCCGCGAGCCGTGGAACGCCTTAAGTCTGGCCACCTGTCCGATGTTGTTTGTCCCTCCAGGCGCATACGGTGATGCGGTGCCCGGACCCGCGCAGCGAACTGCATCCAACCACGCGCCGCGCGTACCGACCACCACCGCGGTCGCGGTTCTGCCGCAACCAGCTCGTGCCGGGAGCTGGGTGCACCTCATCGTCAGAGTCAGTGGCGCAACGGGTCATACACCGACGGGAACAGTCGCACTCCGCGACGGCTCGCTGCTTTTGGGGACGCCGACGCTCCGTGGCGGCCGCGCCACGCTGAAGGTGCAGCTGTTCTCTGCCGGGCGCCACGAGGTGCGGGCCAGCTACGAGGGCGATGAGGAGATGGCGCGCTCGGAAGGAATCTGCATGGCCGCCGTCCTCGAGCAGGCGCGGGTGCTTCTGTCCGTGACTCCTGATGCGCGCCGTGCAGAAGCGCTGACACTCGAGGCGTGCATTCATGGACGGTGGGACTCTCCGCCATGCAGCGGGAGTGTCCTCTTCGAATGCGATGGCGAGCCGGTGGGCGAGAGCGCGCTCCACGCCGGTGCCGCGACCCTCATGTACAGCCCGCCACCGGGAGACCACGCGATCAGCGCGGTGTATCTCGGCGACGAGCGGTATGCCGGCGCACGTTCTGAGCCTCTGGCAATCCACGGCTGAACGAAGACCCCGTCGTCCCGGTTGCTCGAGAAGCAATCGGCGGAACATGGCCATCTGGCCGATGTTTCGGGCCCAGCGCGCTGTAAAGCTACTGGAGACTTTCAGACCGATTTCGGAGGGGACGAATCACGGACTCTGCGACGGAAGTGGACTCCGTTCGGCCGTGCCGCTGGGCCAGGACTCGCAGGGGACGCTGGGGCCTGGCGTTCCGCCTGGCCACTGAGGCGTCGTCGACAAGGTGGGAGCTTGATGGTACGCAAAAGCACGACGAGGACCGCCACGCTCGTAAAGGCCCGACAGGTGCTCGAGCTGTCGTCCTCGGCCAGCATGCGCGGCAGCCCGAGGTCGCGGTCGGCCCATTGACGATGGCGGAGATGCGCAGAGAGACCTCCGGTTGGGCGGGGTCATCGGTTCAGCGGCGCCTCGCAAACGAGGTCAGGGAGCCGTGATGAGGCGAGGGAGGCGCAGGGCGAGCCACGGGCGCCGCCCATAGGCGACGACGCCGCCCGTGAGTGCCGGCATGATCGGCCCGATGCGGCCGTAGCCGGCGAGCAGGTACGTCCACGGGTCGGCGCTGATGTGACAGTCGACGGGGCCACGCCAGCCGGTCCCCACCCGGAGGTCGGGTCCATCGAAACGCAGGGTGTACGTCGTCTGGCCGCGCAGATGGACCTGATATGTGGTGTGCACGTCACGCGCCCGCGCTCTGTCGACGTAGTGCGGCATCACTGCCGCGACGCCGTGCATGATCAGGTCGGCGATCTCCCCGCCGACCGTCCATGGGCGTCGTTGCGCCACGGCGACGTCGTGTCCGTGTACCGCCACCTCGCCGAGGAGCAGAGATGCCACACTCGCCGGCGCGAGCGTGACGCCCGCGTGGTACGCAACGCTCTGCCCGCGCTCATCGCGCCGCAACTCGGCCAGCACGTCCGCGATCGCGGCCTGGAGGCGCTTTGCCATCGCGCCCGGACGACGATCCGTGAATGCCGCGATGTCTGCGTCGTTGCGCGCGGCAATCGCGTCCGGGCTCAGCGCATCGTAGGGTGAGCCGCGCCCGCGCAGAATGTCGGCATAGATCTCGGTGGCACTGATGACGTGGGCGACGACGTCGTCCGCGGTCCAGGTGAGCCGATCAACCGCGGCACTCCCGTCCTGCATCCGATCGATCAGGCGCACGAACGGTCCTTCCAATGTGATGAACGCCGCGATGAGCTTGTCTCGCGGAGGCTCGGGCAGTGTCACCAAATCCACGGCCATCGCCAGGTCCCCGTCGTGTCCGTTCATGCCGGTCGGCACCTAAGTATGGGACTCGGGCCTGCGCGCCTGTGAAGGTACGCTGCAATGACAGCGATGAGTGCATGAGAGTGGCAGCGGAAAGGAGCATGAAACTGGCAATGCACCGAATGACCCAGCCGCACCAACCCAACACTCGCTGGAATTCATCGACGGTCGATCGCGCATGCTCCCTCCCGTGTGGATGGGCCGGCATCGACGGAGCAACCGCTGCCACTTTCGTGCACTTTTTGGTGCCAGTTTTCGCGCTCGTTGGTCGTGCCAGTTTGCTGCACCTTCACAGCAGCGCACCTTCACAGCTGTGGCATCAGCGTTTGGCGGCACTCAGCCACGGCCACGACGCCGCGTCTGCCACCTCCTGCCGAACCGGGTCCGCGCTCGGTCCAGGTATCAGCGAGAGCAGGAGCACTGCCACTCCCGTGGCGATAGCGCCCATGACCAAGGCGTTGCGGAAGCCGGCCTCCGCCGGCAGGCCCGGGACGAGAGACGGCGTCGCCAGCACGACGGCGATGGCGACCTGTGGCCCGAGCACGGAACCGATCGATCGAATGACGTTGTTCAGCGCAATCGTGACGCCAGTCTCGTGCGCGCCGGACGACATCACGATGACGTCGAGGATGGCGCTCAACGACAAGCCGAGGCCGAGTCCGAGGGGAACCATCGCCACTGCCAGCGTGGCGGCTGTCCAGTGGAGCGTGATCAGCGCGACGTATGTGGTCAGCGCACACGCGGTTCCGGCGAGCGCAAGGTTCCGTGATCCCACCAGCCGGGCGAGACGGCCGGCCAGGAGTCCGGCTATCAACGACGCCACCGCGGCCGGCACAAGCACCAGTGCGATGTTCGTGGTCGACAGGCCGAGCCCGTAGCCGGTCGCGGATGGGTAGCCGGCGATCAGCGGCACCAGGGTGAACGCGACGATGAACGAGAACCCTACGACGAACACTGCGACGTCGGCTGTCCACATCGGTCGAGCACGCAGCGTTGCCACGTCGAACAGCGGGCTCGGCGTGTGCATCTCTCGAACGACGAACGCGACGAGCAGAACAGCGGCACCACCCTCGAGCGACAGCATCGCTGGTGATCCCCAGCCCCAGGCGTCTCCCTGCGAGACCACGAGCATCACTCCTCCCAGTCCCGCCGCCAGCAGCGCGGCGCCCGGCCAGTCGACGAGCGTGTTCGCTTGTTGCGGCGTCTCCGGGACGGTCCGATCAATGAAGACGGCAAGACAGAGCGCAACGCCGAGGAGCAGCCAGAAGATCGACGAGACGGAGACATGGTCGACAAGGACCGCCCCGACCAGCGCGGAGATGGCGCCTAATCCCGCCGCGCCAACCAGAAGCCCCACGACCCGTGCGACGCGGTGTGGCTCGAGCCCCTCACATGCAAGGGCGAGCGTGAGCGGGCCGACGCCCGCGCCGAGGCCCTGGACGACGCGCCCGGCGATGAGCACCCCGATCGACGCGCCCAGCGCGCACATGAGCGAGCCAGCGGCGAACGCGAAAAGGGAGAGGACCAGCACGCGGCGGCGTCCCAGTCGATCCCCGAGGCGGCCGGCCACCGGCGTCGCCACCGTCGCGCCCAACAGGAACCCGGTCACCAGCCACACCACGGTGGTCGGTGATGCGCCGTACTGGACTTGGATCGCCGGCAGCGCAGGGCTGACTATGGCTTGCTCGAGCGCGAAGTCGAAGGATCCGGCGGCGAGCAGCCATGGTATCCAGCGGCGAGACACGTCTTCTTCCCTCCCGTCGAACGAAGTCGGAAATCTCAGCGCATCGGCGTCGTAGCATGGCGGGCTGGCGATCGTGGTTGCGTGGAGCCTACACCGTCACCCTCTCGCCGACATACCGCTTGGCGCGTGATATCGCGTCGACGAGGGAGTGAGAGAACCATGAGAAAGCAGCCGACCTTTGCCGGGAATCCCCACTGGGCAGAACTGGGGCAACTCGCCAAGGCAGCGGCGGTATGTCGAGTCGTGAGCTTGAAGCGTGCGGCGTTGGAGTGCGAGGCTGGATGCTATGGCTGATGACATCAACGAACTCATCGACGAGTACGGCCGGCGTTGCACAGCCCACGACGCCGCGGCAGTGGCCGAGCTTTGTCACAGTCCGTTCCTCGCGCTCCGCGGCGGGGTTTCCTCCCATCTGAGCGACCCAGCAGCGGTACGTGCGCATTATCAGCAGATGATGGACGCATTTCGTGCAGCTGGGGCCGCAACCTGGCTCCCAGTGGCCGTCGACTGTCATCCGCTCGGTGATCACGCAGCGTTCGCAACCGTGCACTGGCACGCCCTGGACGCAGATCTGAATGTGGTGCTGGACACCTTCGCGACGTACCACCTGCTGCTGCAAGAGGAAGGGTGGCGATTCCTCTAGTACACAACGCACTCGTGAGGTCATCTCCTTACTGGGACGAACAGACTCCGGGTGCACTGGGCAGGTCAGATCGGGTCAGCGCACAGGCTATCTGACGGCACTCACCGCCACCGGCGAAAGCTGCAAGGGTCCCCAACGTGCAGTGCGCGTCCTCAGGCTAACTGCCGCAAAGAGTGATTAGCGGCAGTTAGCGCTACGATGCGGGGGTGTCGTCGCAGCGCCGCCCCCGCGCCTCCGCCCTGCGCCTCGACCAGGCCGTCGACGAGTACCTCGCCTGGCTGGAGCTCGACCGCCACCGCAGCCCGCGCACGGTCACCGAGTACCGCGCCGACCTGCAGCGCTTCCTCGACTTCGCCGCCGCTGCCGGGGTGGCGCGCACCGCGGCGGTCGACCGCGACCTGATCCGCGCCTACCAACGCCGCGTCAGCTCGCAACGGCTCAGCCCGGCCACGCGCCAGCGCCGCCTGGTGGCCCTGCGCTCCTTCCTGCGCTTCGCCGCGCTCGAGGAGTGGACCGCCCGCGACTTGGCGCTCGCCATCGACCTGCCCACGCTCCCGGAGCGGCTGCCCAAGCCGCTGGAGGACGTGGATCGCGAGCGCCTGGTGGAGGAGCTGCCGGCGGCCACGCCGGCCGAGAAACGCGCCGCGCCCTGGTGCGGATGCTGCTCTCCACCGGGGCCCGCATCAGCGAGATCCTCCGCCTCGACCGCCGTGACGGGGCCCGGGAGCGCCTCACCGTCCTGGGCAAGGGCGACAAGGAGCTGGCGAACGTGTCCGTCTTAGAGAAGCACTGAATGTATGCCGTTCCGCATAGCGACAACCATCCCGCTGGCGCCAAGCCCGAGCTATCGGAGAGGTTGAGCGCATCCTCGCCAGCGTATCCATTGGCGACCACGTAACGGAAGCAAGCGGATCGCCGGAGAGAAATTGTGATGGCCTTGGATCGGTCTTCCCGGCCGTGCCCCGCGCACCAACAACGTTGAGCGGTCGCCTATAAAAGGCCAACCCAGACAAAGATCAACCACAACAGTGCGCATTCGAGCGACAGGACAACAAGCAGAACGAAGCCGTTACGCCGGACGCGACCGAGGGCGATGCGCTCGTCGTAAGCGTCTTTGCCGAAGACGTACCGATCTGTAAAACCGGCAAGCCGCTTCGAGTAGTCGGGCGCCCCCTCCATGCACCGTTCTCTCCACCGCAAAAAGGCAGCGGGGAAGAGTAGCTCGAAGCCACTGAATACGTTGCAGGCGAACCAAGTCGCTACCAGCCCCCCGCCAAAAATAGCGCGCTTCGGCGACGTGCCAGCAAATAGAGCTGCCAGAATACAAAGAGCGATGAACGCAAAAAACACGAGGGTAATCGCCACGGATTGCCGTCGCCACCGTGCCCAGCTCACGTCACCACCCCTGCGAGCAAACCTGTGTGACGCCAACATACGTTGTGTAGCCGCCAGCAAGGGCGCCCGCAGCACCGACCGCTGAGGTAACAAGCGATAGCCCGCCGGTCTCGGGCGCTAGCGCGATTCCCACCCACACTAGGATGCCACCGCCACCTGTCATAGCGGCGCCGCCCGCTACCACGTCGACGCAGCCTTGTGCGTGAAGCCAAGCCGGCTCGCGCGATGGAATAGGGGCCGGGCCAGGCTCCGGGCTGGGAGGCGACGACCCACTTGG